>NZ_LMMK01000045.1:125284-222604 GCF_001422795.1 Methylobacterium sp. Leaf88 | reverse complement strand
GCAGACCAACCTGCTGGCGCTCAACGCCACCATCGAGGCGGCGCGGGCCGGCGAGGCGGGCCGAGGCTTCGCGGTGGTGGCCGCCGAGGTCAAGGAGCTGGCCAACCAGACGGCGCGGGCTACGCAGGAGATCGGCGGGCATATCGCCCAGATCCAGGGCTCGACAGCGCGCGCTGTCTCGGCGATCGGCAGCATCACCGCACGTATTCAGGACATCAGCGGGGTTGCAACGACGATCGCGGCGGCGGTGGAGGAGCAGGGGGCGGCCACCCAGGAGATCGTGCGCAACGTGGCGCAGGCGGCGATGGGCACGGGGGCGGTGACGACCAACATCGCGGGCGTGGCGGGCGCGGCCGAGGAGACCGGCGCGGCCGCCGCCCAGGTACTGGGCGCCGCCTCCGAGCTCTCGCGCCAGTCCGAGCACCTCAGCGCCGAGGTCCAGCGCTTCCTGGCCACCGTGCGCGCCGCCTGAGCGGTGCCCACGATCGCCAGAACATGAGAAGGGGCACGTTCGGGGCCCTTCCTGATTTCAGAGTCAGCGGCTGCCGGCGCCGGACTTCGTGCCGGTGCTGCCCGACGCGGTGCCGGCCCCGGATTCATGGGACCCCATGCCTGAGTGGCCGGTCGAGCCCGTGGTCGCGCCCTTCTCCTGGCCGGGCGCGTAACCCGAGGCACCGGGGGAGCCGTACTGAGACCCGTTCTGCTGCATCTCCTGTCCCGGTGCGTTGTTCGCGGATCCCGGACCACTGCCGGCGGCGAAAGCGATCGTGGTCAGGGCGAACGTGCTGGCGAGGGCGAGCGTGACGGCTTTCATGAAGAACTCCTTGCACCACTGCAACTGGGGCCGAACAACGTCGGCTCGGTGCAAGGCGTTCCCAAAAACTTCGATGCGTCCCTGTCCCATTTTTCAAGTGATGCAGGGATGAGACCGGTCGCCGATCTTGTCGCGGCGGCCTGAGCAGCGCGGCAATACCTGCCACGGTGCCGATCTTCTCGGCCTGGAGGGGCTATGGCAGCGCCGCTTCCGCCTGCCGATAGGCCACGCCGTGGGCCACATAGCCCTCGACCACCCGGGCCATCATGGCGCGTTTCTCGGCATCGAGGGGCCCGAGGATGCGGGCCGGGCGCCCGCCCCAGAGATGGCCGCCCTCCAGGAGCTGGCCCGGGTCGGTGGTGGCGCCGGCGGCCAGCAGCACGTCGTCCGCGATCACGGTGCCGGGGGCGACGACGCAGCCGATGCCGATGAGGCCGCGCGCGCCGATGCGGCAGTCGGACAGGCGGACATTGTGCCCGACCGTGGTGTCGCGTCCCAGGACGACGCCCTCGCCCCGGGTCCGGATGACCGTGTTGTCCTGGATGTTGGTGTTGGCTCCGACCACGATGGGACCGACCTCGGCGTGGAGGTCGCAGGAGAACAGCACCGTGGAGCCGGCCCCGAGGGCGATCCGGCCGCGCAGGCGCGCGGTGCGGGCGACGTAGACGCTGGGATCGTGTTCCGGCTCATCGGCGGCCGGCGGGGCCGGCAGGTCGCCGGAGGCCTCGCGCAGGCGCTCCGCCTGCTCGGCGATCTCCGGCAGGCTGATCGCCCGCACCGGCTTGGCGGGGCTGCCCGCATAGGCGAAGCCGGCGGCGAGGTGCGCCCGCGGGAAGACGGTGGCCCCCGCCTCGATCAGCACGCCACTCTCCACGCTCGCCCCGTCGAGCACGATGGCGTCGTCCTCGATCACCACGTCCGAGCCGACGGTGCAGGCATGCACCACGGCATTGCGGCCCACCGTCACCCGGTCGCCGATCAGGGTCGGATAGGTGTTGGTGGCGATGTGGACGGTGGAGCGGTGGCCGAGCCAGAAGCGCTCGCCGATGACGATCCGGTCGCCGTCGGCGCGGATCACGCTGTGGTCGCCGAGCCAGGCCTGGGCGCCGAGGGTGGCGTCGCCGATCACCGTGCTCGCGCGGCCGCACCAGACCGGACGGGCCGAGAACACCGGCAGGACGCCGTCATGGGGCAGGATCAGGTCTGGGGTCACAGCGAAAATGTCCTTCGCATCCCGGTGGTGTCGCCGGGCGTTCGGGGGCATAGAGCGCCCGTGCCCGTGAGGGCAGGTTCGCCGGGCCTCGTCAAGGGTGTACCGCCCGAACGCGGTCCGCCCAAGCCCCGGTTCCCGACCCCTAGTTTCGACCGCCTGTTCCCACCTCCCTTCTTCACTCTCCTTGTACCCACCCGCTCTGTTCCCACCCGCTCTGTTCCCACCCGCCGTTCCGAGACCAGCCCGGGGAAGCCCATGTCCGATGTCAGCATCCAGAGCGCACCCTTCGACGCGAGCGCCGAGATCGCCCGGCTCACCCGCGATCTCGGCGGCAGCGCCGGAGCCATCGTCACCTTCACGGGCCTGTGCCGCGACGAGGGCGGTCGCCTCACGGGACTCGAGCTCGAGCACTATCCCGGGATGGCCGAGGCGGAGATCGGCCGGGTGGTCGAGACCGCCCGCGCGCGCTGGCCGCTCCAGGGCGTGTGCGTGATCCACCGCCACGGCCTCGTCGCCCCGGGGGAGGGCATCGTCCTCGTGGTCACCGCGTCCAGCCACCGGATCGCCGCCTTCGAGGCCGCGAGCTTCCTGATGGATTACCTCAAGACGCGGGCCCCGTTCTGGAAGCGCGAGCACCTCGCCGACGGCACCACGGGCGGCTGGGTCGAGGCGACGGAGGCCGACGACCACGCCGCCGCGCGCTGGGATCAGGAAGCCGGCGCCCCGCGCTAGCGGTGCGCGGATGCCGGCCGGTCACGGCACCAAGCGGCGGAACCCAAGCTGAGCTGGCGACATCCTCCCGCAGGATGGGCCGGGCGCAGCGCGGCCGGGCCTGCCCGGAGACCCGTCCGACATCCGCGTGCCAGACCCGGCATGCCAGGAGTTCACACCGTTCATGGCCATTCCCTTCCTCAGCGAGGAGCCCGCCGGCCCGCGCCCGCGCCGCTGGTCCCTCGCCGTCTCCGGCATCGCCGTCGTGGCCTTCATCGCCGTCCTGGCGCTCGCCTGGATGGCGGCCTCGACGCTGCTCCTCGTCTTCGCCGGCATCCTGCTCGGCGTCTTCCTCGACGGCCTGACGCGGCTTCTCGGCAAGGTCCTGCCGGGAAGCCGGGGCCTGCGCCTCAGCCTCGTCAGCCTCGTGCTCGCCGGCCTGACCCTCGCCCTCATCGCCTTCGGGGGCGCCACGATCGTGCAGCAGGGGCGGGACCTCGGCCAGACCGTGGCGTCCCAGGCCGGCACCGTGCGCGACCGGCTGAAGGATTACGGCATCGACGTGCCCGAGATCGCCCCGGGCAAGGGCGGCGAAAACAAGGGCGGCGAGAGCAAGGACAGCGAGAGCAAGGCCGTTGCCCCCGGCGGCGGTGATGCGAAATCCGGCGGCGGAGGGGATTCGGGCCCTCAGCGCAACGACGATTCCGTGGCCTCCGGCCAGAAGTCGGGCGGCCTCGCGGGCCTCGCCTCGGGGGCGATGAAGAGCCCCGGCTCGCTGCTGTCGGATGCCGGCAGCGTGCTCGGGCCGGCGGCCACCGTGGTGATCGGCCTGTTCAGCGCGCTGGGCAACGCCCTCGTCATCATCTTCCTCGGCCTCTCGGTGGCGGCGGATCCGGGCGCCTACCGGGACGGACTCGTGCGCTTCGTGCCGCCGGCGCACCGGGACCGCGCCACCGCCCTCCTCGACGGCATGGGCGAGACCTTGCGCCACTGGCTGTTCGGCCAGCTCATCACCATGGCGGTGATCTTCGTCTGTACCTGGGCGGGCCTCGCCTTCCTGGGCATCGGCGGCGCCCTCATCCTCGGCCTCCAGGCCGGGCTGCTCGCCTTCATCCCGACCATCGGACCGCTCATCGCCGGCGTCGTGATCCTGCTGGCCTCCCTGGCCTCGGGAACCACCGCGCTCCTCGGGGCCCTCGGCGTCTACCTGGCGGTGCAGACCCTGGAGAGCTACGGGCTGACGCCCTTCATCCAGAAGCAGGCCCTCGACATCCCCCCGGCCACGATCTTCGCCGGGCAGCTCGTGCTCGGCGTGATCTTCGGCCTCTGGGGCATCGCCCTGGCTCTGCCGCTGATGGCGGTGGCCAAGGTGCTGCTGGCGCAGCTTTATATCGAGGACACCCTGCATGAGGAGGCGGAGGGCTGAGGCGCCCTTCCGGGTCGTCAGCCAGGCCTGGGGGGATGTCCGGCGACGGCCCCGTGCCGCCGCCGGGTCTCACGCGTCCATCAGCGGATGCAGGTCGCGGACCATGCTCTTCAGGCGCTCGTCGAGGACGTGGGTGTAGATCTGCGTCGTCGAGATGTCGGCGTGGCCGAGAAGCTCCTGGACGATGCGCAGGTCCGCGCCGTTCTGCAGGAGGTGGCTCGCGAAGGCGTGGCGCAGCACGTGCGGGCTGACCCGGTCCGCCCGGAGGCCGGCCGCCGCCGCCACCGTCTTCAGATCACGGGCGAACGACTGCCGGGTCAGGTGCCCGCTCTCGCTGTCGGCGGGGAACAGCCAGGGGCCGTCGGCGCGCAGGTGGGCGAGGTGGTCGCGCATGGCGCTCCGGGCGATCTCCGTGAGGGGCACCAGCCGCTCGCGTCCGCCCTTGCCCTTGACCACCAGGTAGCGCTCCTTCGTGGAGGCCGCCGCCCGGGGCAGGGCGACGAGTTCCGAGACGCGCAGGCCCGTCGCGTAGAGGAGCTCGATCAGGCAGAGCAGGCGCGTGCCCCGCGCACGCGCCGCCGCCCCATCACCGGCCGCGCCATCTTCTGTCGTCCCTCGGCCGGTCGCCCCTTGGCGCGCCACCGCCAGCAGCCGGTCGACCTCCGCCACCGAGAGCACCTTGGGCAGGGCCCGGACCCGGCGCGGGCCGCCGATCGGGGCGCTGGGATCGTCCTCGGCCAGGCCCTCGGCGTAGAGGAAGCGGTGGAAGCCCCGGATGCAGGACAGGCGTCGGGCCGCCGAGGCGGCCGAGAGGCCGCGCGTCTCGAGGTCGGCGAGGTAGGCCCGCACGGGAGCCGCCTCCATCGCGACGGGGTCGTGCCCGCCCCGCGCCAGGGCGGAGAGGTAGTCGGCGAGGTCGCGCCGGTAGGCCGCGAGGGTGTTGGCGGCCGCGCCCCGCTCGGCGGCGAGCATATCGAGGTAGTCGCGGATCAGGACGTCGCCCGCGGACATTTCGCCCGCGGGGATCTCGACCGCAGGCATCTCGGCCGCAGGAATCTTGGCGGCCCGGTTCGGAGGAGGGGTCGGTGCCCGCGTCACCGGTTCGGCGGCTGGAGCTTCGAGGCGGGGATGGTCACGCTCATCTCGCGCGGCGTCGGCACCACGAAGGTCGCCAGCGCGAACATCCCCGCGAAGGCGAGCCCGGCCAGGATGGCGAGGGTGGCGAGGAAACGGAACAGGGTCGGCACTCGGACGAACCTCGATCGTGCGGCGCTGGGAACGTGAGCGCGCCTCGGGGGCCAGACGGCTTCAGGTGCCGGATGTGGCTGACGACAAGCTTGGGGTTGCATCACGGGCCGACGCCGAAGGCAATGACTTCGCGGCCACAGGCGGCGCGGCATTCCGGTGCGCGCGCCGTCCCGGGTGCTTCGCCCCCACCGGAAAACGCGCTAAGACCCGCCCAACGATGTGTAGATGTCCCTGATGACCGAAGTCCCTCCTCAGGGCGGCGTCCCGCCCCCGGGTGAACCGCCGGCCGCCGCCGCCGGCGAGCCGATCGAACTGCGCCTGCGCCGGGCCCTCGGTCACCGGTCGATCGTGCTCGTCGGCCTCATGGGCGCCGGCAAGAGCACCGTCGGCCGGCGCCTGGCCACGCGCCTCGGCCTGATGTTCAAGGACGCCGACAACGAGATCGAGACGGCGGCCAAACTGACGATCCCGGACATCTTTGCGATCTACGGCGAGCCGAGCTTTCGCGATGGCGAGGAGCGGGTCATCGCCCGCCTGATGCGCGAGGGGCCCCTGGTGCTCGCCACCGGCGGCGGCGCCTTCATGCGCGAAACCACCCGCGCCCGCATCGCCGAGGGCGGCGTCTCGATCTGGCTCAAGGCCGAGCTCGACGTGCTGATGCGCCGGGTGCGCAAGCGCGGCGGGCGCCCGCTGCTCCAGACCGAGGACCCGGAGGAGACCCTGCGCCAGCTCATGGCCCAGCGCCATCCGGTCTACGCCACGGCCGACGTGGAGGTGATCTCCCGCGACGTCGCCCACGACCGGGTCGTGCAGGACGTCATGGAAGCACTCGACGCCTACCTGAACCGCCCCTCGCAGACCGGGATCGCAGCCCAGTGACCGACCGCCTCACCGTGGCCGTTCCCCTCGACCAGGGGCGCGCCTACGACATCCTGATCGGACGCGGCCTCCTCGACGAGGCCGGCCGGCACGTGGCCGCCCTCGGGGCGAAGGCGGCGGTGATCGTCTCCGACACCAACGTGGCCGCCCTCTACGGCGCGCGCCTGCAGGACGGCCTCGCGGCGGCGGGCCTGCGCTCGGGCCTCGTGACCGTCGCCCCGGGCGAGGCCTCGAAATCCTATGCCACCTATGCGGCGGTCTGCGACGGGCTCCTCGCCCACAAGGTCGAGCGCAACGACCTCGTGGTGGCCCTCGGCGGCGGCGTCGTCGGCGACCTCGCGGGCTTCGCGGCCGCCACCCTGCGCCGCGGCGTGCGCTTCGTGCAGGCGCCCACGAGCCTCCTTGCCCAGGTCGATTCCTCGGTCGGTGGCAAGACCGGGATCAACTCGCCCCACGGCAAGAATCTCATCGGCGCCTTCCACCAGCCCCGCCTGGTGCTCGCCGATACCGCCACCCTCGACACCCTGTCGGAGCGGGAGATGCGGGCGGGCTACGCCGAGGTGGCCAAGTACGGCCTCATCAACGACGCCGCCTTCTTCGACTGGTGCGAGGCGCACTGGGCCGGCATCTTCGCGGGCGGGCCGGAGCGCGACGAGGCGGTGGCGATCTGCTGCCGCTCCAAGGCCGGCGTGGTGGTGCGCGACGAGCGCGAGGACGGCGAGCGGGCCCTGCTCAACCTCGGCCACACCTTCGCGCACGCCCTGGAGCGCCTGACCGGCTACGAGTCCGCCCGCCTCGTCCACGGCGAGGCTGTGGCGATCGGGCTGGCGCTGGCCTTCCGCTTCTCCGCCCGCCTCGGCCTGTGCCCGGGCCAGGACGCGGGCCGCGTCGCCAACCACCTCGCGCTCGCCGGCCTGCCGACCCGGCTCCAGGCGGTGCCCGGCGGCTGCGGCGACGCCGACGCCCTCGTGGCGGCGATGGCGCAGGACAAGAAGGTCCGCGACGGCGCGCTGACCTTCATCCTGGCGCGCGGCATCGGCCAGAGCTTCATTGCGCCCGGCATCGACGGCGCCGAGGTCCGCGCCTTCCTGAGTGCCGAACTGAGCGCCGCTTGAGCGATCCCGGGACCGAGGACCTGCATCGCCGCATCGCCGCGCTGGAGGCCGAGCTCGCCCGCCTGCGCGGCGCGCCGGCGGCACAGCGCGAGGCGGAGCTGCGCCTCATCACCGACGCGCTGCCGGTGCTCGTGGCCTATCTCGACCGCGACTAAACCCACCGGTTCAACAACCGCGCCTACAAGACCTGGTTCGGGCGCGGCGTCGACACCCTGGTCGGTCGCCCCGCCCGCGAGGTGCTCGGCCCCGAGATCTTCGCGCAGCACCGCTCCGACATGGACCGGGCGCTGGCCGGCGAGACCATCGCCCGCGACGGCGTCCTGCCGGACGGCCACGCTCGCCTCCGAGCCTGCGCCATCCAGTACATCCCGCGCCGGACCGAGGCCGGCGCGGTGGAGGGCTTCTTCGTCCTCGCCATCGACGTCGAGGAGCGCCGCGCCGCCGAGGCCCGGCGGATCGCGGTGGCCGAACTCGGAGACCGCCTGCGCGACCTCGACGACACCGCCGCCATCGCGTACGTGGCCGCGGAAATCCTCGGAACCACCCTCGGCGTCAGCCGGGCCGGCTACGGCACCATCGACGCCGTGGCGGAGACCATCCTGATCGAGCGCGACTGGAACGCCCCCGGCATCCGGAGCCTCGCCGGGACCCTGCACTTTCGCGATTACGGCTCCTACATCGAAGATCTGAAGCGCGGCGAGACCGTGATCTGCAGCGATGCCGACGCCGACTCGCGCACCGCCTCCGGCGCCGAGGCCTTGAAGGCGATCAGCGCGCACTCTTTCGTCAACATGCCGCTGACTGAGCACGGCGGCTTCGTCGCGCTTCTCTATCTGAACCATGCCACCGCCCGGTCCTGGTCGCCCGAAGAGCTTGCCTTCATGCGCAACGTCGCCGAGCGCGTGCCGGCGGCCACCGAGCGCAGCCGCGCGACCTCCGCGCGACGGGCGAGCGACGCGCAGTTCCACGCCTTCGCACAGGCGGTCCCGATCCACGTCTGGGCGGTCTCCGCCACCGGTGCCCTTGATTGGTTCAACGCCGCCTGCGCCGCCTATTGCGGCCCCGCCCTCGACGGGGTCCGCGGCGCGGCCTGGGCCGCCCTCGTCCACCCCGCGGACCGCGCGGCGGTGGAGGCCTGGGAGGCCTGCCTCGAAGACGGCCGGCCCTACGCCGACGAGTTCCGCATCCGCCGCGACGACGACGCCTATCGCTGGTTCCTGGTGCGGGCCGAGCCGATCCGGGCGGCCGACGGCACCATCCTGCGCTGGGTCGGCACCAGCACCGACATCGACGACCAGAAGGTCACGAGCGCCGAACTGGCGCGCCTGAACAGCAGCCTGGAGCGCCAGGTCGAGAGCCGCACCCGCGAGCGCGACCGCATCTGAGAGACCACCACCGACCTGATGGGGACCGCCGGGCTCGACGGCTACCTGAAGACCATCAACCCGGCCTGGGGCCGCACCCTCGGCTGGGACGAGGACGCCCTGCTCGGCCGGCCCTTCGCGGCGTTGATCGATCCGGCCGACCATGCCGAGACGGCCGAGGTTGTCCGCCGTCTCGCGCGGGGCGAGACCGTGACCGGCTTCGTCGACCGCGTCTTCACGAAGGCGGGTGACCGGCGCACGGTGATGTGGACGGCGGCTCCCGACGGAGAGACCTTCACCGTCATCGGACGGGACATCACCGACCAGCGCCGGACCGAGGAGGCCCTGCGCCAGGCGCAGAAGATGGAGGCGGTGGGCCAGCTCACCGGCGGACTGGCCTACGACTTCAACAACCTGCTCACGGGGATCTCCGGCAGCCTCGAACTGCTTCAGGTCCACATGGCGCAGGGACGGATCACACAGACCTCGATCGCTACATCAACGCGGCGTAGGGCGCGGCCAAGCGTGCCGCCGCCCTGACGCACCGCCTCCACGCCTTCTCGCGCCGGCAGACCCTCGACCCCAGGCCCACCAGCGTGAACGGCCTCATCGCCGGCATGGAGGAGCTGGTGCGCCGCACGGTCGGGCCGGCGGTGACCATCGAGGTGGTCGGCGCAGCCGGTCTCTGGACCGCCCTGGTCGATCCGAACCAGCTCGAGAACGCCCTCCTCAACCTCTGCATCAACGCCCGCGATGCCATGCCGGAGGGCGGCCGCATCACCATCGAGACGGCCAACAAGTGGCTTGATCTCCGCGCGGCCCGCGAGCGGGACCTGGAGCCGGGGCAATTCCTCTCCCTGTGCGTCACCGATACCGGCACCGGCATGACGCCGGAGGTGATCGCCCGCGCCTTCGATCCGTTCTTCACGACGAAGCCCCTGGGCGAGGGGACCGGCCTCGGCCTGTCGATGATCTACGGCTTCGCCCATCAGTCGGGCGGCCAGGTGCGGATCTATTCGGAGGTCGGCCAGGGCACGACGGTATGCCTCTACCTGCCCCGCCACTACGGGGAGGCCGACCTCGGCAACGCACCCCGGGCCGAGCAGGGCCAGACCGTTCTCATCGTCGACGACGAGCCCACCGTGCGGATGCTCGTGACCGAGGTGCTGGAGGATCTCGGCTACACCGCCATCGAGGCGGCGGACGGGGCGGCGGGCCTCAAGGTGCTCGAATCGGACGTGCGGCTCGACCTCCTGGTGACGGATGTCGGCCTGCCCGGCGGCATGAACGGCCGCCAGATGGCCGATGCAGGCCGGGTCGTACGCCCTGGCCTGAAGGTGCTGTTCATCACCGGCTACGCCGAGAACGCCGTGCTGGGCAACGGATACCTCGCGCCCGGCATGCAGGTGCTGACCAAGCCCTTCGTGATGGAGTCGCTCGCCGGACGCATCAAGGAACTCATCGCCGGGACCGACGGGGCGTGAACGGCCCGGCCCGCGCCGTGGTAAGCACCGGCTCGACCTGACGACATCCTCCGGCATCGCACGCATGGAACCCCATACCGATCTCTGGCTGGCCGCGAGCATCGTGGTCATCTCGCTCCTGCTCTCGGCCTTCTTCGCTGGCGCCGAGACCGCCTTCACGGCGGCGTCCCGGGCCCGCATGCTGGCCCTGGAGAATGCCGGCGACGCGCGCGCGCGCCTCGTCAACGCCATCATGGCGAGCCGCGAGCGCTTCATCGGCGCCATGCTCATCGGCTACAACATCGTGGCGATCGGCGCCTCGGCCTTCACCACCGGCGTGCTCACCACCCTCTTCGGCAAGAGCGGCATCCTCTACGCCACCGGGGTGATGTCGGTCCTAGTCATCATCTTCGCCGAGGTGCTGCCCAAGACCCTCGCGATCAACAAGCCGGACAGCGCCGCCCTGGTCATGGCCCGGCCGGTGGCCTTCGCGGTGGCCCTGCTCGGGCCGGCGGCGCTCGCCATCGAGGCCCTGGTGCGCGGCATGCTCCGTCCCTTCGGCGTCCGGATCGGCGAGCGCCAGACCATCCTGTCGGCCACCGACGAGATCCGCGGCCAGGTCGCCCTGCTCCATCGCGAGGGTGGCGTGGCCAAGGCCGAGCGCGACATGCTCGGCGGTCTCCTCGACCTGTCGGACCTCACCGTCTCGGAGGTGATGGTCCACCGCACCAAGATGCGCACCATCGATGTCGACCTGCCCTCGGAGGAGATCGTGCGCGCAGTGCTGGCCTCGCCCTACACGCGCATGCCCCTCTGGCGCGGCACGACGGAGAACATCGTGGGCGTGCTGCACGCCAAGGATCTCCTCCGGGCGCTGGACGCCGCTGGCGGCGACGCCGCCGGTCTCAAGGTCGAGGCCCTGGCGTTGGAGACCTGGTTCGTGCCGGACACCACCTCCCTGCGCAACCAGCTCAAGGCCTTCCTCGCCAAGAAGACCCACTTCGCCCTGGTGGTCGACGAGTACGGCGAGGTGATGGGCCTCGTGACCCTGGAAGATATCCTCGAAGAGATCGTGGGCGACATCGCCGACGAGCACGACGTCACCGTCTCCGGGGTGCGGGCCCAGGGCGACGGCTCGGTGCATGCCGACGGCAGCGTGCCGATCCGCGACCTCAACCGGGCCATGGACTGGGACCTGCCCGACGACGAGGCCACCACCATCGCGGGGCTCGTCATCCACGAGGCCCGGGCGATTCCCGACACCGGGACAGCTTTCAACTTCCACGGCTTCCGCTTCCAGGTCCTGCGCAAGGCCCGCAACCGGATCACCGCCCTCCGGATCACGCCGCTCGGTCCCGGTCTGCGCAAGGTGGAGCCGTGACGACCCGCCATCCGCGGAGGTCGTCGACGGGCCTCGGACGTCCAGATCTGGGTAACCATGATCGTATAGAATAGCTTCGGACGCTGGTCCGCCGTCCCGAAGGGGCGAGCGGCTTCTGGATCATCGAACGAGCGAGGGGGCGGAACCGATCGATGCTGCTCGATGCCTCGACCCTTCTGCTCGTGACCGTGATCCTGACCTTCATGGTCGGCAGCCTGTTTCTGCTGTCCTGGAGCCAGGCCCGCCACGTCCACGCCCTGGCGATCTGGGGCGTCGCCCACATCACCGGCGCGATGGCCTCGGCCTTGCTGTCCCTGCGCGGGATGATTCCGGACTGGGTCTCGATCGGGGTCGCCAACGGCGTGATGATCGGGGCCTATGGCCTGATCTGGACCGGGACCCGCGCGTTCGAGGGACGGCGCGCCCGCTTCGCACCGATCGCAGTGGCGATCGCGCTCTGGGGGACGAGTTGCCTGGTCCCGGCGTTCTTCGCCTCGGTTCCCGCCCGGGTGATGCTGGCCTCGAGCCTCGCGGGAGGTTTCTGCCTGCTGGCCGCTCGCGAGATCTGGCGGGCCCGGGCCGAACCTCTGGTGTCGCGCTATCCCGGCGTCGCCCTGCTGCTGATCTACACCTGCGCCTACTGGATCCGCGTGCCCCTCGCGCTCGTCGCGCCGCCGCAGACCAAACCGAATCCGCTGCAGACGCCCTGGCTGACCATCCTGTGCCTCGCCGGCATGCTCTTCACCCTGGCGATCGCCTTCGTGTTCATGTCGCTGACGAAGGAGCGCGCGGAGCGCCTGCAGCGCCTCGCTGCCGACACCGACGCGCTCACCGGCATCCTCAGCCGGCGCGCCTTCGTGGCCCGGGCCGAGGCTGCGCTGGGGGAGGGCGGTACCATCACCCTGCTCCTGTTCGACCTCGACCACTTCAAGCGCATCAACGACCGGCACGGCCACGCGGTGGGCGATGGCGTCCTCGTCGGATTTTGCCACGCCGTGTCGGCGCTGCTGCCGGGCTCCGCGATCTTCGGTCGGATGGGCGGCGAGGAATTCGCCTGCCTCCTGCGCGGACTCACCCCGGAGGAGGCCTTGACCAAGGCCGAGTTCCTGCGTCGCGCCGTGGCCCGGATCGCCGTGCCGGAATTGCCGCACCTTGCGATCGGCGTCAGCATCGGTCTGGCGGTGCCGGAGGAGGGCTCCGCCGCCGTGGCGTCGGGACGCCGGCTCGATGCCCTGCTCAGCCGGGCGGATGCAGCGCTCTACCAAGCCAAGCGCAACGGGCGCGGGCGGACCGAGCCCGCACCGCACCCGCTGCTCCGAGTCGCCTGAGGCAGGGCAAGTCGCCTTAGGCAGGGCGAGTCGCCTGAGGCGGGTTACGGCGCCTTCTGAGCCGGGGCGGGCGCCACGGCCGGAGCGGCCGCCGTTCGCTCGATCTTGGCCCCCTCGCGCAGTTTCAGGATCAGGTCCTGCTGCGCCTTGCGGGTCAGGTACTGGTCCACCTGCTCCTTCATCTCATCGAAGGTCGGGACCGGCTTGGTGCGCTTCTCCTCGAGCTTGATCACGTGCCAGCCGAACTGGGTCTTGACCGGATCGGACACCTGCCCCGGGCTCATCTTGAAGGCGGCCTCGGCGAAGGGAGCGACCATGCGCTCCTTGGTGAACCAGCCGAGGTCGCCGCCCTCGGTCTTCGAACCAGGATCCTTCGACACCTCGGCCGCGACCCGGGCGAAGTCCTCGCCGCCCTTGATCCGCGCCGCGATCTTCTTGGCCTCGTCCTCGCTCTCCACGAGGATGTGGCGGGCGTGGGCCTCCTCCTCGGGCTTCATCGCCTTGACGGTCTGGTCGTAGAGGGCCTTGGCCGCCTCCGGCGTCGCCGCCTTCTTGGCCTCGCGCTCCAGGTACTCGTCGAGGAGGAGCTTGTCCTTGAAGTAGGCGAGCTTGCGCTGGAAATCCGGCGAATCACCGATCTTGGCGGCTTCGGCCGCCTGGGCCCCGACCTTGAGGTCGATCATGTAGTCGACGAGGAGAGCTTTCTTCTGGGCGTCGTCGACGCCGGGCAGAGAGAGGGCGGGATCTTCGGCCGCGATGGCGAGGTCTCCCGCGGTGATCGGTGCCCCGTTCACCTTCGCCACCACGGTCTCGGGAGCGACGGGTGCTGCGGCCGGTGCCGGGGCGGCCGGCGCCTGTGCCCGGGCCGAGGCCAGCGGCAGGCCGAGCGCCAGGGCGACGGCGCCCGTGCGCAGGAGGCCCGTGCGCAGGAGTCCGGAGCGCGAAAGGGACTTGATCATCGTCATGGAGGCGTCCTTGGGAGCGCCGCCCACGTCCCGGCACGGGGCCGGTCGGAGGTCGTCGCAGGGGGCGGTCGAGCGAGGTGCGGCCGGGGGCCGCGGATTGGCCGCGTCATCAGGTGGCGCGTGCACCCCCCGATGGCAAGCACGGCCGCAGCGTCGAGCGGCCGAATCCAGGCTCCCGTTCGCCGCGCACGCGACGCACCCTCACGCCGTTCCCTCTCCCGTCGCGGCGACGGGTGCGTCGGGCGATCACGATGCGGGGAGATCCCGCGAGCGGCCCGGACACGCGCGCCCGGATCCTTCGTATGAGGACTGAGACCATGAGAACCGGGGCCACGGCACCCCGGCGCCGAATCCGGCCCACGGGGTTCGCGCGGGCGAATCACGCCCCGGATCGAAACGCGGCGCGTCCGCGTTGGCCGGGTCAAAGCCGGCTCAGCGCCCCTCCGGGTATGCGGCCACTCGGCGTCCTCCGCTTGCCCCGCGCCGACCCGGCCCCACCCGATACCCCGGTGTGGACGCGGGCCGGCTCTTTCGGATGCGCCGGCCCGTGTTTACCTCTATAAGCCCGGCCAACATTCGCCTTCAGACTTTTCGATCGACCGTAGGTTCACGATGCTCGGTGCCCTCGCCAAGAAGATTTTCGGCTCGTCCAACGACCGGCGCGTGAAGGGCTATCGTCCCCGTGTGGCCGAGATCAACGCCCTGGAGCCGCAGGTCGCTGCGCTCTCGGACGACCAGCTCCGCGCCCGCACCGACATGCTGAAGGCCGAGCTCGCCGCCGGCAAGACGCTCGATGACATCCTCGTGCCCGCCTTCGCCACCGTGCGCGAGGCGGCCAAGCGCGTGCTCGGCCAGCGCCACTTCGACGTGCAGCTCATCGGCGGCATGGTGCTCCACGAGAGCGGAATCGCCGAGATGCGCACCGGCGAGGGCAAGACCCTGGTGGCGACCCTGCCGGTCTACCTCAATGCCCTCTCGGGGCTGGGCGTCCACGTGGTCACGGTGAACGACTACCTGGCCGCCCGCGACGCGGAGTGGATGGGCCGGGTCTACCGCTTCCTCGGCCTCACCGTCGGCACCATCGTGCACGGGCTCGACGACGGCCAGCGGAAGGAGGCCTACGCCGCCGACATCACCTACGGCACGAACAACGAGTTCGGGTTCGACTACCTGCGCGACAACATGAAGTACGAGCTCAGCCAGCTGTCCCAGCGCGGGCACAACTTCGCGATCGTCGACGAGGTCGATTCGATCCTAATCGACGAGGCCCGGACCCCGCTGATCATCTCCGGCCCGGTCGACGACCGCTCCGAGCTCTACGTCTCGGTCGATGCGCTGATGCCGCATCTCGAGCGGGAGCATTACGATCTCGACGAGAAGCAGCGCACGGTCTCGCTGACCGAGAGCGGCAACGAGTTCGTCGAGGACCTCCTGCGCGGGGCTGATCTCCTCAAGGAGGGCGACCTCTACGACGCGCACAACGTCAGCCTCGTCCACCACGTGAACTTGGCCTTGCGCGCCCACACCCTGTTCACCCTGGACAAGGACTACATCGTCAAGAACGACGAGGTGGTGATCATCGACGAGTTCACCGGCCGCATGATGCAGGGCCGGCGCTACTCGGAAGGCCTGCACCAGGCGCTCGAGGCCAAGGAGCGGGTGACGATCCAGCCCGAGAACCAGACGCTGGCCTCGATCACCTTCCAGAACTACTTCCGCCTCTATTCCAAGCTCGCCGGCATGACCGGTACGGCCTCCACCGAGGCCGACGAGTTCGCCGAGATCTACAAGCTTGAGGTCGTCGACATCCCGACCAACAAAGAGGTCGAGCGCGTCGACGAGGACGACGAGGTCTACCGGACGGTGGCCGAGAAGTACGACGGCATCATTGCCGAGATCGAGAAGGCGCATGCGCGCCACCAGCCGATTCTGGTCGGCACCGGCTCGATCGAGAAGTCGCAGCACCTGGCCGAGATGCTGGTCAAGGCAGGCTTCCGCCAGCTCGACTACTCGGACCCCAACGCCCTCACGGACGTCTACGCCGCTGCCCGCGAAGGCCGGGTGACGAAGCGCTTCGCCGTGCTCAACGCCCGCTTCCACGAGCAGGAAGCCTACATCGTCGCCGAGGCCGGCGTGCCCGGCGCCATCACCATCGCCACCAACATGGCCGGGCGCGGCACCGACATCAAGCTCGGCGGCAACGTCGAGATGCGCGTGGAGAAGGAGCTTGCCAGCGTGCCCGAGGGGCTGGAGCGCAACGCGAAGATCGAGGCGATCAAGGCGGAGATCGCGGAGAACCGCGACAAGGTGCTGGCCTCGGGCGAGGCGGCCGACCCGGCTGCGGGCCGCAAGGTCGCCCTGCCGGGCGGCCTCTACATCATCGGCACCGAGCGCCACGAATCCCGCCGAATCGACAACCAGCTGCGTGGCCGCTCCGGTCGCCAGGGCGATCCCGGCCGCTCGAAGTTCTACCTGTCGCTCCAGGACGACCTGATGCGGATCTTCGGGTCCGACCGCATGGACGGCATGCTGACCCGCCTCGGCCTGGAGCAGGGCGAGGCGATCATCCATCCCTGGATCAACAAGGCCATCGAGAAGGCGCAGCAGAAGGTCGAGGCGCGCAACTTCGACATGCGCAAGAACGTGCTCAAGTACGACAACGTCATGAACGACCAGCGCAAGGTCGTGTTCGAGCAGCGCCGCGACTTCATGGGCCAGGACAGCGTGCGCGAGACCGTGGACGAGATGCGCCACGGCGTCGTCGACGACCTCGTGGCGGTGCACGTGCCCGAGAACGCCTACGCCGAGCAGTGGGACATCGAGGGCCTGCGCGAGCGGGTCCAGACGGTGCTCAACCTCGACGTTCCGGTGGAGGACTGGGCCAAGGAGGAGGGCATCGCCGACGAGGAGATGCGCGACCGCCTGCGCCAGGCCGCTGACGAGGCCTATGCCGGGCGCACCGAGAAGAATACGCCCGAGGTGATGACCTATGTCGAGAAGCAGGTGCTCCTGCAGACTCTCGACCACCTCTGGCGCGAGCACCTCGTCACCCTCGACCACCTGCGCCAGGTGGTGGGCTGGCGCGGCGTCGCCCAGCGCGATCCCCTCAACGAGTACAAGTCCGAGGCGTTCGAGCTGTTCAACAGCCTGGTCGCCGCCCTGCGCGAGCAGGTGACGCAGCAGCTCTCGCGCATCGAGATCATGTACGAGGAGCCGCCCGCGGAGGGCGCCGACAACCCCTTCGCCCCACCCGGCCTGCCGCCGATGTTCGCCCAACACCTCGATCCCGTCACCGGTGAGAACGAGATGGCGGGCACCGGTACGGGTAGCGACGGCGGCGCGGGTCCCGCCTACGGCTACGCCGCACGCGAGATGGCCACGGACACCGCCGTTCTCGAGCGCAACCCGGACGATTCCTCCACCTGGGGCCGCGTCGGGCGCAACGAACCTTGTCCCTGCGGCTCGGGCAAGAAGTACAAGCACTGCCACGGGACGCTGACGGCCTGAGCGTGCCGGCGGTCGCCTACGGCATCGAGCCGGACCTCGACGCGGCGGAGTTCCGCCGCGTCCTGATCGAGTCCGGACTCGCCGTGCGCCGCCCGACCGACGACCTACCGCGCCTGGCCCGGATGCTGGCGCAGGCCGATCTCGTCGTCACCGCCCGGCGGGACGACGACCTCGTCGGCGTCGCGCGCACGCTCACGGATTTCGTGTTCTGCGCCTATCTCTCGGACCTCGCGGTGAGCCGCTCCGCGCAGGGGCTCGGGATCGGACGCGGCCTCCTCGCCGCCACCCGAGCGGCAGTCGGGCCGCAGGCCTCGCTCCTGCTGACGGCCGCCCCCGGGGCCGTCAGCTTCTACGATCGGATCGGGATGCCGCGGGTGGCGGATGCCTTCCGCTACGACCGCGAGGCCTGACCCGCCGCCTCGAAATCGCCGCCCCTGCCCAGAAACGAACCCATTTGGTGATCAAGCCATATGAATACGCTTGAGGGAGTGGAGCGAGACGGCATGCAGGAAACCCGATCGGCGACGACGCTGCCACTACTTGGTCTCCTCCTGGCCGTTCCTAGTCTCGGTGGTTGCAATACCTATGCGGGTGCACCCACGGTGACGGGTTCGACGCTCGCAGCCAAGCCGGTGTCCGTCACCGATGAAGAGCGCGACTGTCTCGGTCGGGCGATGTACTTCGAGTCGAATCGCAGCGACGCCGAAGGCCTGCTCGCCGTCGGCACGGTGGTCATGAACCGGCTCGAGGCCGCCGCCTTTCCGAATGGCGGGATCTGCTCGGTGGTCGGCCAACCCCGGCAATTCGCCCCCGGTGTCCTGACGAAGAAGATGGACGACAAGAGCCTGCAGAAGGTCGCCGAGGTGACCGATGCCGTCCTCGATGGCCAGCGCCACCCGAAGGTCGGGCGAGCGATGTACTTCCACACGGCCGGCCTGCGCTTCCCCTACAACAACATGCACTACGTGGCGGTGGCCGGCGGCAACGCCTTCTACGAGAAGCGCAAGCCCGGCGCCGTGGAGCAGGCCACGCCGCCCGCGCCCGCCACCGCGCTCGCCTTCGCCTCGGCCGAGGCCCCCGCGGCGCCGACGATGCCCGTGGTCGCGGCTTCGGTTTCCCCCGCGGCCGCCCCCATCCCCGCCCCGGTCGAGACCGCGGCCGCCCCCATCCCCGCCCCGGTCGAGACCGCGGCTGCCCGCGCGACCCTGACCGCCTCGGTGCCGGACCATCGTGCGGCCCCGATCCGTACGGTGCGGGCCACCGTCGACGAGAAGCCCGCACCCGCGGCCAGGGCACCGAAGGCCGCCCACAGCCGCGTCGCCCTGACGCCGGCCGCCCTGGCTCCTGAGCCGCTGATCCCGCCGCCCGTCCTCAACCTGCCAAGGCCGTGAGCCGGCCCCCGGGGAACCGCCGCGAGCCGCGGGCCGCGGGCCGATTCCCGACGGGCCTCGGTTCCGGCGCTCTGCGTGCCGCTTTCGGTCGCGGAGACTAACGGGGCCGCCACCCTACCTGAAATCGCACCTTTTCCTTACCGCAGGTCGCGATGAACATGGTTCGGCCGATCGCCCATCTCACAAAGGCGTGCACGCGTGCGATCGTCCGTGCACTCACTGGGGGCTTCGATGCGCTGACGGGTCCGATAGGACGCCTGAACGATCGCGTCGAAGCGCACCTGCGCGATCGGACACCGCTGCTCAGGGCCTATTATGCGCGTCCCGCGCCTCGGCTCGCCGCGCCGTTGCCCGTTCTCGACGGGCCCATCGATCTGGCGCTTCGTGGTGGAATCCGCGAGACCGCGCCGAGCCGACCGGCGGAGACGACGGCGCCGCAGCCATCCGCCATGGCATAAGCCAGGTGCCGCCCTCCGAAGCCACCTGATCCGCTCACTGCGGTGGCGCTTCGCCCGAATGTCGGAAAACCCCCCCGTCGCGGCCCTTCGGACCGGGAGGCCGCCTTCGGCACGGTCCCTACACGGTCACCTGGGTCCCGACCTCGACCACGCGGCCGGTGGGGATCTGGAAGAAGTCCGTGGCGTCGTTGGCGTTCTTGGCCAGGGTGATGAAGATTCGGTCCTGCCACAGGGGCATGCCCGAATGGGCGGCCGGGCGGATCGAGCGGCGGGACAGGAAGAACGACGTCGCCATGATGTCGAACTTGAAGCCCTGCTTGCGCAGCAGCGTCAGGGTCCGGGGGATGTTCGGCGTCTCCATGTAGCCGAACTTCATCACCACCTTGTGGAAGTGCGGGCCGATCGGCTCGATGTGAATACGGTCGACCTCGGCGGCGCGGGGCGTATCCACGGTCTCCACGGTGAGCACCACGTTCTTCTCGTGCAGCACCTTGTTGTGCTTCAGGTTGTGCAGCAGGGCGGCCGGGGCGATGTAGGGGTCGCTGGTCAGGAACACCGCGGTGCCGCGGACGTGATGCGGCGGGCTCTTCTCCAGCATGCTGACGAGCTCGGTGAGCGGTACGTCGGTCTTGCGCGTCTTGTTGATCAGGATCCCGACGCCGCGCACCCAGGTCCACATCATGACGATCAGGGCACCGGCGAACAGCAGGGGTACGTAGCCGCCCTCGAACACCTTCAGCATGTTCGACAGGAGGAACAGGAACTCCACCGCCGCGAAGGGCAGGATCGCGAGGCCGGCGGCCCAGGGCGACCATTTCCAGGTCTTCCACAGCACCAGGAAGGCGAGGCTGGCGGTGATCAGCATCGTGCCCGTCACGGCGATGCCGTAGGCCGAGGCCAGGGCCGCCGAGGAGCGGAACAGAACTGCCAGGATCACCACGCCGACCATCAGCAGCGCGTTGATCTGCGGCAGGTAGATCTGGCCCGAATGCGATTCGGAGGTGTGGCGGATCTCCAGGCGCGGCAGCAGGCCGAGCTGGATCGCCTGGCGCGACAGGGAGAAGGCGCCGGTGATGACGGCCTGGCTCGCCGTGACGGTGGCGGCGGTGGCGAGCAGCACCATCGGCAGCAGGCCCCATTCGGGCACGAGCTGGAAGAACGGATCGGTGGTGTCGGGCTTCGACAGCACCAGGGCCGCCTGGCCGAAATAGTTCAGGACGAGGCAGGGGCCGACGAGGCCGAGCCAGGCGATCTGGATCGGCCGGCGCCCGAAATGGCCGAGATCGGCGAACAGGGCCTCGGCCCCCGTCACCGCCAGGAACACCGCGCCGAGCGCCACCAGGGCGCCGGTGCCGTGCCCGAGGAGGTAATGCACGGCGTAGTACGGGTTGAGGGCCCAGAACACGTCGGTGTTGGCAGCGATGTGGGGCAGCGCGGCGAGCGCCATCGCGGCGAACCACACCACCATCACGGGGCCGAAGAAGGAGGCCACCTTGCTGGTGCCGCGCACCTGGATGAGGAACAGCGGTACGATGATCGCGATGGTGATCGGCAGCACGTACGAATCGAAGGCTGGGGTGACGAGCTTCAGGCCCTCCACCGCCGAGAGCACCGAGATCGCCGGCGTGATGATGGCGTCGCCGTAGAACAGCGAGGCGCCGAGCAGACCGAACATGAACACCACGCGGGAGCCGCCGAGCGCCGTGCGGGCCAGTGCCATCAGCGAGAGGATGCCGCCCTCGCCGTTGTTGTCCATCCGCAGCAGGATGACGACGTACTTGATGGTGACGATGAGGACGAGGGCCCACAGGATCAGCGAGGCGACGCCCAGCACCTCCTCGCGCAGCAGGATGCCGTCGGCCCGCGCCGAGACCAGTGCCTCACGGAAGGCGTAGAGCGGGCTCGTCCCGATGTCGCCGTAGACAACCCCGACGGAACCGAGGACCAGCGTCCACAGGCCCGCCGGGCCGTGGGCCCGGGCGGTCTCGGGCGAGGCCTCGGCGGCCGGAGGTGCACCGGCGCCGTCGGGTTTGGCGGCGGGCGCGCTCGAAGGGGCGGTCTGCGTCATTCGGCTCGATCGAGGCTCGTGGCGAGCCCAACGTCTCGCGGCGCGGGTTTGGTCGCGCGCGAGAACGCCGGGGCCGTCCCGACGGGGTCGGGCGGCGGGGGACGGTCGCGTTCACGCTATCATGCGGCGCAGCACGCGAGAACGGCAACCTGGGCGCGGTTGCCGCTCATCGGGGTTCGAGTCCGGATCGCGTCCGGCAGCTGCGCGTCAGGAGGCTACTCGGCGGCGGTGCGGGTACCCGTGCCGAAGCGCCGCTCGATGTAGTCGGTCACCACGGTCTCGAAATCCTTGGCGAGGGTCGGTCCGCGCAGGGTCATGGCCTTCTTGCCGTCGATGAAGACCGGCGCCGTGGGGGTTTCGCCGGTGCCCGGCAGGGAGATGCCGATGTCGGCGTGCTTCGATTCGCCGGGGCCGTTCACGATGCAGCCCATCACCGCGACGTTGAGCCCCTCGACGCCCGGATAGGCCTTCTTCCATTCCGGCATCGAGGTGACGATCCAGCTCTGGATGTCGCGGGCGAGTTCCTGGAACGTGGTCGAGGTGGTGCGGCCGCAGCCCGGGCAGGCGGCGACGAGGGGCACGAAGGTGCGGAAGCCCATGGTCTGCAGGAGTTCCTGCGCGGCCTTCACCTCCACGGTGCGGTCGCCGCCCGGCTCGGGGGTCAGCGAGTAGCGGATGGTGTCGCCGATGCCTTCCTGCAGCAGCACGCCGATGGCGGCGGAGGCGGCCACCAGGCCCTTCGAGCCCATGCCGGCCTCGGTGAGACCCAGATGGATGGCGAAGTCGGAGCGGCGCGCCACCTCGCGATAGACCGCGATGAGGTCCTGCACCGCCGAGACCTTGGCCGACAGGATGATCTTGTCCTGGGACAGGCCGAGTTCCACCGCGCGCTCGGCCGAGCTGAGGGCCGATTGCACCATGGCCTCGCGCATCACCGCGCGTGCGTCGATCGGCCGGGCCGAGCGGGCGTTCTCGTCCATCAGGTGCGTGAGCAGCGCCTCGTCGAGGGAGCCCCAGTTCGCGCCGATGCGGACGGTCTTATCGTAGCGGATCGCCTGCTCGATGATGGTCGAGAACTGCGTGTCCTTCTTCTCCTTGAAGCCGACATTGCCCGGGTTGATCCGGTACTTGGCCAGCGCCTCGGCGCAGGCCGGATGGTCGGACAGGAGCTTGTGGCCGATGTAGTGGAAGTCGCCCACCAGCGGCACGTGCACGCCGATGCGGTCCAGGCGCTCGCGGATCTTCGGCACGGCGGCAGCCGCCTCGTCCCGGTCGACGGTGATGCGCACGAGCTCCGAGCCGGCCCGGGCGAGCTGGGCCACCTGGGCCACGGTGCCGTCGATGTCGGCGGTGTCGGTGTTGGTCATCGACTGGACGACGATCGGTGCACCGCCGCCCACCGTGACCGCGCCCTCACCGGATCCGATGGTGACGCCGACCGTGCGGTGGCGTGGGCTCGGGCCTGCGATCTCGGGGCCGGTGCCGCTGATCGGGTTGACGGGGGTCGCGTCCATGATGTCCATCGTTGACTGTGCGCTCCGAGGAACGTCCGCCGCCGACCGGGAGCCTCCGATCGGGCAGGTCCGGACCGGGGGCGGCGTTCCGATGCCGCAAACTCTACGCCCTCGATCGTTTAGCTGAGATGACGGCGGGCGGGCGTCAAGTCCGCTGCGTCACCGGGCATTCCGGATGGCACAGCGAACACGCTGATCGTATTCGGCTTCTCCCATGTCCCATCCGGGCGGCGATGTCGAGTTTCCGGACCGGTCCGGGTGGCAGGGCTGCGTCACGGACAGGGAACCGCTGCATCTTCCCGCCTGTTTGTGGCCTTGCGACATCATATATTGCGCTGCAGCATAAATGTTGGGAGATCCGCATGCTTGATCCGCATCAGCAGCCGACGGTCGATTCGCTCATCGACGTCCCGGTCGAACGGGACCTGCGGATGCAGCCCGCCGCCAAGACCCGTGTGATGGCGGGTCCGCATGCGGAGAAGACCGTCGCCCTCGCCCTTCAGGGCGGCGGCGCGCACGGCGCCTTCACCTGGGGCGTGCTCGATGCGCTGATCGAGGACGGGCGCCTCGGTTTCGAGGCGATCACCGGGGCGAGCGCCGGGGCGATGAATGCCGTCGTGATGGTCGATGGCTGGCTCGAGGGCGGGCCCGGGGGCGCTCGCCGGGCCCTGGAGCGGTTCTGGCGCGAGGTCAGCCTCGATGGCGACTTCTGGCCGGCTCAGCGCCGCGCCTTCAGCGGTCTGTTCGAGTTCTGGTCGAACAATCCGATCGCGGAGTTCTGGAGCCGGGCCCTGAAGACCAGCCCCTACACCTCGAACCCGCTGAACTACAATCCGCTCCGCAAGGTGCTCGCCGCCCAGGTGGATTTCGAGCGCCTGCGCGCCGCTGAGACCGCTGCGGTGTTCGTCTCCGCCACCAATGTCTGGACGGGCAAGCTCGCGGTGTTCGAGCGCGAGGCGCTGAACGTCGATCACCTCATGGCCTCCGCCTGCCTGCCGACCGTGTTCCAGGCGGTGGAGATCGACGGCGTGCCCTACTGGGATGGCGGCTATCTCGGCAACCCGCCGCTCTATCCCCTCTATCGCGGGGCCGAGACCCGCGACATCGTCCTGGTGCAGATCAACCCGGTGGAGCGCCGCGAGACCCCGCGCACGCCGCAGGAGATCCAGGACCGGCTCAACGAGATCACCTTCAACGCCAACCTCATGCGCGAACTGCGCGCGATCGACTTCGTCGACCACCTCATCGCCGAGGGCGTGCTCGGCCGGGGCGAGTACCAGTCGCAGTACGTCCACCGCATCGACGGCACGGGCGCCCTCGACGAGTACCAGGCCTCCTCGCGCCTCGATGCCCGCTGGCGGGTGTTCGAGCGCCTGCGAGACAAGGGCCGCGGTGCGGCTCAGGCCTGGATCGCCGAGAATTACGAGCAAATCGGCCGAACCTGCACCCTCGATCTCGAGGCGACCTACCGCTGATGCGCGTCCACACGCCGCGGCTGGATTAAGAGCAGCGGTTCGTGCGTTGATGCTCTTATGACGACCGAACCGAACCGGCCCGGCCCCGCTGCCATCGTCGACCTGCTCGTGCCGCTCCGGCGCTACGCGCGGGCCCTAACGCGCGACACGCTGCGGGCCGATGACCTCGTGCACGATGCGCTGGTGCGGGCCCTGGAATCGGGCCAGGCGGCGCGGCCGAACACCAACCTGCGCACCTGGATGATGACGGTGCTGCACAACGTCTTCATCGACGAGCAGCGCCGGAAGCGGGTCGAGGCCCGCCACGCCGATACCCTCGTGCAGATGAGCGAGGAGATGGCGCCCCCGGCCCAGGAGGCGCAAGTCCGCCTTGCGCAGATCCGGCGCGCCTTCCTCACGCTGCCGGAAGAGCAGCGCGCCGCCCTTCACCTCGTTACCCTGGAAGGTATGGCCTATGCCGATGCGGCGGCCGTCCTCGGCATCCCCATCGGCACACTGATGTCGCGTCTCGGGCGGGGCCGCGCCGCCCTGCGGGCCTTCGAGGAAGGTGAGCGCCAGGGGAGCGGTGTCGCCGAGCGGCGCCAGCGCCTTGCGGCCGAGCGGCCGCGCCTGCGCCTCGTCGCCCAGGACGAGGACGACGCATCGCACCGAACGGGCCGCGCCGTCGGCGACACCTGAGACGTTTTCGAAGACCGGGACGGAGCGCCATAGGCAGGCCGATCCGTTCTCAGCGCGGCCGGGACTCCTCGTCCGGGGACGCGCCCCCTGTATCCGACCGGAGCCGACGCCATGGACCAGACCGCGATGATCGATCCGATCACCGAGAATGACCTCACCGCCTTCGTGGATGGGCAGCTCGATGGCCTGCGCCGCCTCGACGTGGAGGCGCACCTGGCGCGCAATCCCGAGACCGCCGCGCAGATCATGGCCGAGCTGCACGACCGGGACGCGCTCCGGCAGGCCTTCGCCATTCTTCCCGGCCCCGGACCGGAGCGTAACCGGGCCGCCGCACGGCGCCTCGACCGGACTCTGGCCTGGCGCCGGTTCGGTGACCGCCTGCGTCGCGCCGCGGTGATCGCGCTCCTCGTTGGCACCGGCTGGCTGGCCCATTCCGACGGGCCTTTCCTCGGCGTGCCGGACACGTTCGCCTCCCCCGTCGATCCGGCCCTGGTCGCCGATGCCCGCCACGCCCGCGAGGCGGCGCAGGTCCGCGCCCGCATTGCCGCGCAGCGGGGCGATCAGGCCCAGGCTTATGATCGCGCCGGCATTGCAGCAGCTACCGGCATCGCGTTGCCCGACCTGCCGGCGGACTGGACGGTGCGCGACGTGCAGATCGTGCCGGCCCGCAACGGCACCGGCATTGAGGTGGTGATTGACGCCGGCAAGCTCGGCGAAGTCTCCCTGTTTGCCACCCGCAGCCTCGACGGCCACGTCGCTCCGAGCGAGGTCACGAGCCCCGGCGACGGCGAGACCGCCTACTGGACCGCCGGTCACTCGGCCTACGCCCTCAGCGGAGGTCACGACCACGTCGGTCTCGAATCCGCAGCGCGCAACCTCGCCGGCCGGACTGCGACGAAGCTCTGATCGGTCGTCGCGTCGGTCCGGCGCCTGCATTGCCCGGTTTCCGCGACGCGGCGCTCTCTCGGCGCGTCGATGCAGGACGACCAAGTCCGGTCATTCGCCTCCTCCGACGTTTTCCGGGAGCCCGAAAGAAACATCGAAAGCGATTTCGTCAGCGTTCAGACGAGCCGTGCCATAGGCCTGTTGTATAGAAGCCCTATACTCCGATGGCACCTGCTCTGTGCCGACCTCTGACGCCGAGACGCCGATGGCCCGCCTGCTCCCGACCCTGATGTTCCTGGCCGTCCTGCCGGTGGGGATTGCCCCTACGGCGGTTTGGGCGGAGGAGACTGCGCCGAAACCGGCCTCGGCCCCCGCCGTCGGTGTCACGCCCCTGACACCCGGCAAGGCAGCCCGGGCACCCTACCTCTCCGAGGCACAGGCGCCCGACACCGTCGCGATCCTCGGAGCCCCGCCGCGGGGCCAGTCGGCGGCCGAGTCGGCGGACAAGGCCGCGTTCGTCGCAACTCGGGCCCTCAAGGGAACGCCGCGCTGGACCCTGGCCACCACCGATGTGGCCGATGGCGCCTCGGCGATCCTTGACGACTTCGCCTGCGTCATCGGCCAGCGTATCGAGCAGTCCCGGGCGCCTGCCCTGATGACCCTTCTGGAACGCGCGCGCCTCGACATCGCCCAGGCCACTCGTGGTCCGAAGCTGCATTACCGCCGCCTGCGCCCCTTCGTCGGCAACGACGCGGAGATCTGCGTGATGCGGACCTCCGACCTCGGCAATGCCTTCAGCTTCCCGTCGAGCCATGCGACCCAGGCCTGGACCTACGCGGCGATCATGGCGGCCCTGATGCCCGAGAAGGCGACGCAGTTCTTCGTCCGTGCCCGCTCCTACGGCGAGAGCCGTGTCGTCTGCGGTCTGCACTGGGCGAGCGATATCGAGGCCGGGCGCACGGCTGCCAGCGCCGTCTTCGCCGCCCTTCAGGGCGACGCCGGCTTTCGGGCCGATCTGGAGAAGGCTCGCGTCGAACTCGGCAAGCTCAGGGCCGCCGGCGGTCCGGCTCCCGACCAAGCCGTCTGTGCCCGCGAGGAGGCCGCCGCCCGTGAGCCGATCCTGTAGTGTTTGACCGGCGACCCAGCGTTCCCGAACTTCATCACTGAGCAGTACCGGATCGGTTATGCCTTCGAGCATCGCTTCGGCCCCGACCCGATCTTCCGGCAGAACTTCCGCAACCAGCAGATCGACGCTGACCTAAGCTAGACCCAGATCGACGCCCTGAGCGACGATCTCACCCGGGCCCTGCGCTCCACGGGCCGGATCACCAACGTGCTCAACGCGTTCGCGGTCGACAACCAGATCGAGGCGCACGTTGCCACCGGTCCCGTGCAGCGCACCCTGCTCACCGACGAACTCATGCCCTCTGTGAGCTTCGCGCCCTCCTTCGCCTCACACTTGGGCTCGATCGCGACGGCACACCGTTCCAGTCGACGGAAGTCCAGCAGATGGCGGCATCAAGTTCAACGTGCCGGGCACCAACGTCGTCCTGAACACCGCCATCTTCGACATCACCCAGACCAACGTGCTGCGGCCCGACCCCGTCAATCCGTTGGTCGTCCAGGCCGCCGTCGGAGAGGCGCAGGCGCGCGGCGCGGAACCGGAGGCCGTCGCCAATCTCGGACCCGGCTTCAACATCCTGGCTGCCTAGAGCCACGTGGACATCCGAACGACCCGGAGCCTGGGCAGCCCGGAGACGGTCGGGCTCGCCCTTTCGGGCATTCCCGGCAACCCCTTCAAGATGCGCGCGACCTCCGTGCTAACCCCCGGGTCTCGACCTCTACGGTCTCGGGGTCGGCGGCGGCGTGCGCGACGCTGGCAGCAGCTCGGCCAACGACGTGCCAAGCAGCTTCCGCAACGCCACCGTGACTCTGTTCGATGCGGTACTCGGCTACGATTTCGCACGGATCGATCCGAAGCTGCAGGGCATGAAACTGCAGGCCACCGTCCACAACATGTTCGACCGCAGCTATCAGACCTGCTGCCAGGCGGGCTTCTGCTATCGCGGTCAGCCGCGCCGGTTCATCGCGAGCCTGATCGATCTCTGGGAACGCGCCGCCCAACGGAAAGAGGCCCGGCCGATCAGCCCGGCCGAGCCTCCTCGAGGATTTTCCCGTGAAACGTTAACGACGTTTCCTCAGGATTTGGTGATCGTTCCGGTCTGGGCACGCCTGCGGCGTCGGGCCAGCATGTTCAGCCCCTCCACGCCCGCCGAGAAGGTCATGGCAGTGTAGATGTACCCCTTCGACACGTGAGCACCGAAGCCTTCGGCGATCAGCGTCATGCCGATCATGATGAGGAAGCCCAGCGCCAACATCACCACCGTCGGGTTGGCGGCGATGAAGCGCGACAACGGGTCGGCAGCCAGCAGCATCACGGTCACGGCGGTGACGACGGCGATCACCATGATGGGCACGTGCTCCGTCATGCCCACCGCCGTGATGATGCTGTCGATGGAAAACACGAGATCGAGGACGAGGATCTGGCCGATGGCCGCGGTGAAGCCGAGCCGCACAGCGCTGCTCCCGAACGTCTCCGGCTCCGGATCGACGGTGTGATGGATCTCCTTCGTGGCCTTCCACAGAAGGAACAGGCCGCCGGCGATGAGGATCAGATCGCGCCAGGAAAAGCCCTTGCCGAACACCTCGAAGACGGGCTGCGTCAGGGCGACGATGTACGCGATGGTGGCGAGGAGGCCGAGGCGCAGGATCAGCGCGAGGCCGATGCCGATGCGCCGTGCCTTCTGCTGGTGCTCGGGCGGAAGCTTGTTGGTCAGGATCGAGATGAAGATGAGGTTGTCGATGCCGAGCACGACCTCCATCACCACCAGGGTGGCGAGGGCCGCCCAGGCGGTGGGGTCGCTGGCGAGTTGAAGCAGGCTGTCCACTGTGGCCTCGTCGAGTCAGTCAGGGCCGCTCCCCCGGATGGCGTCGCGCCGGGAGCGGGGATGGAGAGGGGCGAGGCCGGTCCCGGCCCCGTTCGGCTGGGTCAGGCCGTCGGACCGGGGCTGCTCGCGGCCACGCCCGGCCGTTCGGCCGGGGCCGGGCTGAAGATCCGCACCGCCTTCGGCACCACCTTGAAATGGGCCGGGGTGTAGGTCGACAGCTCGCCGTCGGTGTTCACGGGGCGCGGCTTCTTGGTGTTCACCACGATCTCTGTGGTGCTGAAGGCCCGCACGTCGGCTGCCTTGCCCTGAGTGCCCTTGCGCAGAGCCGGCAGGAGCATCAGCAGCCGCCACCAATGGGCGACCTCCAGGCTGTAGAAGTCGAGCTTGCCGTCGTCGACGGTGGCCGTCTCCTCGACGGTCATGCCGCCGCCGTAGTGACGTCCGTTGCCCACCGAGACCTGGATGGTGCGCACCGTCTCGGTCTGACCGTCATGCTCGATGTAGACGGTGAAGGGCCGCATCCGCCGAAGCACGCGGACCGCCGCGATGCCGTAGCCGAGGGTGCCCCAGGTCTTCTTCGATTCCGCCGTAAGGTCGCCCGCGAGGTCCGCCGAGAAGCCGATGCTGGCGACGTTGAAGTAGTAGTGCCCGTTGACGCAGCCAAGATCGGCCGGGCGTGCCTCCGCGCTGGTGATGAGGCGAGCGGCCTCCACCGGGTCGACGGGCAGGCCGAGGGAGCGGGCGAGATCGTTGGCCGTGCCGAGGGGCAGGATACCCAGGGGCAATCCCGTCTCGACCAGAGCGGGCGCGGCCGCGTTGAGGGTGCCGTCACCGCCACCGAGGATGACGAGATCGCAACCCTGCGCGTGACGCTTGATGACCGCGGTGCAGTCGGCGTCACCCGGCGGCTCGAAGGGTTCGATCCCTCCGGCGCGGAGGACGTCGCGGACCTCGTCGAGGGAAAAGCTGCCGTTGCGGGCCTTCGGATTGACGAGGAGAAGCGCCTTGCGGGAGGGCGCGCTCATCGGGGGGCTCCGGTCTGGCACGGATCAGTCTGACGATTTGGGAACGGGAGACAACGAGGGACCATGAGGCTCGACACCCTCCGGTGCGTTCGCGCCGCGTCAGCGCAAAAGCATGGAAGGGTCCGACATCACGGTCAACGCCTCGACCGCCAGAGGGGCCCGGACCCGATCCCCAAGGTGGGTTCAGGCTTGGCAATGACAAGAGCCCCTCGGCACAAGAGTCGGTGCCGCGGCGCCTGAGTCCGTGCGCGACGCATCCCCGCAATCCTCGCACCCGTCCACACTTCCGAACCTGGGCCGAACCGTTGCGTGCGCATTCAGGGAAACTTAGCGGCCGCACCCGACGTTTCATTCCGGTCGATCGGTCCCGCACGCGCTTTTCCGAAACCCCGGCCGCGACCCCGGTGATGATGCCATGCGCCACGGTCCAAGCTCCAACGGAACCGGTCTCGTCCGACTTGGCTTCGCCTCGTCCGTCGCGCTGATGAGCGCGGCTCTGTCCGTAGGAACGGCGCAGGCCCAGACGCGCCCGGGTTGGGTCGACCCGCCGGCTCGACAGGCGGTGCAACCCGGCGCGGACAAGGCCGTCGGTGAGAAGCTGTCGCTCGAGAAATCCGCCTCCGAGAAGCCGGTGACCGAGAAGCCCGTGGCTGAGACGCCTGCGACGGCCAAGGCGCAGGCGGATGGCCCGTCGGCCCAGGACGCGGCGAGCGCTGAGCGGACGCCGATGGCCGCGCACCGGCGGCGCGTGGCAGGATCCGCCGACGGCCGCCGTGCGGCGACCCGCGAGGGACGCGCCGCGCCGGAGCGCCTGCATATCCGCCCGCGCCTGGCCGACACGCCCACCCCGATGGCATCACCGGCGGAGGCCTCGGACGCACGCTTCCCCGAATGGGCCGCCGCCGCGACGCGCCTGACCGACCGGTACCTGGACAACGTCTCGGCCCCCGGGGACGCGATGGTGGTGAACGCGCCGAGATTCTACGCCGAGCGGGTCCGTTTCCATGACCGCACCCTGTCACTGGCGGCCCTCATCGCCGAGAAGCGCCGCTTCGTCCGGCGCTGGCCCGAGCGTCACTACGAGGCACAGGGCGGAGCGACCCGAACGGCCTGCAACGCGACGAGCGCAACCTGCATCGTCCACACCATCTTCAATTTCCGCGCCGACAACCCGGGGCGCGGTGTGCGTTCGCAGGGCGTATCCGAACTCACCCTGACCATCAGCTTCGCCGGGGAGCGCCCGCTGATCGTCGCCGAGTCGAGCCGCGTGCTGCGCCGCTATGGTGCGGGGCCGCAGAGCGCTATAGCGAATGCGCAGCGCGGTGCCTGAGGCCGGCCCGTCGCGATCGGTGCGTCATACCCGGAGTTCTGGGCATCTTGGATGATCGAAATCCACCCTCGCCGGGACTGGGTGAGGCGCGACGGGACGGGGCGGCCTCGGAGCGTGAGGCCTTGCGCCTGCGTATCGCCCGAGCCGTCGCGCAGGCAGGCGCCTATCCGGTGGCAGAGCGCACGCTCGCGCTCCTGGCGGAAGCGGCCCTCGCGCCGAGCCCGGAGCCGCCCGGCTACCGCGTGATCGATCGGACGGGCGCACCGCGTCACGTCACCGAGGTGGACGGGGCCCTGGTTCCGATGGATTTGCCGGCCCTCCTCGCGGAGCTCCGAGACCGGCACCCCGCCCTGTTCCGGCCGATTCCCGCGCCGGAACCCGAGTCCGCGCCGGAGCCCGTTCCGACGGAGGATTTCCGAATGGCGACGGCGCGGTTCGTCGAGGCGCAGTCGGTTCTGGCACGGTCCCTGGTCACACGCTCGGCCACCCGAAGCCGTGCCCTTGCCACCTCCCTGTCCAGTCGCTTCGCGACGCTCCGGCGCAGCCGGGTCGCGTCTTCGCCGGCTGAGGCGGTCGCACCGGGACCCGCGGCCGACCCCGCGGGGCCGAGCCGGGCCGGCCTCGTCGCCGGCCTCGTCGCCGGCCGCGTCCGAGAGGGGGCGCAGCGCGTCGGCGGCTATGCCCGCGGTCGCCTCGCTGACAGCGCCTCGCGTCTCGGCGAAGTCGCCCGCGACCGCAACGTGATGCGCGATGCCCTGTCCCGGCGCGCCCTCCCGATCGGGCTCGGCGCCGCTGCGCTCGTGGGCCTCCTCGCCGTCTTCGGAGGGCGGACGCCACAGGAGACCGCCTCGCCCGATACGGGGGGACCGGCTCAATCCCCGCCGCAGGCCTCGTCCACAGCGGCGCCGCCGAGCGCGCCCGACATGAGTCCCGCTCTGCCGGAGGAAACGTCTCCGAAACCGGCCTCGGCCAACGAGATCCGTGGTCCGGTGGAGGTCATCGATACCGCGACCCTGCGGGTCGGCGGCAAGCTCGTGCGCCTCTTCGGGGTGGAGTGGGTGCGCGGCGGACAGGCTGACGAACTCACCCGCTACCTGGCCGGCCGTACCGTGACCTGCCAGCCGGTGGCCGGCAGCGAGGCCCGCCTGTGCGCGGTGGACGGGCGCGACCTCTCCGAGGTGGTGCTGTTCAACGGCGGCGGCCGCGCCTCACCCGAGGCGACGCCCGACCTCGTGGCCGCCGAGGACCATGCCCGTGCCGAGCGCCTTGGAGTTTGGGGACGCTGACACCCTGACCTTGGTCGCCTCCGCGCCCAGGACGCACCGGACACCCTTGCGTCGCACGATCCGGCCGGTCTCAATGCCGGCGGGATCGTCAGGGGAACGGGGCATGGATTTCTCTGTGGGCGTGAGCGTCGCGGCGGTGGTGCTCGTGGCGCTCGTCGTCGTGACCCTCGGGATCGGCATCAACATCGTCCCGCAGGGGCACGTCTACACCGTGGAGCGGTTCGGCAAGTACCACCGCAGCCTGGAATCCGGCCTCGGCCTCATCGCCCCCTACGTCGAGCGAATCGGCCGGCGGGTGAACGTGATGGAGCAGGTCATCGACGTGCCGAGCCAAGAGGCCTTCACCCGCGACAATGCCGGGGTGCGGATCGATGCCGTGGTGTTCTACCAGGTGCTCGATGCAGCCCGGGCCTCCTACGAGGTCTCCAACCTCGAGGTCGCGATGATGACTCTGACGATGACCAACATCCGCACGGTGGTCGGCTCCATGGATCTCGACCAGCTCCTGTCCCACCGCGACGAGATCAACGAGCGCCTGCTGCGGGTGATGGATGCCGCCGCCTCACCCTGGGGCGTGAAGATGACCCGCATCGAGATCAAGGACATCGTGCCGCCCGCCGACCTCGCCGGCGCGATGGCGCGGCAGATGAAGGCCGAGCGCGAGAAGCGCGCCTCTGTGCTGGAGGCGGAGGGGCACCGGCAAGCCGAGATCCTGCGTGCGGAGGGGCGCAAGCAATCGGCGATCCTGGAGGCTGAAGGGCGCAAGGAGGCGGCCTTTCGCGATGCGGAGGCGCGGGAGCGCGGAGCGGAGGCCGAGGCGCGGGCGACCCAGCTCGTCAGCGAGGCCATCGCCAAGGGCGACCTCGCGGCAGCGAATTTCCTCGTGGCCGAGAAGTATGTCGAGGCGGTCAAGGCCATCGCCACCGCGCCGAACCAGCGCGTGGTGGTGGTCCCGATCGAGGCGGCGGCCCTCGCGGGCACCCTGGGCGGCATCGCCGAGATCACCCGCAGCGTCTTTGGCGAGGGGGCTCCTGCCCGGAAGAGCGCGGGCCTGCCTCCGAATGTCGGCGGGTCGGCGCGATGATCGCGTCGTTCGTCGACGCGATCGGCCCGGCCTGGACCTGGATCCTGGTCGGCCTCGTGCTGATCGGAACCGAACTCGTCGCCTCGGGAGTGTTCCTGCTCTGGCTCGGTCTCGCAGCCGTGGTCACGGGGCTGCAAAGTCTCCTCGTGCCGATGCCCTGGCAGGGACAGCTGCTGCTGTTCGCCGTCCTGTCGGTGGCCTTCGCGGTGGTCGCAAGCCGCCGGAACAAGGACGGTCCGAGCGCCCTGAACCAGGGCGCCCAGGGCCTCGTCGGGCGGGACTATTCCCTCGTGGCACCGATCGTCGCCGGCGAGGGTCGGATTCGCGTCAACGACACCCTCTGGCGCGTCACCGGCCCGGATGCGCCGATGGGCGCCCGGGTGCGGGTGACGGGGGTGGAAGGCACGCTGCTCACGGTCGTGCCGGTATAGGCACCGGCACCCCCTCGGGGATCGCGCCCCTGACCTCTACGAATCGGCACGCGATTGAGACGGGGAACCACTTCTCCTAGAAGCAGCGCTGTCGTCTTGCCGGCGCCGCGTCGCGCCCCTGTGATGGGAGTTCTCATGAGCAGCTTGAAGTTCGGGACGAGCGGTCTGCGTGGGCTGGTTACCGACCTGGTGGGCTGGCCGAGCTACGCCTATGCGAGGGCCTTCTTCCACTCCGTCGCCGAGACGACCGGCACCGGTCGCACCGTCGTGATCGGGCGAGACCTGCGCGACAGCAGCCCCGGCATCGCCGCCACGGTGGCGGCCGCCGCCACGGGCGCCGGCTTCACGGCCATCGATTGCGGCGCGCTGCCGACGCCGGCCCTCGCTCTGGAAGCGCTTCGGCGCGGCGTCTGTGCCGTGATGGTCACCGGCAGCCACATTCCGGAGGACCGGAACGGTCTGAAATTCTACCGGCCCGACGGTGAGATCACCAAGACCGATGAGGCTGCGATCCTGGCGGCCCTCGGCGACGTCTCCACGGAGGGCGCCATGGCGGCGGCCGATCCCGCTGCGCCGGAGCCCGGCGCGACGGACCGTTACCGTCAGCGCTATTGCGGATCGTTCCCGTCCGACATCCTGGCCGGCCTCAGGATCGCGGTCTACCAGCAGAGCTCCGTGGCGCGCGACCTGCTCGTGGAACTGCTGACGGCGTTGAGCGCGGACGTGACCTCGATCGGGCGCGCGGACCGCTTCGTTCCCATCGACACGGAGGCCCATCGCCCTGAGGACATCGCCTTCATCCGCGATGCCACGGCGTCGGGCGATTTCGACGCCCTGGTGACGACGGATGGCGACGCGGACCGGCCACTGGTCGCGGATGCCGCCGGACGAATCCTGCGGGGGGATGTTCTCGGGCTGATCACGGCGCGGTATCTCGGCGTCGACACCGTCGTCGTGCCGGTCACGGCGGGCTCGGCCATCGAGCATGCGGGCGGGTTCCGGCAGGTGCTGCGCACCAGGGTCGGCTCGCCCTACGTCATCGCCGGCATGGCCCAGGCGGAGACGGAGGGCGCCGACGCCGTTGTCGGCTTTGAGGCGAATGGTGGCTTCCTGCTCGGTTCGGACGTGACCCTCGATGGCCGAACCCTGCCCGCGCTGCCGACCCGCGATGCGATGCTGCCGATTCTGGCGACCCTGGCTGCGGCGCGCAAAGCCGGACTGTCGCTCGCGGACCTCGTCGCATCCCTCTCCGTGGGCGAGACCGCCAGCGACCGCCTGCCCAATACGCCGGCCGAGAAGAGCGGCGCCTTCCTGCGGCAACTCGGCGAGGAGACGTATCGGCGGGATTTCGTTCGGCCGATCGGTGAGCCGCGCGCCATCGACGAGCAGGATGGCGTGAGGATGGAGCTCGATGGCGGACGCACCATCCACTTCCGCGCCTCCGGCAACGCGCCCGAACTGCGCTGCTACGCCGAGGCGGGAACGGCCGGAGAGGCGGAGGACCTGGTCCGCTGGGGATTGGCGGCCGCGGCGGCCGCGATGACGATGGGCGCGCCGGGCTCGGACGCCGCGCCGGACGGATCGGCGTTCGGCCCCTGAACTTGAGGAGCCGCCGGCGTAACCCGGCGGCCTCGGCGCGCCGGGGCCGCGAGGCTCGGCCTCATCCGAACGCGCCCACCTCGTGCTGGATCATGCCCGAGATCTCGCGCACCCGCTGGAAGCTGCGCCGGATCGGCTCGAACAGCGTCTTGTGCTCGGCCTCGTAGGTGCCGACGTCGCGCGGGCCCGCCGGTTCGCCGAAGTTCAGGCCGAGAGTCGGATCCGGGGTGATCGGGAAGATGTCCTCCAGCAGCGTGAGGCAGCCGTCGATGTCGAGGCGCAGGAAGCGCTCGATCAGCGCTTCGCGGCTCACGCCCGATTGCGGGCGGAAACCCGGAATGTGCACGGCCAGGAACCAGATCCGGTGGATCAGCGCGAGGCGGATCGCGTGCAGCAGGGTCAGGCGGGCCGACATCCGGCCGAGGTCGGGAGCGGCGACCTGCAGGTTGAGCCAGTCGCAGGTGAGGCGGCCGAAGAGGTGGCGCAGGTCGGGGGCGAGCTGCAGCCGGTCGAGGGCGTTGGCGATCACCACGAGTTCCTCGCGCCGGCCGTCGCGCTGGGTGCGCCGGGCCCGCTCCAGCCACACCGCCGGGTCGAGCGTGTCGATATACGCGCGCAGCACGTCGAGGTCGGAGACGCTGGCCGCGTGCTGCACGAGTCGGAAGGCCCGGGAGAAGCGTACGGAATCCCGGCGCATGTCACGGAACAGGTCCGGGGTCCGGCCGGCCGCCCGGCCGACGCCATGCAGGGAATTGGCCAGGAAGCCGAGCTGCTGCAGGATCGCGTTGTTGGGAATCGCCCGCATCTGGCGCGGATGGGTGATCATGGTCGGGCCGCCGCCATCGGTCTGGCGGGCGACGGGCCGGGAGCCCGTGCGGTCGAGGAGGCTCGGACCGAAGGTCCCCAGCAGGGCGGCGTAGCCGGGATCGTCCACCAGCGCCTCCATGTCCTGGCGCACCACGGTGAAGAACTCGGCGGCGAAATCCGGCTCGGCGTAGATCGGGTCGTCGGTCTCGTCGGCCCCGCTGGCGGGATCGGAGAGGACATAGTCGGCGAAGCTGTCGTCGTCGGCGGTGTCGAAGGCGAAGACGTGCTCGGCGATGCGCTCCACCGTGGCCTCGGCCAGGGACAGGGTGCCGAACATCAGGTAGCCGTCCGAGCCCTGGAAGCTCGATTCGAGGCGTACCCGGATCCCGGCATTCCGGTTGCGCCGACGCGAATCCTCCGGGGCGAGATAGGCGAGGCGGTCGCGCAGGGAGCTGGGATGCGCGCCCCGGCCGATGGATTCGCCGTGGGTGTCGAAGATCGCGAGTTCCACGCCCGTGAGATCGTTCTGCACCATCAGCTCGGTGATGCGCAGGCGCAGGCGCTCGATCCAGAAGCTCGCCGCGAGCTGGCCGACATAGCGCCCGGAATCGGAATAGCCGAACTGTACCGTCAGTCGGCCGATGCGCTTGAGATATTGCCGCCAATGCGGGTTGCGGAGCGCATCGTCGAGGACCCGGATGCCCTGTTCGAGGGCGCTGGCCGTCTCGAACAGCGGCGTGATCTCGACCCTGTCGGCGATGCCGTAGTGCCGCGCCAGCCAGAGGGCGGCCAGCAGCGTGTAGCCGGTCTCGGTCTCGGCGATCAGGAAGCGGACCGGGTGGGTGCCGTCCACGTGCTTGAGGATCTGGGTGATCGTCATCATCAGCCGGGCGGCCGAGGCCCGCTCGGCGGCGAGCGCGCCGAAATCCACGTCCACCGCCTGCACGTCGTTGAGCAGCGCGTGGATGGTGGCGAGGTGCGAACGGCGCTGGGCGGCGTCCGTGGGTTCACCCTCGAGATCGGTGACGCGCCGCACCGCGTTGTGGATCTGGCTGGCGTTCAGCCGGAAATGCGGCAGGGCGTTCGAGAGACCGTGGGTGGCGATGCCGGACCGCAGCAGGGCGATGCTGCGCTGGTCGGCCTCGGATTCGGCCGCCCCGAGGGCGCCCGCGAGTCCGGCCAGGATCGCGCTGGCATCGGTCTGGGCCCGTTCGCGCTCGATGATCAGGGCGAGGGCGAAGCGATGCACCGCCTCCAGGGACGGCTTGGTTCCGAGCCGGGGCGCGACGGCGAGCTGGCGGTTCACGGCGGCGAGGGCGTTCCCCGTGAGGTCGCGCACCACCTGGGTCGCGGGCACCTGGGGGAGGTGGCGCATGACCCGATCGAGCTGCATCCGCTTGGATTCGAGGCGATAGCGCAGGGTGTCCCACCACCCGATATCGGTGCGCCCGTCGGTGTCGCACCCGACCCAGCTCGCGATCGCGAAGGGTTTCGGGACGAGCTCCGTCCAGCGGTCGGGCCAGCGCGCCCGGGCCGCATCGAGGAGCATGGCGTTGAAGTCGTCGATGGCGGTGCGGCCGTGATTGGCCGCGATGCAGGCCTGCTCGAACTCGTCGTCGAGGCTGATGTTCGGGTCGGGCCGGGTCGAGAGGGCGGCCGCGCGTGCGAGCAGCGGCGCGCGGGCGGCGCCCTCGGCCTGGCTCGCCGCCTGGGCGATCAGGGCGGCGACGGCGCGCGGCATCCCGAAGGTCGGATGGGCGGTGAAGACCACGGCGAAGCCCGTGCGGCCCACGAGGTCCCGGAAGGTCTCGAAATCGCCCTGGCGCGCGGGGACCGCCGCCACGAGACGGGCGGCCATCCGGCTGTCGGGCGCCGACACCGCGTCCCGGTCCAGCCCCACATAGGCGCGCAGGCGCTCGGCGCGGGACGCCAGGGACTGGGATCGCAGCCGGGGAAACAGGTCGTCTAAGTCGTCCTCGCCGATCTCGCACCGGTCGAAGCGCCGGGTGATGGCGAGCGTGACCGCGAGCACGGGATTGCGGAACGGATCCTCCGCCGCCTGCTCGCGGGATTCCTCGATCAGCCGCAGGAGGTCGCGCTCCAGGCTCTCCGCCCCCTGCGGATCAGGGCCGGGGTCGTGGGCGGCATCGGCCGGATTGAGGTCATGCATGCGCATCGATCGACCTTAAGGTTCGGGAGCGGGCTAGGGCGTCATACGGCATGCGGACGCCGCCGGTGCGTCGGAACTGCGCGAATTCCCCGGCCATCGACACGGAAAGAGGGCCATCCCCGGGGTCGCATGGTCCATCCCTGCGCAGTCCCTGTCTGCACGGCTCATGCCTGACCGCCCCGGAACCGGGGATATCGAGCCGGGGTCGAGCCGTTTCTTCTGACATCGTCGCTCGACGACGCAAGGACCGTTCCGGCGTGGGGCGGCGGCCCGCGAACGTGCCGGGAGAGGATGCAACGCGGCGCGTCCTGGGCTAACGCTGGACCCGGCATGGAAACACTCCTGATCCTGGGGGCCCTGGGCGTCCTCCTGTTCTCCGGCTTCCTCGTGGCCCTTCAGCTCAGAAGGGGGCGTCGGCCCGAACTGCGCATGGCGCGCGAGGAAGACCTCGTGGACGAGGCCGATGGCGAGGATCTGCTGATCCGCAGCCTCGAGCCGCTGCGCCCCAGTCCCATCGATCGCAGCGCGACCGTTCTGGACATCGAGCCGGAGCGGCCGCTCGGGGTTTCGGACGAGGACCCGGCCCGTAAGTTGCCGTCGCCGCCCCGTCCAGACCCGCATCGAGAACGAGAGCTTCGCTGATGGTGTGCTCCCGCACGCGCCGGTGGCCGACCCTCCAGCCCGCGGCTTTCCTGTCGCTGGCCTCCCTGTCCCTGGTTGCCCTGATCGTGGCGGGAGCGGCCCAGGCTCAGGTGTCCGAGCCGGCTCCCGAAACCGAGCGGCCGGCCGCGGCGCCGACCCCGCGCCGGCTTGCCCCGAAGCCCAAACCCAAGCCCGCGCCCAAACCTGCGGTGAAACCGGCGGCCGAGGCCCCCGCGACCACCCCCACCGACCCCAAGCCCGTCGCCACTCCCGCGCCCGTCGCCGCTCCCGCGCCGATGCCAGCGGCCAACCTGCCCGGCCTGACCGTGCAGTGCGAGGCCCGGGCGGCGGTCTACGAGGGACAGAAGGACTTTGTGGTCTGGGTGACCCGCACGGGGGCCGTCGTCGTCGAGAATCCGCTGCGCCCGCTCACGCCGGAGACGACCCGGGTCCTGGAGGTCGTTATCGCCGGCAAGGCCGCCACGGCATACGGCCCCGACCTGTTCGCCCTGCGGCGCGGCGGCAGCCCGGCAGCCCTCGGGGCGCTGCTCGGCGCCCCGGTCCGCTGGGATGCCGTGCCGGCGCCCCTGCCCGACACGCTCAACATCGTCTCCGACACCGGAAAGAGTCTGGCGCAGCTCGGGTTTCGGGAATGCGGGGAGGCTCCAGCCGTGACGCGTGCGCCGGTGGCCGCCGGGAACGAGGCGGCCAAGCCGAGCAAGACCCCGGTCAAGAGGGTCCGGCCGAAGGTGGCCAAGGAGTCGGGGAGCGGATCGTCCGGCGCCAAGGCCCCCCCCGGCCTCAGCCTGCCGCAGGGTGCCATCGAGTGACGCCATCTGCAGGAGTTCGCCCATGAGTGCCGGATCCCAGGGACCGACCGCCGCCGAGGTGATCGCCCGCCTCGGCCTCGCGCCGCACCCGGAGGGCGGGCATTACCGCGAGACCTTCCGGGATCCCCGCACCGTCGAGGGGCGCTCGGTGGGCAGCGCGATCTACTACCTCCTCGATCTCGGTGAGGTCTCCGAATGGCACCGGGTGGATGCGGCCGAGATCTGGCACTGGCACGCGGGCGCCCCCCTCGTCCTGACGGTGAGCCCCAACGGTCACGATGCCAGCGCGGCCTATCTCGGCCCCGACCTCGCGCGGGGTCAGCAGCCGCAGATCGTCGTCCCGGCCGGCCACTGGCAGACCGCCACCAGCCTCGGGGCCTGGACGCTGGTGGGCTGCACGGTCTCACCGGCCTTCGAATTCGCCGGCTTCGAGATGGCGCCGCCGGACTGGCGCCCGATGCCCAGGTCGTGAGGTTCAGGTCCTGTTGCGGAGGCGCTCGCGCGCCCCGGCCCGGGAGGCCCGCACCGCCACCCCGGCGCCGAGGACGATGAGGAGGCAGGCGAACGCCAGGGCCGGGCTCGGCTCGGCATAGCCGGCGAGCACCAGGGTCAGGGTCGACAGGATCGGGGCGGCGTAGGCCGCGACCCCGAGAAGGCGCAGGTCGCCCCGCTTCACCCCAATGTCCCAGAGATAGAACGCGGCGCCTACCGGCCCCAGGCCGAGGGCGACGACCGCCCCCCACTGCACCGTGCCCGCCGGCCACAGCGTCGTCTCGAAGGCGCGATGGCAGGCGAAGCTAAGAGCCGCTGTGGCGAGGCAGAAGCCCGCCACCGCATCGGTCGGCACCGCCCCGACCCGGGACGAGAGCACGGAATAGCCCGACCAGACGAAGGCGGCCGCCAGGGCCGCGAGATAGCCGGGCAGGGCTCCGGCGGCGAAGTCGATCCCGCCGCGGCCGGCGAACAGCACCATGACGCCGGCGAGTCCGAGGGCGGCCCCGCCGAGATGGCCGGCGTGCAGGCCCGCCGCCCCGGGAAGCCGGGCCGACAGCAGCACGATCAGGAGGGGCCAAAGATAATTAAGCAGGCCCGCCTCCGCCGGTGGGGCGAGGCGCAGGGCGGCGAAGTACAGGGCGTGGTATCCGAACAGGCCGCCGACGCCGAGAAGCCAGACCGGCCAGGGCTGGCGCAGGGTTCGGAGCCCCTCGCGCCTCAGGGGCCAGCTCGTGCAGCCCACCAGGCCGCCCACCGCGAAGGTCATGGCGGCGAGCTGGAACGGCGGTATCGCACCGGACAATGCGGTCAGCAGCGCGAGTTGCGACCACAGCAGGATCGCGCCGAAACCGAGGAGGGTCGGGGTGGGCATGGGGGGACCGAAGCGGATGGCAGGGGGCTCCTGTCCCATGGAGACCCGCCGGATGGCAACCGGGGACGATCCCGGATCCGACACGAGGCGCACCGACGCGCGGACCAGGGGCGATACGGACCGGTATCGCGGCGCGACGCACCCGATGGCGAGGCGCTGGCGCGCATGATCTCACAACTAGAGGATGTTTTCCCTTGCGGACGGTTGTTTCAGGGCGTTTCTACCCTCGTCGCCCCAGACCCGGAGTCTTCAGGATGCGTCGGTCCCGTTCGTCCACTGCTACGCTGTTCGCCTCGACCCTGCTCGTCCTCGGTGCCAGTCCCGGCCGGGCGGATCCGACCCCGCCCTCGCCCGATCCGACCCTGAAGAGCGAGGGGCCGACCCAACCGGCCAAGGTCGACGACGGAAGTTACGTCGACAAGGACGGCACGCCGACCTACCACGTGACCCAGGGCGGCAAGATGGTCGATTGGCCGGCCATGTCCGGTTACGTGCGATACAATGCCAACTGCATCGTCTGCCACGGCCCCGACGGGGCCGGTTCGACCTATGCGCCATCGCTGGTCGAGGCCCTGAAGCGCGACGATTACGCGACCTTCGTGGGCATCGTCGCGGGCGGCAAGAAGGACGTCAATTCCGCGCAGCAGCTGGTGATGCCGGCCTTCGGCGACAACCGGAACGTGATGTGCTACATCGACGACGTCTACGTCTACCTGCGGGCGCGGGCAGACGGCGTCATCGGTCGCGGCCGGCCGGCCGAGCACGAACCGAAATCCGAATCGTTCAAGAAGCGCGAGGACGCCTGCATGGGCTGAAGCGCATCCTCGGATGGAGCGGTATCCCCCGAGAGGGACCCAATCCCGCCGCAGCGGGGGCGACGCGCGCCGCCCTCGCTGGTTCTAGAGATCAGGCGATGTACTGGGCGCCGTTGATCGTCAGAGTCGAGCCGGTGATGAAGCCGGAATCGTCGGCGGCGAGATACTCCACCGCGCGGGCGATCTCCTCGGCCTCGCCGAGGCGACCCACCGGGATCGTCGAGATGATCTTGTTGCGCACGTCCTCCGGCACCGCCATGACCATGTCGGTGGCGATGTAACCCGGCGCGATCACGTTGACGGTGATGCCCTTCGAGGCGCTCTCCTGGGCCAGGGCCTTGGCGAAGCCGATCACGCCGGCCTTGGCGGCCGAGTAGTTGGTCTGGCCGACCTGGCCCTTCTGGCCGTTGATCGACGAGATCAGGATGATGCGGCCGAAGCCCCGGTTGCGCATGCCCTCGATCACCGGCCGGGTGACCGTGAAGGCGGAGTCGAGGTTGGTCTTGATGACCGCCTGCCACTTCTCGAAGGTCATCTTGTGGAACAGGCCGTCACGGGTGATGCCGGCATTGTTGACCAGGATGTCGACCGGGCCGACCTCGGCCTCGACCGCCTTAATGCCGGCCTCGCAGGCCGCGTAGTCGCCGACGTCGAACTTGAAGACCGGGATGCCGGTCTCGTCCTTGAAGGCATTGGCCGCCTCGTCGTTGCCACCGTAATTGGCCGCGACCTTGTAGCCCTTGGCCTTCAGGCCCTTCGCGATGGCGGCGCCGATGCCGCGGGTGCCGCCGGTGACGAGGGCGACGCGTTCCTGAGCCATGGTTTCCTCCGAGATCTGGTTTCTTGTGATTGTCTTTGGCCGGTCGCGCTTTAGCGGAGGGTCCACGTCGGGCGCGACCGATTTAAATTTGCGGCGCCGTCAAGAATTCATGCGGCGCCCCTCAGGGCTCAGGCTCAGACGCGCTCGACGCAGAGGGCGACGCCCATGCCGCCGCCGATGCACAGGGTGGCGAGGCCGCGCTTGGCGTCACGGCGCTTCAGCTCGTGCAGGAGGGTGACGAGGACGCGGGCGCCCGAGGCCCCGATCGGGTGGCCGATGGCGATGGCGCCGCCATTGACATTCACCTTGTCGGTGTCCCAGCCCATGTCCTTGTTCACGGCGAGCGCCTGGGCGGCGAAGGCCTCGTTGGCCTCGATCAGGTCGAGGTCGGAAGCCTTCCAGCCGGCCTTGTCCAGGGCCTTGCGCGAGGCCGGGATCGGGCCGGTGCCCATCACCTTGGGGTCGACGCCGGCCGTGGCCCAGGAGACGATCCGGGCCAGGGGCTTGATGCCCCGGCGCTCGGCCTCGGAAGCCGACATCAGCACGATGGCGGCCGCGCCGTCGTTGAGGCCGGAGGCGTTGGCGGCGGTGACGGTGCCGTCCTTGGCGAAGGCGGGCTTGAGCTTGGCCATGGCCTCGACGGTGGCACCGTCGCGGATGTACTCGTCGGTATCGACCACGACGTCGCCCTTGCGGCCCGGCACGGTGACGGCGGCGATCTCCTCCTTGAAGCGGCCCTCCTTGCGGGCGGCCTCGGCCTTATTCTGCGAGGCGGTGGCGAACTGGTCCTGCTGCTCGCGGGTCAGCTGGAAGGCCTGTGCCACGTTCTCAGCCGTCTGGCCCATGTGGTAGCCGTTGAAGGCGTCCCAGAGGCCGTCCTTGATCATGGTGTCGACGAGCTTGACGTCGCCCATCTTCTGGCCGCCGCGCAGGTACTGCGCGTGGGGGGAGAGCGACATCGATTCCTGGCCGCCGGCCACGATCACGGTGGCGTCGCCGTTGGCAATCTGCTGCATGCCGATGGCGACCGTGCGCAGGCCCGAGCCGCAGACCTGATTGACGCCCCAGGCGGTGGCCTTCTCGGGGATGCCAGCCTTGATGGCGGCTTGGCGGGCGGGGTTCTGGCCGGCGCCGGCGGTGAGGACCTGGCCGAAGATCACCTCGTCCACGTCGTCGGCCGGGACGCCGGCGCGCTCGAGGGCGGCCTTGATCGCCACGGCGCCGAGATCGTGCGCGGGGACGGTGTTGAATACGCCGCCGAATGAACCCACCGCGGTGCGCGCCGCACCGACGATGACGATATCTTCTGCTGCCATGGTGACGTTCTCCTCATTCCGGCGGGCGCTCCCTTGACGCTCTGAATGCAATCGAGCGTGGGCGCCTTTGTGCCGTTCCCTCGGATGAAAGCCGTCGACCCTGCGAAGTCAAGGCATCCGAAGGTTGTTTGCGGCCCCGCCCGTGACAGGACGCGCTCCCTTGCGTGGTATTCCGCGGGATGGGCGATAAATTGCTGTTTTCGTCGGCACAGGAACGTCTTAAGGTGCACTTGTGCGGCGCGGGATCGAGCAGCGGTCCTTGGCGCCGCGGTAAGAAGATCGCGCGGCTACGAACGCGCCGGGAGAGGCCCCCAGAAATGGCGGATAACGGTAAGTCCACCCACACCGTCATCAAGAAATACGCCAACCGGCGCCTCTATCACACCGGGACGTCGACCTACGTCACCCTCGAGGACTTGGCGACGATGGTGCAGAACGGCGAGGACTTCCTCGTCTACGACGCGCGCTCGGGCGACGACATCACCCGGTCGGTGCTGACGCAGATCATCTTCGAGCAGGAGAACAAGGCCGGCGAGGACAACCTGCTGCCGGTGGCTTTCCTGCGCCAGCTGATCCGCTTCTACGGTGACAGCATGCGCACCATGGTTCCGAGCTTCCTGGAATTCTCGATGGCGAACTTCGCCCGGGACCAGGAGGGCCTGCGCGAGAAGATGACGCAGAGCTTCGCGCCTACCGCGTTCCAGAGTGCGATGGAGGAGCAGGTCCGGGCGAACATGAGCTTCTTCGGCGACGCAATGAAGATGTTCACCACCTTCGGCACCGGCCCGCTCTCCGGCATGGGGGCGCATCCCTCCTCGGCGGGCAAGTCCGCCGGCGTTCCCGCCCCGGTCCAGCACGGCCCGGCCGGAAGCGACCTCGACGACCTCAAGCGCCAGATGGCCGAGATGCAGTCTCGCCTCGAGGACCTGGCCAAGAAGTAGGTCCGCGGCGTCGGTGGAAATCTCCCGTGTGCGGGAATCGCCCGAGACCCTCAACGAGTAACCTTGCTGCGCGAGAGGCGCCGGATCAAAGGTTGACGAACCGTTAACGTGGGCCAATTCTGTTCCTGCGGGCCATCCGGGCGCGGGGAGCGGGGGCATGGAGCGTGCCGAGACGGAGCGGGACGACCCGGGAGGCGCACCGCCTGAAGCGGTTTCCCTCGCGCGCCATGACCTCGTGGTCATTTCCGGCGGCGGGGCGTCCGGGTTTCGGCCGGTTCCGGCCCGCCCCCTGTCCGGCTTCCTGGCCCAGCTCATCGTCAGCACCGAGCCGACCCTGCGGCCGTCCCGCATCGAGCGCACGCGCTCGGCCGCGGCGCGCTACGCCGAGGCTGCGCGCCGCGCCTGACGGACGCTGACATCACCCTCGGATGGTGGCGATCGGCCAACGAAAAAAGCCGGGCCCCTGCGGGGCCTCGGCTCGGAATCTCGGGCGTGCGGTGCCGTCCGGGGCGGCCGTACGGCGCCCCCGCGAGGACTCAGGCCTCGGTCGACTTCACCTTGAGGACCTGGCGGCCCCGGTACATGCCGGTCTTGAGATCGATGTGGTGGGGACGACGCAGCTCGCCCGAATCCTTGTCGGTGACGTAGGTCGGGGCCTTGAGAGCGTCGGCGGAGCGGCGCATGCCGCGACGCGAGGGGGAGGTCTTTCGCTTCGGAACGGCCATCGGAAGAGTCCTGCTACGGCAAAAAAGGCACCGTGGGCGCGACTTCCAGGGAAGGCCGCCTCGGTACCGTGGTCAAACGGAGATTCGCTGGCGGCTCTATAACGCCACCCGCAGGTTCTGGCTAGAGCGTCCCGCGCAGGAGGTTCGAAGAGGCGGGGCCGACAGGTCCGGCGCGGATCGGGCCTCGGCGCGGCAAGGATCCCCGGCCCTCGCCGTGCCGGCCAGGATCCCGCCCTGGACCCGCGGAGGATTCGCTCCCCGCCGCACGGCATCAATCCCGGCGCGGAGACGCGCGAGGACTTTAATCTGCGGTTCAAGTTGGAACTTCTACTCAGGGGACAGGCTCGCCGCCGCATTACGCGGAGGGCGATGCTTTCGGGAGACATCCATGTCCTCATCCCTGCTGCGTACCCTCGCCGTTCTGACCTGCATCGCCGCCGGCCCCGCTCTGGCCCAGGCGCCGAGCCCGGCCGCCCCCACGCCCTCGACGGCTCCCAAGACCGTGGCGCCGACCGCGCCCGCGGCGCCCAAGGCGCCGACGGTCGAGCCGGCCGCGAAGACGGCCCTGGTCGACATCAACAGCGCCACCGCCGCCGAGCTCGACGCCCTGCCGGGCATCGGTGCCGCCCGCGCCGCCGCGATCATCAAGGGGCGCCCCTATCGAGGAAAGGACGAGCTTCTGTCCAAGAAGATCATCCCGCAGAACGCCTATGACGGCATCAAGGACAAGGTCATCGCCAAGCAGAAATAAGGCTGTGCCAGCAGACGTCAGGCCTGACGCGGCGCGCGGGGTGTCCCTGCGCGCCGCGCGGTCTGCCACCCTTGCGGGGGTCCGGGCCGGGTGATAGGCGCCGGGGATCACACGAGAAACGCCGTTCGTGGCCCGTCGTCGATCCCAGCGCGAAAACTCCCCGTCCATGCCGCCGCCCCCCGCCATCCGCCTGCATCGCGGCGACCTGCCCGCCGATTACGTCGCCGGCCCTGCCATCGCCATCGACACCGAGACCCTCGGGCTCAACCCGCATCGCGACCGCCTCTGCGTCGTGCAGATCTCGCGTGGCGACGGCGCTGCCGACGTGGTCCAGATCATCCCTGGCGGACCGGCTCCCGAGACGCTGATGCGCGTGCTGGCCGATCCGGCCACCCTGAAGATCTTCCACTTCGCGCGCTTCGACCTCGCGGTGCTGTTCCAGGGCCTCGGGGTCATGCCGGCGCCGGTCTACTGCACCAAGGTGGCCTCGAAGCTGGCTCGCACCTACACCGACCGGCACGGGCTGAAGGACGTGGTCCGGGAACTCGTGGGCATCGACCTTTCCAAGCAGCAGCAATCCTCGGATTGGGGCGCCGATACCCTGAGCCAGGCCCAGGTCGATTACGCCGCCTCCGATGTGCTCTACCTGCATGCCGCGCGCGCGCGGCTCGACGCGATGCTGGAGCGGGAGGGCCGCACGGATCTCGCGCGGAACTGCTTCGACTTCCTTCCGACCCGCGCCCGGCTCGACCTCGCCGGCTGGCCGGACACCGACATCTTCGCGCATGCCTAGGGGCGGCCTCCCTCGCATGGGCCCCCGTCACGCCAGCCTTCCTGTCCCCGGCCTCCGTGCGCCGTCGCACATCCCCGCGCCCGCGCCTGCGCCATTCCGCCCTCGGGTGAACCGGAGGCTTGATGCTTTCTCAAGCTTCCCGTCATAACTTCGCCACTGCCCCCGGCCATCCGGCGGTCGACCCAGCCGTGGCGCGCTCCTCGCGTGCGCCGCCGCCGCCGGGGCACGATGTTGGAAAGATCATGCACCTGGGCGCGGCGATCGAGACGGGGCAGACGAGCGACGGCCGCGTCGATGCGCGCCGGACCCGCGCCCATGCGCGGGCGCGCAACCACAGCAGCCACGTGCGCGCCCTGCGCCGGCTGATCCCCCTCGCTGCCGGAACCGCCGTCATCGCACTCGCGGTCGTGACCCTGTTCAATCCCTTCGGAGCCGGCCTCCCCGACGTGTCGGTGGGCCAGCTCAGCCTGTCGGGCAGCAGGGTGAAGATGGAGAATCCCCGCCTGTCCGGCTTTCGGAAGGGCGACCGGGGCTACGAGGTCACCGCCATCGCCGCTTTCCAGGACGTTCGCAAGCCGAGCGTGATCGAATTGCAGGCCATGAAGGGCCAGCTCAACACCGACGACAAGGGCGGCCTCGTCCACCTCGAAGCCGCCTCCGGCGTGTTCGATTCCGCGCGCGAATCCCTGAACCTCGACCGCGACATCCGGCTCTGGACGGACAAGGGGGAGGAGGTCCGCCTGAAGACGGCCGCCGTCGACTTCAAGGCCGGCAGCGTCCGGTCGAGCGAGACTGTCGCCGTCTCCATGCCGAGCGGCACCATCGTGGCCGACACCCTGGAGGTGATCGACAGCGGCCACGTCATCTCCTTCGTCGGCAACGTCCATACGGTCCTGCACGGTCGGGATCCGTCGGGAGGGGATCCGCAGGACAAGTCCGAGGCCGGGGCCGACAAGGCTCAGGTCGCCGGGCTGACCGACAAGCCGACGCGCATCCGGACCACGGCGGCCGAGCCCGAGGACGGGGAGCGCCGCCGGTGACGCGGCCCACGGTGAAGGACGTCGTCCCGCATCGGTGCCTGACGGCCCTCGTTCTCGCGCTGGCGAGCGTGATCGCGGCCGGGCCCGCCGCGGCACAGACCGCGCCCGCGGCCCCGCGCAAGGAGAAGGCCGCTTCGCCCCTGGGCAACCTCGGCGGCGGCGGCAAGGAGCCGATCAAGATCGACGCCGATCGTCTCGACGTGTTCGACCGCGAGAACAAGGCCGTCTTCGCCGGCAACGTCGTCGCCGTGCAGGGCGACAGCACGATCCGCTGCTCCAGCATGACGGTGCGCTACAAGCGCGGCAAGGACAAGAAAGAGTCAGCGGCGGGCGGCGAGCCGGCCAGCCAGGCGGAGCGGGCCGCCGGCCTGAACGAGAACGGCATCCAGCGCGTGGAATGTGCCGGCCCGGTTACCGTGGTGCAGAAGGACCAGATCGCCACCGGCGACAACGCCGTGTTCGATCAGGAGGCCAAGCGCATCGTGGTCACCGGCAACGTCATCCTGAGCCAGTGCCAGAACGTCACCCGCGGCTCCCGCCTCGTCTACGACATGAACACCGGCCGGGCGAACATGGACCCGGTGGCGGGCGGGCGCGTCTCCGCCCTCCTCGTGCCGCAGAAGGAGGACGGGGCCAAGGGCAAGGGCTGCACGCCGGCGTCCATCGCCGGACGCGCGGCCAAGCCGCCGGCCGACAAGCCCGCAGCGGACAAGCCCACCGAAGCCTCCGCCGAGAAGCCTGCCGGCAAGACCCGGGCCCAGACGAATTGAGTGCCGCAGCGCCGGCGCCCGCCCTGGCGGAGCGCTCCTCCGATCGTGCCGGCGCGCCGCCTGCGCCCTCCCTGCTCCGGCGGTTGTTCGGAGGGCGCGCCCGTCGTCGCGCGGCCGAGGCGGCCGCCATCGTCGAGGAGGGCGGCGGGCCGGGCATCCTCTGCGTGCGCGGCCTGCGCAAGAGTTACGGCGCCCGCACCGTCGTGCACGAGGCCGGCCTCACTGTGCGCAACGGCGAGGCGGTCGGTCTCCTCGGCCCCAACGGCGCCGGCAAGACCACCATCTTCTACATGATCACCGGCCTCGTCACGGCCGATCGCGGGACCATCACCCTCGACGGCCTGCCGATCACCCAACTGCCGATGTACCAGCGGGCCCGCCTCGGCATCGGCTACCTGCCGCAGGAGGCCTCGATCTTCCGTGGCCTCACTGTGGAGGACAACATCCGTGCGGTGCTCGAGGTGGCCGAGCCCGACCGCAAGGAGCGCGCCCGCAAGCTCGAATCGCTGCTCGATGAGTTCGATATCGCGCGCCTGCGCAAGTCGCCGTCCATCGCCCTCTCCGGAGGCGAGCGCCGTCGCTGCGAGATCGCCCGGGCGCTCGCTTCCTCGCCAAGCTTCATGCTTCTCGACGAGCCCTTCGCGGGGATCGACCCCATCGCGGTCGGCGACATCCAAGACCTGGTGAAGCACCTGAAGCAGCGCGGGATCGGCGTGCTCATCACCGACCACAACGTGCGCGAGACCCTTGGGCTCATCGATCGCGCCTACATCGCCCATTCGGGTCGCATCCTCACCGAGGGAACGCCCGAGGAGATCGTGGCCAATCCGGAGGCCCGCCGCCTCTATCTCGGCGAGGATTTCCGCCTCTAGGGGCCGGTCTCGTTCGAACCCTGCAGCGTCAGCTCTGCATCCGGGTCACAGCCCACGGATTTTTTCAGCCGGCGTCCAGTACGATCCGAACCGCACGCCAATGGTGCAATGCGGGAATTTTGGCTGATTTTCCAAGCTTTTGTTAGCGTCCAAGATGCGACGCAGGGGTCTCCGCGGGAGTGCCCGCCCCCGTGCTGCTTTCATGGCCTGCTCAATTTGCGTGCAAGCCCGGTCCGCCACGCTTTGACGCGGGATCGGGTTGGCGTTAGACCTGGGGGCAGACGACAGGAAGCAAGATTTGTGCCGAGGTTCGGTTCACGGCGACGTGGGCCGCTGATCCGAGGTGCGACTCACCCGGGGCGACAACCATGAGTCTGCTGCAACGGCTGGAAATGCGCCAGGGCCAAGCCCTGGTGATGACGCCTCAGCTTCTCCAGGCGATCAAGCTCCTCCAGCTCTCCCAGCTCGACCTCGCCGCCTACGTCGATGCCGAACTCGAGCGCAATCCGTTGCTGGAGCGCGCCGACGGCGAGAGCGAGATCGAGCGCGCGCCGGCCGAGACACCTTCCGAATCCTCGGTCGATCGCGACGGGGACGGCGAGGGGGGCGACTACGACGGGAGCGACGAGCCCTGGATCGCCACCACGCTGACGGCGAGCGGCGCAGACATGGAGAGCGCCCTCGACACGCGCCTCGACAACGTGTTCTCGGACGAGAACCCGACCCATGCCCGCGAGGCGGCTTCCGGGGACATGCTCTCGCTGACGCCGGCGCCCTACGGCAATACCGGCGGCAGCTTCGACGGCGAGGCCCCGGACTTCGAGGCGAGCCTCACCGCCGAGGTTTCCCTGCGCGAGCATCTCGGCGCCCAGCTCGACCTCGCCACCCGCGATCCCCTGGACCGGCTGATCGGCGGCTTCCTCATCGATGCCGTCGACGATGCCGGTTACCTGCGCGAATCGATCGACGCGGTGGCCGAGCGCCTCGGCGCCTCCCTCGACCGGGTCGCCCGGGTGCTGAAGCTTGTCCAGAGCTTCGAGCCCGCTGGCATCGCCGCGCGCGACCTCGCCGAGTGCCTCGCCCTGCAACTGCGCGACCGAGACCGGTTCGATCCGGCCATGCAGGCCCTGGTGTCGCGCCTCGACCTCGTGGCCAAGCGCGATTTCGCGGCGCTGCGCCGGCTCTGCGGCGTCGACGACGAGGATCTCGTCGACATGCTGGCCGAGCTGCGCCGGCTCGATCCGAAACCCGGCCGCGCCTTCGGAACCCGTGCCGTCGAGGTGCTGATCCCCGACGTGTTCGTGCGCGCGGCGCCCGACGGCTCGTGGCTGGTGGAGCTCAACGCCGAGGCCCTGCCGCGGGTGCTGGTCAATCAGAGCTACTATGCCCGCGTCTCCCGCGGCGCGGCGGCCGAAGGCGACAAGGCCTTCCTGTCGGAATGCCTGCAGACCGCCAACTGGCTCACCCGCAGCCTGGAGCAGCGGGCCCGCACCATCCTCAAGGTCGCCTCCGAGATCGTGCGCCAGCAGGACGCCTTCTTCCTGCACGGCGTCGCTCACCTGCGCCCGCTCAACCTGAAGACCGTGGCCGAGGCGATCGGCATGCATGAATCCACCGTCTCGCGGGTCACCTCGAACAAGTCGATCGGCACCAGCCGCGGCACGCTGGAGATGAAGTACTTCTTCACCGCCGCGATCCCGGGCGCCGCCGGCACCGCCTCGCATTCGTCCGAGGCCGTCCGCCACCGCATCAAGCAGCTCGTCGACGGCGAGGCGCCGAGCGACGTGCTCTCCGACGACGCCCTGGTGCAGCGCCTGCGTGACGAGGGCATCGACATCGCACGCCGCACCGTCGCCAAGTATCGGGAATCCCTGCGCATTCCCTCCTCGATCGAGCGCCGTCGCGAGCATTTCGCCTATGCGGGGCGGTGAGACCCCTCGGCGGGGCGTCCCCTTCGGCGACGAACGGGGCGGGCCGGCAAGATCCACAGCGGCCCGCCTTCCGCAGCCCCAGGGGCTCGCGCGAGGCCAGGGGCCGGGCTGCGAATGACGGATCGGCGGCCGGGACAAGGCCTCGGCCCGGCCTCGCGTTGACTTCTCCGAGAGAGGCTCCTTAACTCAGGTTGCGCCTTACCCAGGGCGTGTCCACAACGAAAATCGGAGGGATCATGGGGTCATTGCGCGTGACGGGCCACGGCCTGGACCTTGGCGAAGCCCTTCGGGGGCGGGTCGAGGAGCGAATGGCTGCCACGCTCTCGAAATATCTCGACAGCCACATGAGCGGGACCTGCTCCGGCCACGTCACCCTCCGGCGGGACGGGACCGCCTACCGCACCGATTGCGTGCTCCACCTCGTCTCCGGCCTGACCCTGGAGGCCTCCGGCGCCGCCCACGACGCCCATGCGAGCTTCGAGCAGACGGCGGACCGCCTGGAAAAGCGCCTTCGGCGCTACAAGCACAGGCTGAAGGACCATGGCGCGGCCGGCCATGACGGCGCGACGGTGCAAGCGGCCTACGCGGTGTTCGCCGCCCCGAGCGAGGCCGACGCCATCGACCTCGACGAGGATGGCGACGACGGGGAGGCGGCGCATCCGCCGGTGGTGGCGGAGAGCACCAAGACCCTGAAGCGCCACTCGGTCAGCGAGGCGGTCACCGCCCTCGACCTCACGGGCGCGCCGGTCATCGTGTTCGTTCACGCTGGCACCGGACGCATCAACGTCGTATACCGCCGCACGGACGGGGCCATCGGCTGGGTCGATCCGGCCGAGACAGCCTCGTAGGCGCGGGTCGGGAACAGAGCCTGAACCCGCTCGATTGAGTTCAAGGGCCGCCTGGGTGGCCCGACCTTTCATGGAGTGGCGGCCGGATCGGCCGCCGCCGACGGGGCGACGGTCCTTCATGCCAGTGCTGGAATTCCTCTCTCCGGATTCCGTGGTGCCGTCCCTGCGTGTCCGCGCCAAGAAATCGATGCTGCAGGAGCTCAGCGCGCACGCGGTGCGTCAGCTTCCGGCCCTGGACGAGCGCGAGGTGTTCGAGACCCTGCTGCAGCGCGAGCGCCTGGGGTCCACCGGCATCGGCGACGGCGTCGCCATCCCGCATGGCAAGCTGCCCGGCCTCGACCGGCTGTTCGGCCTCGTCGCCCGGCTGGAGAAGCCGGTGGATTTCGATGCCCTCGACGGCCAACCCGTCGACATCGCCTTCCTGCTCCTGGCCCCCGAGGGCGCCGGTGCCGACCACCTGAAGGCCCTGGCCCAGGTCGCACGCCTTCTGCGCGAGCCCGGCATCCTCGAGCGCATCCGCGCCGCCCGCGACGCCAGTGCCCTCTACGCGCTGCTCACTCACACCTCGGCCTCGCAGGCCGCATGATCATGCGAATCCTGCCCTGCGCGCCCGTGGTGGTCGCGCTCCTGCTCGCCGCCGCGCCTGCCCGCACACAACAGCGTGGCGCCACCGATACCGCTTGCGCCCGCGATGTCCTCGTGGCGAATTCCATGCAGCGACAGGCGATCGACCAGCTCGAACAGGCCGGCAGCGAGGCGGCCGACCAGTGTCGCGTCTGGCGCCGGCACGTGGAGACCATGCGCCGAGTAGCCAGCGTCTATGGCCGCTGCCTCTCGGGGGCCGAGCGCACGGATCGTCTCAACCAGGTCCAGATATCCGAGAAGGAATTCGCCGGGATGATCCGGAGCCAGTGCAAGGGGTTGTGAGGCCTCGGGCTCCAGGCGGGGCTCGACCTATTCCTGACCGCGCAGCAGCAGCGGTTCGGCGACCATCTTGATCGGCTTGCCGCGTCCGATCAGGATGGCGGCCCGTGAACGCTCCGGATCGTGCTCGAAGCGGGTCCGGACCCAGGCCACGAGGAATTTCAGGTATTCCGAGGCAAGCAGCTTGGCGGAGGAGGGGTGATGCCACCAGCGGTCGGCATCGAAGCCCTCCGCGATCACCGGATGAGGCACGACGCGGTCGGCACCCATGAGGGCGTGGTCGAGTTCCACCATCGTGCGGGGCATGTGGTAGTTCGAGGTCACCACCGTCACCGTGCTGAAGCGGTGCTGGCGCATCCAGCGCCGGGTCTCGATGGCGTTGCCGATGGTGTTGCGCGCCCGATAGTCGAGGTCGACGCAGCAGTCGATCCAGTGGCGCTGCGTCGGGTTGAGGCGGGCGATCTCGTCGCGACTGGTGCGCTCGTTGACGCCGGTGATCAGCAGGCGCCGGCCATAGCCGTTGGCCAGGAGGTCGATGGCGTCGCCGATGCGCTGCGCCCCGCCCGTGAGCGCCACGATGCCGTCGGCCCGACCCTGCGGCACGCGCTCGTCCCGCTCCAGGCAGGCCACGAATGTCAGGAAGCCGCAGAAGAGTGCGACGGTGCCGGTGGCCGCGAGGCCGATGGTGGCCTTGGCGGTCGGGCCGAGCCCACTTCGCGCCCTGGTTCCAGGAGCGGCCGAATCCGGCTGCCGGCGTGCCGGGGCGGGCGCGCGGGATGCGGCGTCGGTCCAGGCCCATCCGAAAGCCTCGGAGGGCCTCATGGTGCCGCTGGCTGACATCCGCCTCGTCATTCCCCCAGAGAGTAGCCCCGATTGGGGCGTTCACGAGGCAAGTATCTCCGCCCGGAAAGGTTCATGGAGGGTTAACGGGATCGTCGGCTTCGGTGACAGGGCGTGCGCGCCTGTCGCCGGCCCACGCCCCTCAGGCCAGGAACCGTCGCACGGTGAGACGCGAGACGATACCGGTCACCACCGATGCGATCACGCCGATGAGGAGCACGGCGGCGTAGCCGCGCCAGCCGATATGGAAGGTGCCGAACAGGGCCTCGATCTCCTCGCCGGCCGGGCCGGAGCGCCAGTTGCGCGCCACCAGCCCGGCCAGCGCGAAGGCCGCGATGGCCGCCCCCGAGCCGATGATGCCGCCGCGCAGGCCGAGGCCGAAGAACCGGCGCTGGAAGGCCCGGGCGATGAAGTCGTCGTTGGCGCCGACGAAGTGCAGGACCTCCACCACCTCCCGGTTGCCCGCCATGGCGCCGCGGGTCGCGAAGACCACGGCGAGGCCCGTCGCCACCAGCACCAGCAGGACGATGCCGATCCCGACGCCCACGAAGGTGTTGGCCGCCGTGGAGAGCCGGCGCAGCCAGAGGGCGTGGTCGTCGAGGCTCGCCACCCCGGGCAGCGCCTCGCTGAGGGAACTGCGCAGCGGCTTGAGGTCCGGGGACGTCTCCGCGAGCTTCAGGGTCACGAGCCGTGGCACCGGCAGGTCCGAGAGGTCGAGGCCGCTGCCGAGCCAGGGCTCGAGCAGCCGCTCGGCATCGGCCTTCGAGAACACCCGCACGGCGGCGATGCCGGGGGTGGCCTTGGCGAGGCCCTCGGCGCGGGCGACGTCGGCATCGATGTCGCGCCCGGGGCTCGGACGCACCTGGATCGTCACCTCCTGGGCCACCGTGTCCTGCCATTGGACGGCGCTGGAGGCCACGATCTCGGCCGCTCCCGCGCAGAGCGCGGCGAGGAAGGTCAGGATCGCGATGACGGCGGCCAGGGCCCGGCTCGCCGCCGAGTCGGTCGGCACCAGGGGAGCATTGCGGCGCAGGGTCGGGGGCAGGGGGGCGGTCCGCGATTCGGGCGGCGCCGGCGGCTTCACCGGTGGCCGGTCGTCGGTGCGGGGCGGCGCACGGTGCGCCGGCGCGGGGGACGGAGTGTCGGTCTCGTCCATCATGCCTCGACCGTCAGGCGCCCTTCGCCGAGGACGAAGCGCCGGGCATCGACGAGGTCCATCAGGGCGAAGTCGTGGGTGGCGATGAGCACCGAGGTGCCCAGCCGGTTGAGCTCGATGAACAATCGCAGCAGGCGGCGGCCGAGGCCGGGGTCGACGTTGCCCGTGGGCTCATCGGCCAGGAGCAGTTCCGGCCGGGCGATGAGCGCCCGGGCGATGGCGGCCCGCTGCTTCTCTCCGCCCGAGAGCAGGGGCGGCAGCACGTGCATGCGCTCGCCGAGACCGACCCAGCGCAGGAGCTCCACGACCTCGGCCCGATAACTCGTTTCCGAGCGCCCCTGGACACGCAGGGGCAGCGCGACGTTCTCGTAGGTGGTGAGGTGGTCGAGCAGGCGGAAATCCTGGAAGACCACGCCCATGCGCCGCCGCAGGCCGGTCAGCGCCTCGCTGGAGATGTCGCTGACCTCCTCGCCGAAGACCGAGACGAGGCCGCGGGTGGGGCGCACCGACAGGAGGATCAGGCGCAGCAGGGTGGTCTTGCCCGCACCGGACGGCCCCGTGAGGAACTGGAACGAGCGCGGCGCGATCTGGAAGCTGACATCGCTCAGCACCTCCGGCCCGAGACCGTAGCGCATGCCGACGCTCTCGAACTGGACCACCGGCTCCTCGGCTCCTGAGAGGAGCGACTGCGTGTTCACCCGATCCGCCACGATCCCCCCAAGGTCCTGCCTAACCGAGGTCCTGCCTGACCAAGTCTGCCTGACCAGGCCTGCCCAACACAGTCGGCCCTTTTGCGACGGCCCCGCGCATCCGGGTTATAGGCCGTCCGCTTCACGGACGGTTAACCGTGTTGGCCGAGAACCGTTTGAGTCTTTTTGCCCCCGTCGGCAACCGTCCATCGAGATCCGAGGCCCACGGACGCCATGCTGATCGTCTGCCCGTCCTGTGCCAGCGAGTACGAGATCGACGTGGACCGCGTCGGCGCGGACGGACGCTCGGTGCGCTGCGCGGCCTGCCGCGAGACCTGGTTCATCTCCCCCGACGACGTCTCCGCCGCCCTCGAGGCCGAGATGACCGCCGCCATGATGGCCGCCTCCGAGCTCGGCCCCGACGCGGCGCAGAGCCGCGCCTCGGCCCAAGCCGATCTCGATGCCTGGGAATCGGCCCTGGCCGCCGAACCCGAGCCCGTTCCATCGCCGCCCGAGACGCCGCGCCCGCGGGCGCGGGCCAAGCCCGTGAAGCCGAAGCGCACGGGCTTCCCCCTGGCGTCGCCTGGGGCCGCCCTCGGGCTCGCCGTGGTGGGCGGACTCGGCCTCGCCGTTCTCGGACGCGCCACGGTGGTGCGGGCGATGCCCCAGAGCGCCGGGCTCTATGCCCGCGTCGGTTTCCCGGTGAACCTGCGCGGCGTCGAATTCCGCGACGTCGTGGCGTTCCAGAGCCCGGGAGAGGGCGCGCAGGGCCAACTCGTGGTGGAGGGCGATCTCGTCGGCGTCGCCGCCGAGGCCACGGTGCCGCCGATCGAGGTGGAGGTCCGGGACGGCCGTGACCAGCCGCTCTATCGCTGGCGCATCGCGCCCCCGCGCACGACGCTCGAGAAGAGCGAGACCGCGCGCTTTCGTGCGAGCCTGTCGGCGCCGCCGGCGCAGGGCCGCTTGGTCCGCGTGCATTTTGCCGCCGCCGAGGCGGGCGAGACCATGCCGAAGGCCGGTGCCAGCGCTCCGGCCCCGTGATAAGGAACGCGGATGACCAGCGCTTCCCGACGCGTCCGCGTCCTCTTCGACGAAACCGCCATCGCCCGGCGCACCGAGGAACTTGCAGCGGCCATCGCCGCCGCCAACCCCGAGAACCTGCTCGTGGTGGCTGTGCTCAAGGGCAGCTTCATGTTCGCCGCCGACCTCCTGCGCGCCCTGCACCGGGTCGGGCTGGAGCCGCAGGCCGAGTTCGTCCACCTGTCGAGCTACCGCACCGCAACGGTCTCCTCGGGGCAGGTCGAGATCCTGCGCGACGTGGAGAGCGAGGTGCGCGGACGCGACGTCCTCCTGGTGGACGACATCCTCGAATCCGGCCGCACCATCGTGTTCGCCAAGGACCTGCTGATGGCGCGGGGCGCCAAGCGGGTGCTCACCGCCGTGCTCCTGGAGAAGCCCGGCAAGCGGGCCGTGACCATCGACGCGGATTTCGTCGGCTTCACCTGCCCGGACGTGTTCGTGGTCGGCTACGGCATGGATGTCGCCCATGCCTACCGCCAGCTGCCCTTCGTCGGCCTCGTCGACTACGACAGCCGCGAGCCCGACCTGTTCGGCGGCACCTGAGGCGCGACCGCCCACGATCCGCGGAATTTCTCTGGCGCGCCAGAGAATATGAAACGATTTGGCCCTTAAAGGGCTTGCTGTGTCCGACGATCCCTTGACAGGGCGCCTCAGCGCTTGCGTGACTGAGCGCCCGGACCCGAGAGAGACACAGACGAACGATGGCCCGCATCCTCCTGGTGGATGACGAAGAGACGGTGCGGGGCTTCCTCAAGCGGGGCCTTGAGATCGACGGCCACGCCGTGGTCACGGCCACGGACGGCAGCGACGGGCTCGACCGGCTGACCGAGGCGGATGGCGCGTTCGACCTCATGCTCACCGACATCCGCATGCCGCTGATGGATGGGATCGCCCTGGCGCTCGCGGCCAAGCGCGACTTTCCCAATCTCACGATCCTGCTGATGACCGGCTTCGCCGACCAGCGCGAGCGCGCGCGGGGCCTCGATGCCATCGTGACCGACGTCCTGACGAAGCCGTTCTCGCTGGCCGACCTGCGTTCCACGGTGAATCGGGCCCTCGCCGCCTGACACGCGCCGGGTCCGCCGCCTTGCCCTCGGAATCCCGCGCATGATCCTCCATTCTGATCGTCCTCTGCCGGACATCCTCTCGGCCATCGGCGCCACGCCTCTGATTCGCCTGGCGCGCGCCTCGGAGGAGACCGGCTGCACCATCCTGGGCAAGGCGGAGTTCCTGAATCCCGGCCTCTCGGTAAAGGACCGGGCGGCGCTCTCCATCGTGCGCGACGCTGAGGCCCGGGGCGCCATCCGGCCCGGCGGCACGATCGTGGAGGGCACGGCCGGCAACACCGGCATCGGGCTGGCGCTCGTCGCAGCGGTGCGCGGCTACCGCACGGTCATCGTGATCCCGGAGACGCAGTCGGCCGAGAAGAAGGAAACCCTGCGCCTGGCCGGCGCCCGCCTGGTCGAGGTGCCGGCGGTGCCGTTCGCCAACCCGAACAACTACGTCCACGCCGCGCGCCGCCTGGCCGAGCGCCTGGCCGAGACCGAACCGGGCGGCGCCTTCTTCGCCGACCAGTTCGACAACGTCGCCAACCGGCAGGCGCACGTGGAAACCACGGGCCCGGAGATCCTGGTGGCGACCGGTGGGGCGGTCGATGGTTTCATCTGTGCGGCCGGGACCGGCGGCACCCTGGCGGGGACCGCCGAGGCCCTGCGCGCGGCGCGGCCCGGCGTGCGGATCGGCCTCGCCGACCCTGAAGGATCCGCACTGCACGCCCATTACACCACCGGTACCCTGAGGGCGGAGGGCTCCTCGATCACGGAGGGCATCGGCCAAGGCCGGATCACCCGCAACCTCGCGGGCTTCACCCCGGACGTCTCCTTCCGGATTCCCGACGCCGAAGCCCTCCATATTGTCTTCCGGCTGATGCGGGAGGAGGGCCTCAGCCTCGGCGGATCGTCGGGCATCAACGTCGCCGGGGCGATCCGGCTCGCCCGGGATCTCGGGCCGGGCCACACCATCGTGACCATCCTGTGCGATGGTGCCTCGCGCTACGCCTCGAAGCTGTTCAACCTCGCCTTCTTGGCCGAGCGGGGCCTGCCGGTGCCGGATTGGCTTGGAACCGCATCGGATTCCCTGCCGGAGTGGCAAGCCTGACGTCGAACCGGCGAAAAACCCCGCCTTCGTGGGATTATGCCGCACGGACCGTTGAACGGAATCGCCACGGCGACGTTTGTACGGTCAAGCTCAAGCAATTCCGGTTGGGCGCGTGACGGAGTTCCCATCCATGACCCTGACCACCATTCTCCTCATCGTCCTGATCCTGATCGTTCTTGGCGGCGGCAACTTCCTCGGCGGCGGCGCTTACCGCGGACCGAGCTTCGGTCTCGGCGGCCTGCTGGTGATCATCTTGATCGTGCTGCTCGTCACCGGACGAATCTGACGGCCCCGCTCACGGCTGGCACGTGATGGCCACCACCGCGCCCACCAGGGTCGCGGCGGCTGCGCCCAGCGTGCCGGCCGCCTTCGGCGCAGGCGCTGTCCGCAAGCCCGCAGCGCCGAGGAAGGCCGCGAGCGCGTCGGCCGGGACGAGCCTGTAGCTCGCAGGCGGCATGACCCCCGCGATCAGGCGGGGCTGTTTCTGAACCGTCGCGACGAGGCCCGCGAGCGCACCGGCGCGGTTCAGAACCGGAGCGCCGCCGGCGCCGGGCTGCAGCGGCGCGGCGACGCGCGCCCCGCCCGGCTCGGAGCGGCCCGGCGCCACCACGACGCCCCCCTCGGCATCGACGGCCAACGCCACCACGGCCTCGCCCTCGGTGAGGGCGCCGGCGTGCAGGGCCGGCGTGCGTTCCGTCCGGCCGGGGAGCAGAGCCGTTTCCAGCAGCATCAGATCGGCGGTGCTGCCAGGGCTCGCCCGCGTCGGCAGGCCCGCGACCACCGGTGCCCGGCAGTCCACCAGCGCCGCTGCGCTGGTAAGCACCCGTCCCGGCGCCACGACCAGGCCCGTCGCGACTGGGGCCGGCCGGCTGCCTGCGACGGGCGGCAGGCTCGATGACGGAACGGCCGTCGCGGCCGGAGCCGGTGCCGAGGCGGGGGCCGTTTCGGGGAAGGGCACGAAGCTGTTGGCGATGGCGATGGCGAGGCGGTCGACCTCCCCGGACAAGGCCTTGTCGTAGCCGAGGGTGAGGCCGCGCAGGCCCGCCTCGCCGGCGGCGTAGCGGATGTAGGATTTGCCGGTCCCGGTCTCGGCGGTCACCACCAGGAAGTCGGGTCTCAGGAGCTTGTAGGTGACCCGCCGGTCGGGCCCTGGGGCGGTGATGCGGGCGAAGACCGCCTCCAGCCCGGTCTCGCCGGGCGGATAGGATTTCGTCTCCAGCGTGATGCGCCCGTCGGCGCTCTGCCAGCGGGTGCCCCCGGGCTGGGGCGTGCGCTTCGACAGGATGCGCTCGGGCACGCCGAGCACGACGCCGCTGGCCGGGTCCGGCTTCACGGCGAATCGGGCGGCCGCGCGCGCCGCGGCCCCCTCCTTGAGCAGAGCGGCGCGTCCGGCCGCGTCCGGCAGCCCCGCTCCGCCGGTTCGTCGGGCATGCGCCTGAAGCGCCTCGTAGCTGCGCCGCCCGAACGTGCCGTTGACCAGGCTGTTGTAGTCGCCGGTCCAGACCAGGGCGTCCTGCAGCCCCTTGCGCTCGGCCTCCGGCAGGGCCTCGAACAGGCTCCGTGCCGCCTCGAAGGCGGGATCGGGCGCAGCCGGCTTCGCCCGCGCGGGCGCCGATGCGGCGGGCGTCGACGGGATCGGCATCGGTATGGCGGGTCTCGGTATGGCGGGTCTCGGTATGGCGGATCTCGATGCGCCGGGGCTCGGTGCCGGCGGCGTCTGGGCGGAGGCCGCGCTCGCCGCCAGGGCCAGCACGAACCCGGTCAGGCCCCGGGTGGTCCGATCGCGTCGCATCATGGCCGAGTCGCGTCTCCCCCGCGAGAACCCGTCCGGTGTGGCAGAGCCCACGCCCGAATTCCAGGCCGTTGCGGCCGATGCGCGAAGTGCTACGGTTCCGCGCGGGACCGGTGCGACGGGCCGGCCTCCAGAGAACGGGGTGGAAGCATGGCGGGATCATCCGGATACGGGCGCTCGCCCCGATCTGTGGTCGGACTCTCTGGCCTCTTGCAGGTCCTCACGATCGCCGGGCTTCTGGCCCTCCCCGTCCAGGCGCAGGGGCAGGCCCAAGGGCAAGCCCAGTCGCCGACGACGCGCCCCGCTGCCAAGGTCTCGCCCAGGCCGTCCGCCGCCAAGAGCTTCGTGCGCGAAGACCTCGCCAGCGACGGTGTCCGCCTCGAAGCGACCCTGAAGGCCGAGGTGGGGAATCCCCGGCCCGATACCCGATCCGCCGCGAAGGCGCGGGCCGAGGGCGAGGCCCTGGTGGAAGCCGAGAAGCCGGCGGATGCCCTGAAGCCCCTCGGCCTCGCCGTGGTGAGCGAACCCGGCGAGCCGGCGAACTGGCTGGCCTATGCGCGCGCCGCCAGCGCGGTCGGCAGCGACGAGCAGACCGGTGACTACGCAGGCCGTCTGCGCCTGCGCCGCAACGCGCGGGCCGCTGCCTACCAGGGCTATCTGCGGGCGAGTGCCGGAGCGGTCGAGGCCGAGGCGCTCGCGACGCTGGGCGAGGTCTATGCCGCCGAATCGGAGTGGCGCCCGTCGCTCGAGGCCTACCGCGCCAGCCTGGCGCTCGCCGACGACGCGGACGTGCGTGCGACCTACGAGGGCCTTCGCGCCGAGCACGGCTTCCGCATCCTCAACTACACCGTCGATTCGGACGCTGCCGCGCCGCGCGTCTGCTTCCAGTTCTCGGAAGGCGTCGCGGCCAAGACCGACTTCACGCCCTTCATCGCCGTCTCCGGCGCAGCCAACGCCGCCGTCACCGGCACCGGCCAGCAGATCTGCGTCGACGGGCTCAAGCACGGCGAGCGCTACGCCTTCGTGGTCCGCTCCGGGCTGCCCTCCGGCGCTGGGGAGACCCTGCTCAAGGCATCCGATTACGAGATCTATGTCCGGGACCGCTCGCCCCAGGTCCGCTTTACCGGGCGCAACTACGTCCTGCCCCGCACCGGTCAGGCCGGCGTGCCTCTGGTTTCGATCAACGCGGCCAAGATCGACGTTGAGGTCTTGCGCGTCGGTGACCGGGGGCTGCTGCCGTCGCTGCGGGCCGAGGACTTCCTGTCCCAGCTCAACGGGACGACGGCGCGGACCATCGCCGACCAGAAGGGTCGGCGCGTCTGGAAGGGCGTCCTCGACACGGCCAAGGCCGAGCTGAACCAGGAGGCCGTCACCGCCTTCCCGGTGCTCCAGGCGGTCGGCAAGCTGGAAGCCGGCATCTACATCATGGTTGCCCAACCCGCGGGAGCCACGGCGTCCACCGACGAGGAGGGCGGCTACGAGCAGCAGGCGACGCAATGGTTCGTGGTCTCGGATCTCGGCCTCACCGCCTTCAAGGGCCGCGACGGCGTCCACGTCTTCGCCCGCTCGCTGGCCTCGGCCGACGTGCTGACCGGTGCCGAGATCCGGCTGGTGGCGCGCAACAACGAGGTCCTGGCCACGGCGAAGACCGACGGCCAAGGCCACGCCGCCTTCGCGTCGGGCCTCGCCCGCGGGGAGGGGGGCACCGCACCGGGCCTCGTGGTGGCGCAGATCGGCGACGATTACGGCTTCCTCGATCTCGGCCAGTCGGCCTTCGACCTCACGGATCGCGGCGTGAAGGGCCGGCCCCAGCCAGGCGCCGTCGAGGCCTACGTGTTTCCCGAGCGCGGGGTCTACCGCTCGGGCGAGACCGTGAACCTCACCGGCCTGCTGCGCGATGCACAGGGCGCCGCCGTGCCGGAAATTCCTCTGACCCTGGTGGTCAAGCGTCCCGACGGCGTCGAGTACCGCCGCGCCCAGGTGGCGGATGCGGGCCTCGGCGGACGCGCCCTGGCGCTGCCCCTTCTGGCCGGCGCGCAGCACGGCACCTGGCGGGTGGCGGCCTACACAGACCCCAAGGCGCCGGCCATCGGCGAGGCGAGCTTCCTCGTGGAGGATTACGTCCCCGAGCGCCTCGACGTGACGCTCTCGAGCGCGACGCCGAGCCTGACCAGGGGTGCGCCCGCCACCATCGACGTGGCGGCGCGCTACCTCTACGGCGCGCCGGGCGCCGGGCTCGAGGTTTCCGGTACCGTCCTGGTCCAACAGGCGGCGGGCAGCGGGATCCAGGGCCTGGAGGGCTTCTCGGTCGGCCTCGACGACGAGCGGGTGGAGGCCGCCTCGGCGGAGATCGACGCCCGTGCCACCACCGATGCGGCCGGCAGGGCCCGGCTCGTCGTCCCGGTCCAGGCGCTCGCCGCCCCGCGCCCCGTCGAGGCGAAGATCACCCTGCAGGTGGGCGAGCCCGGCGGGCGGGCGCTGAGCCGCAGCCTGACCCTGCCGATCCTGCCCGACGCGCCGGTGCTCGCCATCCGCAAGGGCTTTGCCGGCGACCTCACCGAGGGCGGCGTCGCCGGCTTCGACGTGGTCATGGCCGCTCCCGACGGCCGGCGCCTGGCGCAGGGGAACGTGGCCTGGACGCTCCAGCGCGTCGAGAAGAACTATCAATGGTACCGCGAGGGGGGGCGCTGGTCCTACGAGCCGGTGACCAGCACCCGCCGCGTCGCCGATGGCCGTCTCGACCTGACCCCCGCCGCGCCGGGCCGCGTCAGCGCCACAGTGAGCTACGGCACCTACCGGCTGGAGGCGAGCGTGCCCGGTCGCCCGGCCGCCACCGCGAGCGTAACCTTCACAGTGGGCTGGAGCGGGGGCGAGACGGCGGACGTGCCGGACCTCCTCGACCTGCGCCTGGACAAGGCGGCCTACGCCACCGGCGAGACGCTGCACGCGCGGCTGCAGCCGACGTTCAAGGGACAGGCGACGCTGGCCGTCGTCAGCGACAAGCTGCACGCGCTCCTCACCGTCGACGTGCCGGCCGCCGGTGCCACCATCGACATCCCCGTGAAGGCCGAGTGGGGCTCGGGCGCCTACCTCGTGGCCACCGCCTACCGGCCCCTGGACCAGGCGGCCAAGCGCCTGCCGGGCCGTGCGCTCGGTGTCGCGTGGTTCGGGGTCGACCGGGACAGCCGCAATCTCGGCGTCACGCTCGACGCGCCGGCGAAGGTCCGTCCGCGCGAGACCCTGACCCTGCCGATCCAGCTCGCCGGCCTGCGAGCCGGCGAGGAGGCGCGGGTCACCGTCGCGCTGGTGGATGTCGGCATCCTCAACCTCACCCGCTACGAGGCACCGAACCCGTTCGGCTACTTCTTCGGCCAGAAGGCCCTCGGCCCGGAGATCCGCGACCTCTACGGATACCTGATCGACGGCATGCAGGGGACGCTCGGCGCCATCCGCTCCGGCGGCGACGGGGCTGCAGCCGAACTCGCCGATTCGCCGCCGACCCAGGCGCCGCTGGCGCTCTATTCCGGGCCGATCGCCGTCGGACCCGACGGCCGTGCCAGCGTCAGCTTCCCCCTGCCGTCCTTCAACGGCACCGGCCGGGTGATGGTCACCGCCTGGAGTCGCGCGAAGGTGGGCGCCGCCCAGGCCGACGTGATCATCCGCGATCCCGTGATCGTCACCGGCACCCTGCCGCGTTTCCTCAATGTCGGCGATCGCTCGCGCGTCCACGTCGCCATCGACAATGTCGAGGGGCCGGCCGGCGACTACACCGTGGATCTCGACCTGACCGGCTCCGTGCTGGTCGGTGCCGAGGCCCTGCACAAGACCCTGCGGCTGGAGGCGGGCGCCAGGGGGGCCCTCGTCATTCCCATCACCGCTGCCGGGCCGGGCCCGTCGCGGATCGACCTCACGCTCAGCGGCCCCGGACTGCCCGAGGGCGTCGGCCAGAGTTTCGCCCTGACCATCGGTCCCGGCACGGGGGCGCTCGCCCGCCGCTCCGTGGAGACCCTCGAACCCGGCGCGGCGTTGCACCTCTCCGACGAGCTCCTGGCCGACATCCTGCCCGGCACCGGCACGGTCTCGCTCTCCGCCTCGAATCTCGCCGCCATCGACGTGCCGGCGCTCCTCCAGTCCCTCGACCGCTATCCCTACGGCTGCTCCGAGCAGACGGTGAGCCGGGCGATGCCGCTCCTCTACGTCCACCGCCTCGCGGCTCAAGATCAGCTCGGTCAGGATCCGCTCGGCCTCGACAAGGCCGACGAGCGCGTGCGCCAGGCGATCGAGCGGGTGCTCGGCCGCCAGAACGCGGCCGGCGATTTCGGCCTGTGGTCCACGGATGGCGCCAGCGACACCTGGCTCAACGCCTACGTCACCGACTTCCTGACCCGGGCCCGGGAGCGCGGGTTCGCCGTGCCCCAGACCGCCTTCGCCAATGCCCTCGACCGCCTGCGCAACGCGGTGGCCAACACCACCGAGGTCGGCGACGGCGGCATGGACATCGCCTACGCCGCCTACGTGCTCGCCCGCAACGGCCGCCCGGTGATGGGCGACCTGCGCTACCTCGTCGACACCAAGCTAGCCGCGTTCGCGACGCCCCTCGCGCGCGGACAGATCGCGGCGGCCCTGGCGTTGTTGGGGGACCGGGGCCGGGCGGCGAAAGCCTTCGCCTCGGCGCTGGCCGGTTTCCGCGAGGCGGCTTCCACGACCTCGGCCTACCGGCCGGATTACGGCTCGCGCCTGCGCGACAGCGCGGGCTTGCTGGCGCTGGCCGCCGAGACGGGGCTTGCCCGCGACAGCGTCAAGCCGCTCGGTGCCATCATCGCGGCCGAGCGGGCCGCCGGCCGGCCGACCAGCACGCAGGAGGAGGCCTGGATGGTGCTGGCCGCCGAGGGCCTGAGCGCGGATTCCGACAACCTCCGCTTCACCCTGGACGGTAAACCGCAGAGCGGTGCTCTGGCGCGCCGCTACCGCGCCGCCGCCCTGAAGGGGAAACCCGTCACCCTGGTCAATGCCGGCACCCAGCCCGTGCAGGCGGTGGTCAGCGTCAGCGGCAATCCGATCGCTCCCGAGCCGGCCGAGGCGCGCGGCTACACCATCGAGCGACGCTATCACCGTCTCGACGGCGCCCCGGTGGATCTCGCGCAAGGAATCCACCAGAACGACCGCCTCGTGGTGGTGCTCACCGTGACCGAGGCCAAGGCCAGCGCCGGTCGCCTCCTCCTGGTCGACCGGCTGCCCGCCGGCCTGGAGATCGACAACCCGAAGCTCCTCGATGCCGATGCGCTCACCGGTCTCGCCTTCGCCAAGTCCGACGTGGCGCCGGTGCACACCGAGTTCCGCGACGACCGCTTCGTGGCCGCCTACGAGCGCACCCCCGAGCAATCGGCCTTCTTCCGGATCGCCTACACCGTGCGGGCGGTCTCGCCCGGCACCTACGTTCACCCGGCCGCCACCATCGAGGACATGTACCGGCCGGAGCGCTTCGGGCGTACGGGGTTCGGTTCGATGACGGTGAGCGCGAAGTAGGGCCGTGGATACGGGCCGCGACCCTCCTCTCCGGTCCGATCGGGCGCGCACGGCATGGCGCACCGCGTCCCCCTCGTGGAGGGGGGGACGCGGTGCGCGTGACCGTGAAACTCCGAGTGCCCCCGGAACGGGGCGGGGACTTCGGCGCCTCGCGCTCGCAGCCCTTGGCGTTGTCTGTCTCGGCCCGACCCTCGCCTTCTGGCACTTCATCCAAACCCTGCCGCCCCTCGACCTGATCCCGGCCGGGCTCCGCTCGACGGTGGTGCTCGACCGCGACGGGCGGCTGCTGCGCCCCTTCGCCACCGCCGACGGGCGCTGGCGTCTGCCGGTGACCGGGTCCCAGGTCGATCCGCGCTTCCGCGCCATGCTCACGGCCTACGAGGACCGGCGCTTCGCGAGCCATCCAGGCGTCGATCCGGCGGCGACCCTCCGGGCCGCGGGGCAATGGCTGGGGGCGGGCCGCATCGTCTCGGGCGGCTCGACCCTGTCGATGCAGGTGGCCCGCCTCGTCGAGCCGCGGGCCCGGCGCTCCCTGGCCGCCAAGCTGCGCCAGATGGTGCGGGCGGTGCAGCTGGAGCGTCGCCTCGGCAAGGATGGGGTGCTCGACCTCTACCTGGCGCTCGCTCCCTATGGCGGCCCGGTCGAGGGCCTGCGTGCCGCCAGCCTCGCGTATTTCGGCCGCGAGCCGGCCCGGCTCACCTTCGCCGAGAGCGCGCTCCTCGTGGCTCTGCCGCAGGCGCCGGAAGCCCGGCGACCCGACCGCTTCCCCGAGGCGGCCCGGCGCGCCCGCGACCGGGTCCTCGCCATCGCCGCCGCTCAGGGCGTCGTCACGGCGGCCGAGGCGGAGGCCGCCCGCGCCGAGCCGGTGCCATCCGCGCGAAAACCCTTCCCGATGCTCGCCGCCCACGCGGCGGAGGCGGCCCATGCCGCCGACCCGGGCGCCCAGGCGATCCGCCTCACCCTGGACGGCCGCCTGCAGGCGAGTCTCGAAACCCTGGCCGCCGAGCGCGCGGCCGCCCAGGGACCCGGGATCTCGGCCGCCATCCTGGTGCTGGACAACCGCACGGGCGCGGTTCTGGCCCAGGTCGGCAGCCCCGGCTACCTCGATGCGAGTCGCGCCGGCGCCATCGACATGACGGGCGCGATCCGCTCGCCGGGCTCCGCCCTCAAGCCGTTCATCTACGCGCTCGCCTTCGAGACCGGGCTGGCGCATCCCGAGACGCAGCTCGACGACCGGCCGGTGCGCTTTGCCGGGGCCTACGCCCCCGAGAACTTCGACCTCGGCTACCAGGGCAGCGTGACGGCGCGACGCGCCCTCCAACTCTCCCTGAACGTGCCGGCGGTGGACCTGCTGGAAGGGGTCGGCCCCGCCCGCTTCATCGCCCGCCTGCGGGCCGCCGGCGCCCGCATCGACCTGCCCCGCGACACCGCGCCGGGCCTGCCGGTGGCGCTCGGCGGCCTCGGGATCACCCTCACCGACCTCGCCCGCCTGTTCTCCGGACTCGCCCGGCAGGGGCTGGTACCGAACCTGACCCGTCGCGTCGGGGAGGCGTCGGGCGGAGGGGCCGGCGCGCCGCCGCAGGAGGCCCGCATCACGGACGCCGTCGCCGCCTGGTACGTCGCCGACATCCTTCGGGGTGCGCCGCCGCCTGAGAATGCCCTGGCGGGCCGGTTCGCCTACAAGACGGGCACCTCCTACGGCTACCGGGATGCCCTGGCGGTGGGGGTCGACCGGCGCATCACCCTCGCGGTCTGGGTCGGACGGCCGGACGGCAATGCCGTGCCGGGCCTCGTCGGCCGGGTGGTGGCGGCCCCGATCTTGTTCGATGCCTTCGCCCGTTTCGGCGGCGAGCCCGACTCCGTGCCGATGCCGCGCGACGCCCTGGTGACCACCACGGCCGGCCTGCCGCCGCCCCTGCGCCACATCCGGCGCGACATCCCCAAGACCCTGTCGGCGGCGCTGGGGGGCGCCCTGAAGATCGCCTACCCGCCGGACGGCGCCCGCATCGATCTGGGCCTGTCGGAGCCCGATCCCGCATCGTCGGCGCGTCTCGCCCTGAAGGCGCTGGGCGGCGTGCCGCCCCTGACCTGGATGGTCGACGGCCTGCCGGTGGCGGGGGGCGCGCGCCGACAATCGGCTTGGGCTCCGGACGGTGCCGGCTTCGCGCGGATCTCCGTGATGGACGCCACGGGCGCCAGCGACAGCGTCGTGGTCCGGCTCGAGTGACGTCCCCGCCCGGGGTTTCACGCCGGAGGGCGGCCCGGCCCCTGGTCGGGCGGACAGCCGCCCCTACCTGCGAGCGGCAGAGCGAACCTTCGCCGTTGCCGGAGAGCGTGCCCGTGGTCCACGAGGAATCCCGTTCGGGACGGCCGGCCCTGCGCCCGGCGGTGATGCTGGGGGCGCTCGGCATCGTCTACGGCGATATCGGCACGTCCCCCCTCTACGCCTTCAAGGAGGCGGTCCGCGCCGCGAGTGCCGGGGCGCCCCCGACTCCGATCGCGGTGACGGGGGCCGTCTCGCTGATCCTGTGGTCCCTGATCCTCATCGTCTCGATCAAGTACGCCGTGCTGATCCTGCGCGCCGACAACCGCGGCGAGGGCGGCATCGTCGCCATGCTGGCGCTGCTCGGAGCCCGGAACGCCAAGCCCGGCTCCTGGGCCGGCCTTCTCCTCGTGGTCGGCCTCATCGGCGCCGCGCTCCTCTACGGCGACGGCGCGATCACGCCGGCGATCTCGGTGCTCAGCGCGGTGGAGGGCCTGAAGGTCGAGGCACCGGCCTTGTCGCGCTTCGTCGTGCCGATCACGGTGCTGATCCTGGTCGGGCTGTTCCTGGTCCAGAGCCGAGGCGTGGCCTTCATCGGCCGCATCTTCGGCCCGGTGATGTTCGTCTGGTTCGTCGTGTTGGCGCTGCTCGGTCTCGGCGGCATCTGGCATGCGCCGCAGATCCTGACCGCTCTCAACCCGCTCAAAGCCGTCGAATTCCTGACGCATGCGGGCTGGCACGTCAGCTTCGCCATGCTGGGCGCGGCCTTCCTCGCGGTCACCGGCGGCGAGGCGATGTATGCCGATCTCGGGCATTTCGGAGCCGGCCCGATCCGCGCCTCGTGGTTCGGCCTCGTGCTGCCGGCCCTGGTGATCCACTATTTCGGACAGGGCGCGCTGCTCCTGGTCGAGCCCGACGCCATCGAGAACCCGTTCTACCGCCTCAGCCCGGACTGGGCGCATTATCCTCTCATAGGCCTCGCCACGGTCGCCACCGTGATCGCCTCGCAATCGATCATCTCGGGGGCCTTCTCGCTCACCCAGCAGTCGATTCAGCTCGGCTTCCTGCCGCCGATGCGGGTGGTCCACACCGCCCGGCACGAGCGCGGACAGATCTACGTGCCGATGGTGAACTGGCTGCTCGCCGCCGCCACCCTGAGCGCGGTCCTGGTCTTCGGCTCCTCGGATGCCCTGGCCGGCGCCTACGGCATCGCCGTCGCCTCCCTGATGGCGATCACCACCCTGCTCGCCGCCCTCGTGGCGCTGAAATGGGGCTACAACCCCGTGGCCGTGCTGGCGGTAAACGGGTTCTTCCTGGCGATCGACTTCGTGTTCCTTGGGGCCAACAGCGTGAAGCTGTTCGAGGGCGGCTGGTTTCCGCTGATGCTGGCGGCCGTGGTGGCGTTCCTGATGCTCACCTGGCGCAAAGGAAACCAGCTCGTCGAGTCGGCCCGGGTCGCCCTGCGCCAGCCCGAGGTCGAATTCCTGGAGCAGCTCCGGCGCGATCCGCCGATCGTCCTGCCGGGCAACGCCGCTTTCCTGTCCTCCGCCACCAGCGCCATTCCGCTGCACCTGTCCCGCTTCGTCGCGCGCAGCCACGCCCTGCACGAGCGCATCCTCATCGTGACCGCCCGCTACGAGGAGGAGCCGGCCGTCGCTCGCGATCAGCGCGCCGAGGTCATCCCGATCACGCCCGACATCACCCGCGTGATCCTGCGCTACGGCTTCATGGAGGATGCCTCGGTGCCCGACGGCCTCCGCTGCGCCGTGGATGCCAAGCGCCTGCCGGCAGAGTGCCTCGAGGATCTGACGATTTTCATCGGGCACGAGACCATCATCCCGAAGAGCGACCAGCGCGGCATGGCGACCTGGCGGGAGGAGATCTACGCCTTCCTCCTGCGCAACGCCGAGCGCACCGGCGCGCATTTCTGCGTGCCGACCCGGCAATTGGTCGAGGTCGGCACCGAGATCGAGATCTGAGCCGGGCGCGGGCCATCAACTCTCGTGCGGACCGTGCTGTATGACCTTGCGGGCAGCGCTCCGGGTGTCGCACAAGGAGGCCATGCGGACGGGCGGCCCGGCCGCGCCGAAACCGGGACGTGTAGCGTAGCGATGACCGAACTGGCGCCGAAGGCCCTGGCGATCCGCCTGCGGCAGCAGGCGATCCTCTCCGATTTCGGGGTCGAAGCCCTGCGGGCCACCGAGCTGCTGCCCCTGCTCCAGCGCGCCACCGAACTCTGTGCCGAGGGCATGGAGGCGCAATTCTGCAAGGCGCTGGAATACAAACCGCACCAGGATTGCCTCCTCGTCTGTGCCGGTGTGGGCTGGGCCGAGGACGCGGTGGGCACCACCATCATCGGTGCCGACCTCGCCTCGCCGGCGGGCTATGCCCTGAAGACCGGCCGGCCCGTGATCTCGAACCATCTCGAGAACGAGACGCGCTTCCGCACGCCGAAGCTGATGGCCGACCACGGCATCCGCCGCGCGATCAACGTGCTGATCGCCAACCGCGACGGCAATTACGGCGTGCTGGAGGTGGACGACACCCGCGAGGGCCAGTTCGAGGAGGCCGACATCGCCTTCATGCAGGGGTTCGCCAACCTCGTCGGCGGTGCCATCGAGCGCCAGCGGGCCGAGGCACGGCTGAAGGCGGCCCTGGAGCGCCAGGAGCTCCTATCCCGGGAAATGAGCCACCGGGTGAAGAACAGCCTCGCGGTGGTGGCGGGCTTTCTTGGGCTCCAGGCCCGGGGCTCCGACAACGACGACGTGAAGAGCGCCCTCGCCGATGCCCGCACCCGGGTCGAGGCGGTGGCCCAGGTCCACGACCAGCTCTGGCGCCAGCCGAGCCTCGAGGCGATCGACGTCGCGGGCTTCCTCGAGGCCCTCTGCGCCAAGCTGCAGGAGAGCGCGCCGCGCCACCGCCTCGTCTGCCGCGCGGCGCGGATGAACATCCCCGCCGACCTCGCGATCCCCCTCGGCCTCTTCGTCAACGAACTCGTCACCAACGCGATCAAGTACGCCTACGCGGACGGCGAGGGCGAGATCAGGGTCGAGGCCCGGCCCGACGGGGCGGCCGGCCTGATCCTCGCGGTGGAGGATGACGGCGCCGGGCTTCCGGACGGATTCGATCCCACGGCGGCGCGCAGCGCCAGCCTCGGCATGCGCATCATCAACAGCCTCGCCCGCCAGCTCGGGGGCGCCCTCGCGGTCGCCCCGGACGTGCAGGGCGCACACTTCTCCCTGCGGGTGGCGCCCGTGGCCTGAGGCGTCGGGGTCGAGATGCGACTCCGCGCCCGCGTGTCAGGTCTCGGCCCGGGGCGTCGCATTCATCTCGGCCCAGTCGAACTCCTCCTCCAGCACGTAGTAGGCGTCGTCGCCGATCGTGCCGGAGCGGCGCAGGGCCAGCACCCGGTCGCGGGCCGCCTCGATGGCGCGCCGACGGGCGGCATCGGCGGGCAGCGCCTCGGAGGCGAAGCCCGTGTCGCGGGCCTCGGCCTGCTCCAGGGCGATGCGGAACTCCTCGCGCAAGGCCTCGGAGGGGGCATCCTCGGCATTCTCCAGGCTCTCCAGGGCGGCTCGGTAGGCTTCGGTGCGGCCGTGCCCGACCTCGCGCCCGACCGGGTCGTTGTCCTCCAACCCGAGCCGGCCGAGCAGGAGACGCAGGGTCAGGCCCTGGATCGTGAGCGTGCCGATGATGACGCAGAACGCGGTGAGTACGATGAGGTCGCGGTAGGGAAAGCCTGGATCGCCGTCGGGCAGGGCCAGGGCCGTGGCGATGGTGACGATGCCCCGCATGCCCGCCCAGGACACCGCGATCCCGGCCGAGAGCCCGCGGTCGCGGGTCTCGGTCCCGTCGGCTCCCAGGCGGGCGAGGTGGGCCGTGGGCAGGACCCAGAGGAAGCGCACCACCACCACGGTGAGGAACACCGCCGCGCCGACCAGCGCGTAGGAGATCTGCTGCTCCCGGGTCAGGCGCTCCAGGATCGGGCCGATCTGCAGGCCGATCAGCACGAAGGCGAGGACGTTCAGCACGAACACCGCCGTGTCCCAGACCGCGTAGGAGACGATGCGGGTGCGCGGCGGGGTGTGGCCCGGCGCGATGCGCGCCACCGTGATGGCGAAGGTGACCACGGTGAGCACCCCGGACAGGTGCACGTGCTCCGCTCCGATCCAGATTCCGAAGGCGGCCACGAACTGCAGGACGATGACGCTCGGCGCGTCGGTGGCCGGGCGCGTGGCGGCGCTGTAGAGGAGGGCGAGGACCGGCCCGGCGACGAGGCTGCCGAGGATGCCCACGAGGAAGGCCGGGCCGATCTGGCTCACCGAGAAGGTGCCGGTGACAGCCGCCGTGACCCCGAGGCGGTAGATCATCAGCGAGCCCGCGTCGTTGAGGAGGCTCTCGCCGCGCAGGATCGTCGTGAGGCGGTGGGGCAGCGAGACGTGGCGCAGCACCGACAGCGCGGCCACGGCGTCGGGGGGCGCCACCACCGCGCCGAGCACGATGCAGGCCGCCCAGGGCATGTCCGGCACGAGCCACTTCACCACCACGGCCACGGCGGCCGTGGTCGCGACCACCGCCCCGAAGGCGAGGCCGGCGATCGGGCGCCAGTGGGTGCGCAGGTCCCGCACCGAGGTGTCGTAGCCCGCATCGAGCAGGACGGGCGCCAGGAAGAGGGCCAGCGCCAGCTCCGGGTCGAGCACCAGGTTGGGCACGGCCGGGATGAAGGCGAGGCCGATGCCCCCCAGGGCCAGGAAGACGGGATAAGGGGCACCCACCCGGCGGGCGAGCCCCGCCAGGAGCACGGCGCCGAGAAGGACGCCGACTGTCCATTGAAAAATCATCATGTCGAGGGGAACGCGCCAGCACGGCCCCGGGATCATTCGCCCCGGCGCGAAACCCGGCGCTGCCGGTCAGCCCTGCGCGAGGGTGACGGCCAGCTCCGGCTTGTGGTTCAGGGTCTGGAACACGACGCAGTAGCGCTCTGTCAGCTTGAGGAGCTGGTCGAGCTTGTCCGGGGGGGCGTCCGTGTCGAGGGCGAAGGTGAGGCGGATCGCGCGGAAGCCCACGGGCGCCGCCTTGTCGACCCCGAGGGTGCCGCGGAAATCGAGGTCGCCCTCGGCGCTCACCGTGCCGGACCGGAGCGCGACGCCGATCGCGGTGGCCACCGCCTTCAGGGTCACGCCGGCGCAGGCCACCAGGGCTTCGAGCAGCATGTCGCCCGAGCAGAGCTCGGCGCCGGAGCCGCCGGTGGCCGGGTGCAGGCCCGCCACCGCGAGGGCGCGCCCGGTCTCGACCTTGCAAGCGATGGCCGTGTCGTCGAGGCTGCCCCGGGCCCGCAGGGTCACCACGGCCGAGTCCGGGGCGTTGCGGTAGCGGTCCTTGATCGGGGCCTGGAGCGAGCGCAGGGTATCGGCGTCCATGGGCGTTTCCTTCTCCCGTCTTCCGGTTCTTCTTCTCCGATCCGATCTAGGGCGCCCCGTCGGCGCGGCGAATGCGGACGGGGGGGGCGAGCCTCGCGCGGGCCCGCGGGGTGCCCTATCTGAGGGGCGTCGGCGGGGCCCCTGTCCTCCGGCCCCGTCCTGTCAGGAGAGTCCATGCGTCGTCCCAGCGTGAGTGCAGCCGTCCCGAGGGCGCGGATGGCTGTCCCCGGCATCGCCGTCGGTCTCGTCCTGTTCGCGACCGGGGCAGGGGCCGCCGCGCCGATCACCCTCGCCAACCATCGGGCCGTCTACGATCTCTCCCTCGCCGAGAGCAGCGGCACGCGGGCGGTGGAGAGCGCGCGGGGGCGCATCGTCATCGATTTCACCGGGGATGCCTGCAAGGGCTACACGATGCAGACCCGCCAGGTGACCGTTCTGGAGAGTGGCGAGACCGGCAGCCGCACCTCGGACCTGCGCAACAGCACGTTCGAGAGCGGGGACGGGCGCAGCTACCGCTTCAAGACCAGCACGGTACTCAACGGCACGCCCGGTCAGGCTGTGGACGGCACCGCCGAATCGAGTTCCGATCTCCTGAAGGTCAAGCTGAAGGAGCCCAAGCGCGACCAGTTCCAGGATGCGGGCGAGGTCCTCTTCCCCACGGTGCACATGCGGCGCCTGATCCAGGCGGCCCGCGACGGGCAGAGCACCGTCTCCGTCAAGGTCTTCGACGGCTCCGACGATGGGCGCAAGGTTTACGACACCCTCGCGGTCATCGGCCGTCAGGTCCCGGCGCCGGCGGCCTCCGACAAGGCGGCCGAGCGCGACAAGCCCCTGCGGGAGGGGCCGATGGCGACCGTGCCGCGCTGGCCCGTCACCCTGAGCTATTACATTCCCGGCGAGGGCGAGCGCACGCCGATCTACGTCCTCAGCTTCGACCTCTACGAGAACGGCGTCAGCGGCGCGCTGCGGCTCAACTACGGCGAATTCGCGGTGGTCGGCGACCTCACCCGCCTCGACACCCTGGCGTCGAGCAGCGACTGCCATCCCTAGCCCGTCCGACCGGGTGAGGGGCGGGTCCGCACCGATGCGGCGTGCGAGGATTCCGAGCAGGGCCTTTTGCACGGAAATCGTGCATGGCCGGCCTTCCCGGGCCCGGTTGGATCAAATTTTCGGCGTTCGGGTAAAGGAATGTCGGGGGGCGCCCCGTCTTATGGCCTCCGCAACCTCAGGATGGCCATGGGCGAGACCCTCACAGCAACGCAGACGAGAGTGATCCTGCCTGCACTCTGCTGGAATCGGTATCGTGCCGATTTCTACGCCGTCACCGCCGATCTCTCCGTCACGGGTCTTCGTTTCCGTTCGTCCGTCGTGCCGTCCCTGGGCGAGATCTTGTCCTGCAGCATCCGGCACGCGGGCGCGATGGAAGCCCAGGTCATCGAGGGCGGCAAGGAGCAGTTCGTCACCCGGGTGATCCGCGCCGAGGCTCCGCTGCCCGTCATCGTGCGTCGCCTGCTCGACCTCGCCGCCGAGCAGAACGGCGGCGAGGTGCCCCAGCGCGTCCATCCGCGCTTCGTGCCGGATTCGCCCGACATCCTCGTCACGATGTCCTGCGGCACCCGGATCCCGGGCCGCCTCCTCAACGTCTCGGCCTCGGGCGCGGCCGTGCGGATCGACATCCGCTTGGAGCCCGGCACGCAGATCACCCTGGGCCGAACGCCGGCCACGGTCGCGCGCTGCTTCGAGGACGGCATCGGCGCGGCGTTCCTCCAGCCCCTTCCGGCGAAGGATCTCGGGCCCCACGTCCTGTTGTGACGCGCGATCTCTTCTCGTGACGCGGGAGTGCCTCCGGCCCGTCCGAGGCCGGTCCGGTTTCTGAGGCGATCAGGAGGGGGCGATCCGGGACGGGATAACCGGCGACGCAACCGCTGCGGGACCGCGCGAAAGGCTACAATTAAGTTTCTATCAAATGATCGGGACTAGCCTGTGGCCTCGCCCTCCAGTCGGAGACTTGACGATGCGGTACGCGGACGATGCGACCCCGATTCCGTCAAGTCATGTCCGGTCGGGTCGATCCGGCAGGCCCCACTGCTGGCGATAACCTGAAGATCGCTCAGCTGATGCCGCGTCCACCTGCCCCCGTCCTCGCCTGCCCCTCCCTCGCCTCCGGGCCGCTCGTCTCCCCCGCCGCCGGGGCGCGGGTGCGCGAGGCCACGTGGGGACGCCGGGCGGGTGATCGCGTTCGCGCCTCGGCACCGGGGAGCCCGGAGCCGGCGGCCGAGGGGGCGCCGTCCCGCGCCGCGAGCCTTCGGACCAATCGCTACGATCTGGAGGCCCGCGCCGGCCATCTCGACGAGGTGCTGCAATTCGCACCCTACCTGGCCTTGACCCATACGGTGGTCGTCGGTGCCGTGCTGCTGCTCTTCTGGAGCGAGGCGCACCGGACCTACCTGCTGATCCTGTTCGGCAGCGTCGCCGGTCCCATCACCCTCGCGGCGATCGGGGCGCGGCGCTACCGCCGGCGGCGCCTGGGGGAGCGCGACGTCGTCACCGGGCATCGGCTCGCCGCCCTGTTCTCGCTGATCCTGGGGCTGGCCTGGGCCAGCATGCCGCTGATGATCCTCCCCACCGCGGGCACCCAGGACCAGACCTTCGTGGTGGCCATCGGGGCCGGCCTGATGGCCACCACCTACACCTTCGGCTCGCTCGCGCATCTCGGCCTAGTCTACTCCGCGCCGATCGCCCTGGGCAGCCTCGCCGCTCTGTTCCTTGTCGGAGGGGCCGCCAACGGGTGGCTGGCGATGCTGATGGGCGTCTATTCGGCCTTCGTCGCCTTCACCGCCGGGCGGATGGGACGTCTCTCGGAACAGCGGATCATCGATCGCGTCCGGGTCGGCGAGCAGAACGAGACGATCAGCCTGCTGCTCCATGACTTCGAGGCGAGCACCAGCGACTGGCTCTGGGAGACCGACCCGATGGGACGCCTCCAGCACGTGTCCGAGCGCATCGGCCAGGTGGCGGGCGAGGACCCGGCGATCCTGCACGAGGCGCCGTTCGCGGCACTCTTTCTCAGCGTTCGCAAGCCCCGTCAGATGACCCCGGAGATCGCCGAGATTCTGGCCCTCGTCGCCGAGCGCAAGGCCTTTCGCGAGCGCGTCGTCGAGGTCACCATCGGCGGATTGACGCGGTGGTGGCGCCTCAGCGGCAGGCCCATCACCGACGGCGGCGAGACCTTCCTGGGCTTTCGCGGGGTCGGTTCGGACATCACCGACACCCGCCAGTCCGAGGCGCGGATCGCCTATCTGGCGAGCTACGACCCGCTGACGGGCCTGGCCAACCGGACCCAGTTCCAGGGCGTGGCGACCCAGCTCTGCGCCCGTGCGCAGACCGGGGGCGAGGCCTGCGCGCTGCTCTATCTCGACCTCGACGGCTTCAAGTTCGTCAACGACACCTTCGGCCATGCCCTCGGCGATGTTCTGCTGGTCCGGGTGGCCCAGCGCCTGACCGGTACGGTCCCGCCCCAGGGGCTGGTCTCGCGCCTCGGCGGCGACGAGTTCGCCATCCTCATGCCCGGCGGCGACGAGGATGCCCTGACCGAACTGGCCCGGCGCCTCATCGCGGCCCTGAGCACACCCTACACTCTCGACGGGGTTCAGGTGGAGATCGGCGCCAGCGTCGGCCTCGCCCTGGCGCCGCGCGATGCGCACAGCCCCGAAGGCCTCCTCAGCAAGGCCGATCTCGCCCTCTACCGGGCCAAGGCCACCGGCCGCGGCAAGGTCCGGGTGTTCTCGCCCGACCTCGAGGCGACGATGCGCCTGCGGCGCGAGCTCGAGGTCGATCTCAAGCGGGCGGTGGCGCAGGGCGAATTCAGCCTGCACTACCAGCCCCTGGTGGGTCTGGAGGACGGTCGGGTCCGTACCTTCGAGGCCCTGCTGCGCTGGACCCGCGGCGCCGGCGGCCCGGTCTCCCCCGCCGATTTCGTGCCCGTCGCCGAGGCCTCGGGCCTGATCACCGAGATCGGCCGCTGGGTCCTGATGCAGGCCTGCCGGGAGGCCGCGCGCTGGCCCGACGACATCCGGCTGGCGGTGAACCTCTCGCCGATCCAGTTCCGGAACACCGACCTCGTCGCCGACGTGACCCAGGCGCTGGAGGTCAGCGGGCTGAGGCCGGAGCGCCTGGAGATCGAGGTCACCGAGTCGGTGTTCTTCGAGATGAACGCGACGACCATCGCCAACCTCAACGAGTTGCGCGCCCTGGGCATCCGCGTGGCGCTCGACGATTTCGGCACCGGCTACTCGTCGCTGAGCTACCTGATCCGGTTCCCGGTGGACAAGATCAAGATCGACCGCTCCTTCATCAAGGACATGGACAGCCGACCCGAATGCCTGGCGATCATCGAGGCGATCCTGACCCTCGCGCGCAAGCTCTCGATCACCGTCACCGCGGAGGGCGTCGAGACGAGGGAGCAGGCGCAGATGCTCAGGGCGAGCCGCTGCGACGACATCCAGGGCTTCCTCTTCAGCCCGGCCCGACCGGCCGACGAAATCCCCCACCTCATCGCATCCCTGCCGGTGCGCTTCGGCGAGATTTTCCCCCTCCTGCCCCTCCTGCCCCTGATGTTCCGCCGGGCGCCGGCCTGAGGCCGTCCTAAGCGCGCAGGCGCTCGGCCACCGCCGCGGCGGCCCGCGCGCCCTCCGCGTAGGCGCCCCCCGCCGTGCCCCATTGCAGGCGCGACAAGGCCTCGCCGGCAAACCAGATCCGGTCCGCCACGGGCGCCTGCAGGCGGACCCGGGCATCGGCATGGCCCGGCGGCACCACGGCCCAGGATCCGCGCGCCCAGGGGTCGTGGCGCCACGCGCTCACCGCCGGGATGCTCAGGTCGTGCAGGGCGCGGGCGCCGACATGTGCGGCGAGCGTCGCCCGCACCAGGCGGCGGACCCCGTCCGGCCCGACCCCACGGGCGTCGAGGGCGGCGGCCATCGGCGCATCGAGCTCGAAGAAGTGGAACGGCGTGCCGTCGATCCGGGTGAGGAGGCCCGGGCTCGCCTCGCGCCCGCCGACGAGGCTCGCGAGCCGGTCCGCCCCCCGAAACGGGCAGGAGGGCCAGTGCAGCACCGCATGCTCGTAGATGCCGGTGGCGAATCCCGTGATCGCGTCCGCGACCTCCGGGGGAAGGACGGGGGTGAAGAGAGGCGCGGCCCGCAGCACCATGGTGGGAATCGTGACGATGACGGCCCGGGCCGCGAAGCTCCCGGATCCCGTGTGCACCCGTACGCCCGCGCCCGACCAGTCGATGCCGGTGACCGGCGTCCCAAGGGCGATGGGCAGCCCCTGGGCGAGGCGGGCGAGATAACCGCCGTAGCCCCCGGCGATGAAGCGGTTGTCGCCGTACTCCATGCTGGGAAAGTCCTGGAGCGAGACGCGGGCGAGGGACTGCCCGGAGACCAGGCCGTGGACGCGCTCGACCCGCCGGCCCCAGGGTCCGAGGCCCGGCGGCAGGGCGGTGGCCGCCGGCCGGTCCGGCCCCGCCCAGCCCGCCTGGGTGCTCATCGCCCGGTCGGCCACCGCGAAGGCACGGCCGAGGGCCGCCGCCTCCGCCGGCCGGCCGCGCCGGCGCCCGACCCAGAGATGGCTCTCCTGGGCCGCTACCCGCAGGGGCTCCCCCCGCTGGGTTCCGAGCCGCACCAGCGGGTTGATCGGCCCCGCATGCAGCCAGTGCCCGCCGAGGTCGACGGCGTGACCCCGCAGGGAGACCGTGACGAGGCGCCCGCCGACCCGGTCGCGCGCCTCCAGGACCGCCACCCGGACGCCCAGGGCCGCGAGGCCGCGCGCCGCCGCGACGCCGGCGGCGCCCGCCCCGACGACGATGACCTCCGGATCGTCGGGCAGGGGGGCCAGGCGCGGCGCGATGCTCGGGCGCCAGCGTTCGTGCTCGGGGCGGGACGTCCGCATGGATGACGGTCTCGTTCCTGTCGGCGAAGGATGGCGATGGGCCTAGCAGAGGGCGGTGCCGGGCGACACCGTGCGACCGGTCGCACGCCGGTCGTACGCCAGAAAACTCGGACGTCCAGGGTGGGCGCCGCGAATCGCCCGTCCGCCGCCCGGCGGGACGGGTGGTGCAGCGATGGCCCGCACTTGCGCCTGCGCACGGCCATCGCCAGAACCTCGGGACACGGCGCGCGCGGGGGCGACGCAGGCCGGGACCTCACGAACGGATCGATCCACGACCACGGGATACCCAGGTATGCTCATCCAGGCCGCCTTCGCCGCCGTCCGGCAGGTGTTCTCAGCCCCCTTGCGCGCGATCCTATGGAAGTCCCTCGGGCTCACGGTGGGCATCCTCGTGCTCGTCTGGTTCGGACTGACGCGGGCGATCAACTGGTTCCTGTCCCAGCACCATCTCTCGGTGGATTATCCCTTCCTCGATACCCTGGCGGTGTTCTTCGCCGGGGCCGGCCTGTTCGTGGGCCTCGCCTACGTTATGCCGGCGGTGTCGATCCTGGTGGCGGGCTACTTCCTCGACGACGCGGCCGAGATCGTCGAGCGCACGGACTTTCCGGGCGAGCCGCCCGGCCTCGCCCTGCCCCTCGGCACCGCCATGTTCTACGCCGTCCGCTTCGCCGGCCTCGCCCTGCTGGTGAACCTCGTGGCGCTGATCCTGTTCTTCGTGCCGGGGGTGAATCTCGTCGCGTTCTTCGGGGCCAATGCCTACCTGCTGTCGCGGGAGTATTTCGAGCTCGCCGCCGGACGCTTCCGGCCGATGGCGGAGGCCGGCGCCATGCGCCGCCACTACGGCGGCACCACGCTCCTCGCCGGCGTGCTGTTGGCCGGCCTGATGGTGGTGCCGGTGCTCAACCTCGTCACCCCGCTCTTCGGCATCGCCCTGATGGTGCATGTCCACAAGGGCCTCAGCCGGCGCACCCCGGTCGCCGGACCGCAGCCCCAGCCGCGCCTGCGCTGAGGCTCCCCCGGAGCTGCCGAGGGCCGAATTTCATCGTTCGGCCTCCCGTCTGGCCTGGAAGTGGTCTAGATACGCTGCACCAGGCTCAAGGACCGGCGCCGATCCAAGCCCCGCAGGGGCCGGACCGGCGTGGGGGCCGCTTTTCGAGACGCACGAGCGATGACCGGCTTCGAGACCCTCCCCCTGACCCGCCCCGCCTCGCAGCTCGTCACCGTGTTCGGCGGATCGGGCTTCCTCGGGCGCCACGTGGTGCGGGCGCTGGCCAAGCGCGGCTACCGGATCCGGGTGGCCGTGCGCCGGCCCGACCTCGCCCTGTTCCTGCAGCCCCTCGGCAAGGTCGGCCAGATCGTCGCCGTCCAGGCCAACCTGCGCTACCCCGACTCGATCGCCCGGGCGGTCCAGGGCGCCGACATCGTCGTCAACCTCGTGGGCATCCTCCAGGAGACCGGCAAGCAGACCTTTTCGCAGCTGCAGGCGGAAGGTGCGGGCGAGATCGCCCGGGCGGCGGCCGCCGTCGGCGCGCCCCTGGTCCACGTCTCGGCCATCGGCGCCGATGCACACTCGCCCTCGCAATACGCCCGCACCAAGGCCCTCGGCGAGGCCCGGGTCGCCGAAGCCGGCGGTCCGCACGTGATCCTGCGGCCCTCGCTGGTGTTCGGCCCCGGCGACAGCTTCTTCAACCGCTTCGCCGCCCTGGCCCGTGCCCTGCCGGTGTTGCCGCTGGCCGGCGCCGCGTCGCGCTTCCAGCCCGTCTACGTGGCCGACGTGGCCGAGGCGGTGGCCCGTGCCGTGGAGGGCCACGTGCCCGCCGGCAAGGTCTACGAACTCGGCGGCCCGGAGGTCGAGACCCTGGAATCGCTGGTGCGCTACATGCTCAAGGTCACGATGCGCAAGCGCGTGGTCCTCGGCCTGCCGCAGCCGGCCGCGATGTTCCAGGCCCGCGCCCTCGAGGTGGTCGACACCCTCACCCTCGGCCTCCTGCCGGACAGCCTCAAGCTCACCCGCGACCAGGTCGTCCTGCTCCAGAACGACAACGTCGTCTCCGAGACGGCCAAGGCCGAGGGCCGTACCCTGGAGGGCATCGGCCTGCAGCCCACCGCCATGGAGGCGGTGGTGCCGGGCTACCTCTGGCGCTTCCGCAAGGCGGGCCAATTCGCCAAGATGCAGGAGTTCGAGAGCGCCATCCCCGAGACTCTGACGCCGAAGCCCTTCGTGCCGCGCAGCGGCAGCGGACCAGCCCTCGGGCCGGATTCGAATGCCCCGAGCCGGATGGGCGTGAGATGGGGCACCCGGGGCTGAGGCTTTCGCCCGCCACCGGAGTCCTCAGGGCCGGCGAAATGGTCTAGAGGGCGCCTCATGACTCACGCCACCTCGCCCCAGGCCGACACGCCCCGCGCCGGCGCGCCCCTCGTGCGCTTCGCGCCCTCGCCCACCGGCTACCTGCACATCGGCAACGCCCGGCCGGCGCTCCTCAACGCGCTCTTCGCGCGGGCGCGGGGCGGGCGCTTCCTGCTGCGCCTCGACGACACCGACCGGGAGCGCTCGACGCAGGCCTTCGCCGACGCGGTCTCCGAGGACCTCGCCTGGCTCGGGATCGTGCCCGACCTGTTCGCGCGGCAATCCGACCGGGTGGCGGTCCACGATGCGGCCGCCGAACGCCTGAAGGCGATGGGCCGGCTCTATCCCTGCTACGAGACGCCGGAGGAGCTGGAGCGCCGGCGCCGGCGCCAGCTCGGGCGCGGCCAGCCGCCGATCTACGACCGGGCCGCCCTGACCCTGACGGAGGCCGAGCGGGCTGCCCTGGAGTCGGAGGGTCGCACGCCGCACTGGCGCTTCAAGCTCGACGCCCGCTCGGTGGCTTGGGACGACCTCGTGCGCGGCCCCGCCCATGTCGACTGCGCCTCGCTCTCCGATCCGGTGCTGATCCGGGCCGACGGCAGCTACCTCTACACCCTGCCCTCCGTGGTCGACGACGCCGAGATGGGCGTCACCCACGTCATCCGGGGCGAGGACCACGTCACCAACACCGGCGTGCAGGTGCAGATCTTCGAAGCCTTGGGCAGCACGATCCCGGTCTTCGGCCATCACAACCTCCTGACCACCGCGGACGGGGAGGGGCTCTCGAAGCGCCTCGGCCACCTCTCGCTGCGCGGCCTGCGCGAGGCCGGCTACGAGCCGGGCGCCGTGCGCTCGCTGGCCGTGCTCACCGGGTCGGCCGAATCGGTCCGCGCCGTGGCGGGCCTGGACGAGCTCGCCGGCCTCGTTGACCTTGCGCAGATCTCGCGGGCTCCGGCGAAGTTCGACCCGCACGAACTCGACGGGCTCAACGCCCGCCTCGTCCACGTCATGCCCTATGCGGAGGTCGCCGACCGCCTCGCGGCGCAGGGGGTCGCGTCCGAGCGCGCCGCGGCGTTCTGGGAGGCCGTGCGGCCCAACCTCGCCAAGGTCTCGGAGGCGGGCGACTGGTGGCGCGTGGTCACGGGCCCGGTGAGCCCCGTCATCGCCGACCCGGCCTTCATCGGGGCCGCCGCCGCGCTCCTCCCGGCCGAGCCCTGGGACGGGGAGACCTGGAAGGCCTGGACGGGGGCCGTGAAGGCCACCACGGGGGCCAAGGGCAAGGCGCTGTTCATGCCGCTGCGCCTCGCCATCACCGGGCTGGAGCACGGGCCGGATCTCGCCGGCCTGCTGCCGCTGATCGGGCGGGACGTGGTGCTCCACCGGCTGGCGGGAGAGGGCTGACGGCGGGTCCCTGCGGTGCATGCAGGCCCGACCCGCCGGCACCCGTGACTGTCGCTGGCCGGGCGGGGCGCCTATATCCGGGCCCGACGCCCTCTTCATCCCGAGTTCCTGACCCGAATGAGCACCGATCCCGCCTCGGCGGCACCGGCCACGGCCGCGCCGCCCGCGCGCCCCGGCCTCGTCGCCACCTATCGCCGTCTCTGGCCCTATCTCTGGCCCCACGGCCGGCCCGACCTGCAGCGACGCGTCTTCCTCGCCTTCGGCCTGCTGATCATCGCCAAGTTCGTGACGATGGTGACGCCCTTCACCTTCAAATGGGCCACCGACGCCCTGGTGGCGCTGACCGACCCCAAGCCGGGTGCGGCCATCCCCACCGGGCTGTTTGCCGCCCCGATGCTGCTGATCGGCCTCTACGGCCTGTCGCGCATCCTCATGGCGGGTCTGACGCAGGTGCGCGACGGGCTGTTCGCCAAGGTGGCGATGCATGCGGTGCGCCGCCTCGCGCTCCAGACCTTCGAGCACATGCACCGGCTCTCTCTGCGCTTCCATCTGGAGCGCAAGACCGGCGGCCTGACCCGCGTGCTGGAGCGCGGGCGCGGCGGCATCGAGGAACTCTCGCGCCTGATGGTGCTGACGCTGGTGCCGACCATCGTCGAGTTCCTGCTCGTGATCGGCGTCCTCGCCTACGAGTTCGACTGGATCTACTCGGTGGTCGTGTTCGTGATGGTGGCGGCCTACCTCGCTTTCACCTGGAAGGCGACGCAGTGGCGCATCGAGATCCGGCGCCGGATGAACAATTCCGACACCGACGCCAACACCAAGGCAGTGGATTCGCTGCTGAACTTCGAGACCGTGAAGTACTTCGGCGCCGAGCGGCGAGAGGCGGAACGCTACGACGTCTCGATGGCCAAGTACGAGAAGGCCTCGACGCAGACCTACGTCTCGCTCGCGGTGCTCAACGCCGGCCAGGCAGTGATCTTCACCGTGGGCATGACCATCGTGATGTGGCTGGCAGCGCGCGACATCATGGCGGGGCGTACCACCCTCGGCGGCTTCGTGCTGGTCAACACCATGCTGGTGCAGCTCTCCATGCCGCTCAACTTCATGGGCATGATCTATCGCGAGATCAAACAGGCGCTGATCGACATCGACGACATGTTCCAGATCCTGCACCGCAACCCGGAGATCGCCGACCGGCCGGACGCGCTGCCGCTCGCCGTCTCGGACGGCGTGGTGCGGTTCGAGGACGTGCGCTTCGCCTACGACCCGGCCCGGCCCATCCTCAAGGGTGTCAGCTTCGCGGTGCCCGCGGGCAAGACGGTGGCGATCGTCGGCCCTTCGGGGGCCGGCAAGTCGACCCTGTCGCGCCTGCTGTTCCGGTTCTACGAGCCGCAGGGCGGCCGCATCCTCATCGACGGCCAGGATATTTCGCGGGTCCGGCAGGCCAGCCTGCGGGTGGCCATCGGCATGGTTCCGCAGGACACGGTGCTGTTCAACGACACCATCGGCTACAACATCCGCTACGGCCGCTGGGACGCCACCCCGGCGGAGGTGCGCGCCGCCGCCGCCCTGGCGCAGATCGACCGCTTCATCTCCGCCCTGCCGGAGGGCTACGACACGCCCGTGGGCGAGCGTGGCCTGAAGCTCTCGGGCGGCGAGAAGCAGCGCGTCGCCATCGCCCGGACCATCCTGAAGGGACCGCCGATCCTCGTCCTCGACGAGGCGACATCGGCCCTCGACTCCTTCACCGAGCGCGAGATCCAGGATGCCCTCGACACCGTGAGCCAGGGCCGCACCACCCTGGTCATTGCTCACCGTCTCTCCACGGTGGTCAATGCGGACGAGATCATCGTCCTCGACAAGGGGGTGATCGTCGAGCGCGGCGACCATGCCACCCTGCTGGAGCAGGACGGCGTCTATGCCTCCATGTGGAGCCGTCAGCGCGAGGCCGACGCCGCCCTGGAGATCCTCCAGCGCAGCGAGGCGGCGCTGCCGGTGCCCAAGGAGCGACCGGCCCTCGTGCCGGAGCCGGCGCCCGCCGCGTAGGGGCCGCGCCGTCAGCCCCGCTTGTCGGGTTGCGGAACCGCCGCGGTGCCGTCGGTGGGCAGGACGAAGATCTGGCCCGGATAGATCAGGTCGGGATTGCGGATCTGCGGCTGGTTGGCGTCGAAGATCACCGTGTAGCGCGTGCCCTTGCCATAGATGCGCCGGCTGATCTGCCACAGGCTGTCGCCCCGGATGATGGTCGCGGTCCCGATCTCCGGGACGAAGACCGTCGGGCTCCGTTCCGCCAGAGCAGGGGTCAGGGCCTGTCTCTGGGCGGGTGTCTGGGGCGGGGCCGGGACAGGGCTTCGCAGCGCGGGCGCCTCGGCCTGTGCGGTGGCGGGCGGCGTGACCGAAGCGGGGCGCGGCGGGACCTGCGGCGACGGCGGCTGCGGGGAAGCCTCTCGCGAGGGCGAATCTTGCGACGTCCGTGCTTGCTGCGCCGGGGTGCGCGCGGGGGCTGCGGACGGTGCCGGCGTCGGGGCCTGGGGCGTTCCGGTCCCGGAATTCGCGGGCGGGAGCGCGGCGGGCGCCTGGGGGGCCGCTGCCCGGGGCACGGCCGCCGGGGGCAGTGTCGCCGGGTTCTCCGGCGTCCCCAGGCGTGCGACCGGGCCCGGTGCCGGCGGATTGCCCGGCTGCGCGACGGCCGGCCCGCCCTCGGGCGGCCGGCCCGCCCCCGGTGCCGCCGGCTTGGTCACCGCCGCGGGCACGTTGAAGGCGACCTCGGAGCGGGTCTTCACCTTGCCGGAGACGGGATCGACCTGGTCTACCCGGACCTTGTAGTCGCCCGGCCGGACGCCGCGCCCGATGGTGAAGGCCACCCGGCCGTCGGCGCCGGCACTGCCGGGCGCCACCAGGGCGTCGTTCAGATAGAGCCGCACGGTGGCTCCGGGCGGGGCCTGGCTCGTGACGTAGAGCCGTCCGCCCTCTTCCGCCTCGACGCTGACGATCTTCACCGGCCCGGTGCGGTCCGCGTCGGCCTTGCCGGGGCGGGTCTGCGCCGTCGGGGCCGGATTCCGGGGCGCGCGGCCGTCGGGCATGGTCGTTGCGAGGGTGCCATCGGCCTTGCCGCTCCGGCCGGCCTCGGTCTTATCCGGGAGATTTTTGCCCGAGGCGCCCTTGCTCGAGTCCATCCTGTCCGGTTCGGTTTTGCCCGAGGCGGCTTTCCCCGTCTCGGTCCTGCCCGCATCGGCAAGGGTGGTCCCCGGCGTCGCCGGAGCCGGGTCCGGCTGCGAGAGCACGATGGTGGGCTTGTCGGGGGAGGTCAGGGCGATGAGGGGCTTGGCATTGCGATGGGGCGAGACCACCACCGCCACGCTGTCGCGCGAGATCCGGGCCTGACCGTCGGCACCGAGCACCCGCAGGGTGATCTCACTGCTGCCGGTGGGCAGGGCGGGGGGTACGATGGCGAACTGGCCGGAGGGGTCGACGAGCGCACGGGCAATCGGCTCGTTGTCGCGCAGAAGCTCGACGGTGGTGTTGGGCGCGGCCCGCCCGGCGATCACCGCCTCGCCATTGGGCTCGATCCGGATGATGTCGAAGGTCGGCGCCTCGCTGCCCGGCGAGGTGCCCGAGGCCTGCGCCGACGGCTGGCCCGGGCCCAGGGCCGCCAGGGGCTTTCCCGCCGGCGCCGCCCCCTCCCCGGGGCTCGCATCCCGCCGGACCGGCGGATTCGGCTCGGCCGCGCCGTCGGTCCGGGCGGGGGGCTTGCCGGTGGGGGGGGCGCTCTCCTCGGGGGCGCCGGAGCCCGCCGGGGATCCGAGGCCGCGTTTGAACAGGGTGCCTGCGCCGTAGAGGGTGACCACGAGGGCAAAGCCCGCCAGAAGCCCCACGCAGGCGAGGAAGATGCTCCGTCGCAACTCCGCCCTCATGACACGCCACTCCTTCGTCCACCGGCACGGCGGCCGAAATTCCATCGCCGCGGGATCGGGCCCGTCGACAAACCGGCGATTGATGGCGACATATTAGCGAACATGATCGGATCACCAAATCATACCCGCCGGATCACGGCCGGATCTTCCGTAAAATCAGCAGTTTGGCTCGTGGACCGCGGCGGACGGGCCCCGGCCGCTGCGCATCAGGGAGGTCCGGCATGGCTCCGGTAAGGACGGTCTGCGTCTATTGCGGCTCGGGCTTCGGCGGCGATCCGGCCTTCACGGCTGCGGCCGTGACCCTCGGCAAGGCCCTGGCGGAGGCCGGGATCGGCCTCGTCTACGGCGGCGGCAATGTCGGCCTGATGGGCACCGTCGCCCGGGCGGTCCTCGAGAACGGCGGCCACGTCACCGGCATCATCCCCGATTTCCTGAAATCGCGCGAGCGCATGCTCGACGAGATCCAGGAGACCATCGTCGTGGAGGACATGCACACCCGCAAGCGGCTGATGTTCGAGCGCTCGGACGCCTTCGTGGCCCTGCCCGGCGGCATCGGCACCCTGGAGGAGCTGGTGGAGCAGCTCACCTGGGCGCAGCTCGGCCAGCACAACAAGCCGATCCTGCTGCTCTCGGTGGCGGATTTCTGGACGCCCCTCCTGACGCTCCTCGACCACATGCGGGGGCAGGGCTTCATCCGGGAAGGGCTCGACCTGAGCTACCTCGTGGCCACCGAGGCGGCCGACGTGGTCGGCCTGCTGCGCGACGCGGCCGGATCGGTCGCGCCGGCCCCCGCCGCCGAAGCCCTGGTGGCGGAGCGGTTCTGAGGCGACGGCCCCGGCGCGGCGGCCCGGCTCAGGTCGCCACGCTCCAGGTCGTCCCGTCCTTGCCGTCCTTCACGGCGACGCCCATGCCCAGGAGTTCGTCGCGGATCCGGTCCGAAGCGGCCCAGTCCTTGGCGGCCCGGGCCGCGCGCCGGTCGGCGATCAGCGCCTCGACCCGGGCGACGTCGACGCCGGCCGCCCGGATGGTGCCCTGGTCGCGCGCTGACTTCGTCTGGGTGAGCAGGCCGAAGAGGTTCGCCCCGGCCTTCAGGGCCGCCGGCTCGTCGAGGCGGTGCAGCTCGGCGAGTGCCGCGGCGGTGTTGAGGTCGTCGAGGAGCGGCTCGCGCACGCCCTCCGGGATCGCCGCGGCCGCGGCCACGTCGCCGACGACCCCGTACCAGCGGTCGAGCATCCGGGCCGCCTCCTCGAGGCCGCGCAGGGTCCAGTCGATCGGCTGGCGATAATGCGTCTTGAGCATAGCGAGGCGCGCGACCTCGCCGGGCCAATCCTTCAGCACGTCCCGGATCGTGATGAAGTTGCCCAGCGACTTCGACATCTTCTCCCCCTCCACCTGGAGGAAGCCGTTGTGGAGCCAGACGTCGGCCATCACGTCGGTGCCGAAGCAGCAGCGCGACTGGGCGACCTCGTTCTCGTGGTGCGGGAAGATGAGGTCGATGCCGCCGGCATGGATGTCGAAGCGCTCGCCGAGATGCTTCCAGGACATCGCCGAGCACTCGATGTGCCAGCCCGGCCGGCCGGGCTCGGCGATCCCGCAGGGGGAGGGCCAGGACGGCTCGCCGGGCTTCGAGGGCTTCCACAGCACGAAGTCGAGGGGCGAGCGCTTGTAGGGCGCGACCTCGACGCGGGCTCCGGCTTCCATCTCGTCCAGGGGACGCTTCGAGAGGGCGCCGTAATCGGGCATCGAGGGCACGTCGAAGAGCACGTGGCCGTCCGCCACGTAGGCATGGCCGCGCGTCACCAGGTCGGCGATGATGGTGTGCATCTCGGCGATGTGGTCGGTGGCCCGCGGCTCGACGAAGCGCGGGCGCCCGCCCGGCACGTTGACGTCCTCCGGCATCAGCACGCCGAGTTCGCGGATGTCGGCGTGGAAGGCCTTCAGGGTGCCGTCGGTGAGTTCGCGGATGCTGATGCCGCGCTCGGCGGCCCGCGCGTTGATCTTGTCGTCCACGTCCGTGACGTTGCGGGCATAGGTGACGTGGGGCGCGCCGTAGAGGTGGCGCAGCAGGCGAAACAGCAGGTCGAAGACGATGATCGGCCGGGCGTTGCCGATATGGGCGGCGTCGTAGACGGTGGGGCCGCAGGCATACATCCGTACGTTCGTGGGATCGATCGGCGTGAAGGCGGCCTTCTCGCGGGTCAGCGTGTTGTAGAGCCGCAACATCGAGGCCATGAAACTTTCCTTACGTCCCGGGCCTCCATCCGGACCCGTCCGTCCCTGAAAACACCGCAGCGCGTTGGTTTCGCGCGGCTTTTGCCGCAGCGCACCCAAGCGCCCGCCACACCGTCGCCGCGTTCCGCCCGGGGCCCTGTTGCGCGAAGGCGACGGCCGGGCCGCCCGTCCTGCGCTACCCCAAAACCATGAGCAATTCGAGAACGACGCCGGACCGGCACGCCTTCGAAACGCCTGCCGCGAAAACGACGGCACGGCGAAAGGGTTTGTTAACCCGGTGCCGCGAAATTTTCGCCCCATACGCTTCCGACACCAGCAAGGTTCTGCCCATGCGCCGCGCGACCGCCAGTATCGGCGCTCTTCTCGCTCTCGTCCTCTCCGCCCACCCCGCCCTCGCCTCCGACGGGGAAAGCCCGGCCAAGGCACCCGGCACCGTCGAGAAGACGTTCCTGATCCCGTCGAGCGAGGGGTACGGCGTCGGCGACTGCCTCACCAATGGCGAGAGCGCCTGCGGCCAGGTGGTGGCCAATGCCTGGTGCGAGGCGCAGGGCTTCGCCTCTGCCGGCTCCTTCGGCGTCGCCGCCCAGGACGAATATACCGGCGCGATCCCGCCGGCCCCAGTGGCCAAGCCCGCCGAGCGCCCGATCCGGATCACCTGCCAGGATTGAATCCTCGGGCAGGATGGATCCCGCCCGAGCGTGGCAGGCAGCCGGGTCGCTCCGACGTGAGGCGATCCGGTCTCCCGGGCTACTTCTCCATGAACGCGTCGCAGCGTGGCGGCGGCTCGGTGCCCCAGGGCATCAGCGGCACGGCGGAGGTGGAATTCTTGGGCGAGCCCTGAATCACCTTGTCCGAGTAGACCATGTAGATCAGCGTGTTGCGTTTGGTGTCGCAACCGCGCACGATCTGCATCGACTTGAAGATCAGCGACCGGCGCTCGCTGAACACGACCGCGCCCTGCTTGAACTTCTCCTTGAACTGCACCGGGCCGACCTGACGGCAGGCGAGGGAGATGTCGGAGACATCCTCCGCGAGGCCGAGGGTGCCCTTGATGCCGCCCTTCTCCGGTTGGGTGTACCAGCAGGCCACCCCTGCCACCGACGGATCGTCGATCCCGTAGACCACGAGCTTGTCGTTGGGTGTCAGAGGTCGCCACACGGTCGACTTGTCGAAGATGCGGTCCGCATCGTCCGCGCGCGCCGGTTGTGCGGCGAGGCCGAGCCCCAGCGCCAGCGCGCAGCCTGTGAGACCCCGAAGCCACATCATCGTATCATTCCCCTCAGTTTGTTCCGAGCGGATGTGGGAAGGGTGTCGCGGTCGTGCGAGGGTCGCTAATAAACTTGTGTTGAGCCCGTTCGCCTCCGCTTCGTCGAAGTTTCCTTCGGGGGACGTCGCGCGGCGGCGTCCCGCCATCCATTGCAATCAGGCCATGCCGCTGATCCCCTCCCAGATCCGCACGCTCGTCCGAGTGCTCGCCGGCGTCCTCGCCGTCACCACCCTGACGGGTATCGCCGAGGCGCAGACCTCCGCCTGTCTGCGCTACCGCTCCGAACTCGCCGGCCTCAGCGACGGCGCCAGCACCGCGCGGGCCCTGCAGAACGAGATCGGCCGCCTGAATGCCTATTATCGCACCCTGAACTGCGAGGGGGGGCGGTTCCTCTTCTTCGATTCGCGCCCCCCGCAATGCGGCGCGGTGGAACAACGCATCCGCGCGCTCAACGCCGGCTACGGCGCCGAGAACGGCGAGGTGACGGCCGCCCGCCGGCAGCAGCTCACGGAGGCGATCGCCGCCGCCTGCACGGATGCGGCGAGCCGCAGCCTGATCAAGGCGGACGGCCCTCCGGGCGAGGCGCGCGCGCGCGGTGGCGCACAGGTGATCTGCGTGCGCACCTGCGACGGCGCCTACTTCCCGATGACCAACCTGCCCGACGGGCGCGAGGGCGCCGACGAGCTCTGCCAGGCCCTCTGCCCCGGCGCGGAAGCCGCCGCCTATTCGATGCCGCACGGCGACGAGGCCCTGAAACAGGCCGCCACCGTGAAGGGGAGCCGCGCCTACACGGCCCTGCCCAACGCCTTCAAGTTCCGCACCTCCTTCACGCCGAACTGCTCGTGCAAGCGCGAGGGGCAGAGCTGGGCCCAGTCCCTGGTCAAGGCCGAGAGCATGCTGGTCCGGCACAAGGGCGACATCTTCGTCACGCCGATGCAGGCCGAAGCCCTGTCGCGCCCGCCGAAGGTCCGCCTGACCCTGGTGGGACGGGCCGACAAGACCGCCGCGGGCCTCGCCGCCGACGCCGCCACGCGCAGTGCCGGCGTCGCCTCCGATGCGCCTGCGCTGACGGAGCCGGCCGCGGCCGTGCCGGGGACGGGCGAGGAGCGCCAGCCGGTGCGCATCATCGCCCCGAACCTGTTCTCGACCGCCCCCCGGCCGGGGAATCCCTGAAGGGGGACAGTCGGCGCCGCGCGGCCAAAAAACGGGAACCATCCCGCTCGCATTCTGTTCCGAAGGCCTCATCAACGACGTGAGTGACCTTCGATGCGGAGCATCCGCCACCTTCTCCTGACCGGCACGGTTCTGCCTGCCCTGCTCCTGTCCGGCCCCAGCCTGGCCCGGCCGGACTCCGCATCGGGTGGCACCATCCTGCTGGCCCAAGCCCTGCTGACCCAGGCCGGGCCGGGCGAGGGGCCGCGGGGCGAGGGCCCCCGGGGTGGGGGTGCCGAAGGTCCGCGGGGTGGTCCACCCGGCGGCGGACGTGAACGACCGGAGCCGCGGCAGGAGCGCCCCGAGCCGCGCCAGGAACGGCCGGCTCCCCGCCCCGAGCCCCGCCAGGAGCGGCCGGAGCCTCGCCAGGAGCGGCCCGAGCAGCGTCCGGAGCGGCCGGCCGCCCGCCCCGAGCTGCGCCAGGAGCGCCCTGAGCCCCGTCAAGAACGACCCGAGCCCCGTCCGGAGCGCCAGGAGCGTGTGCCGGCCGCGCCGCCGGCCGAGCGTCCCGCCGCCCGTCCGGATCGCCCGGAGCCGCGCCAGGAGCGTCCCGCCCGCGAGGAGCGTGGCCCCGGTCCGGACCGGGATCAGGCGCCGCAGCGTCGTGCCCCCGGTGCCGATGGGCCCACGGAGCGTCCGTCGCCCCCGCCGGCCGCCCGGGAGCGCACCCCCGACCGGCCGAACACGCCCGAGCGTCCCGCCGCGCCCGAGCCGAACCGTCCGGCGCCTGCGCAGCCGCGCCAAGCCCCGCCTGCTGCACAAGCCCCCGCTCCGGCGCAGGCCCCGGCGCCGAACGCACCCGAGATCCGCAACCCGGCCAACCCCGTCAATCCGAACGTGCCGGGCGCAGCCCAGCCGGGCCGTCCGAATGCCCCCGGCGAGCCGCGTGCCCCGGGCCAGCCCGCTCCCCCGACTCCGCAGCCCGGCCAGCCCGGCGCCGCGGCGCCCAATGCGCGGCCCGGCGTCCCGGGACGGCCGTTCGTCCCGCCCGGTGCCCCGAATCCGGACGCGCCACGTCCCGACGGCCGTCCAGGTGCGGGTGCCAACCCGGCCGACGCCCGGCCGGATCGGGACGGACCGATCCCGGGCGGTCGGGATGCGAGAGATCCGGCTGCCAGGGAGTCCGGGACCCGCGACCTGCGCCGCGACGGCCCTGATCGGAACGGCCCCGGCCGCGACGACGCGGGCCGACCTGATCTCCGGCCCGGCGATGCCCGCCGCGACGATCGCGGCATCGACGCCCGCCGCGACGATCGCGGCATCGACGCCCGCCGCGACGATCGCGGCATCGATGACCGTCGCGAGGACCGCGAGCGGCGTGACGCCTTCGAGCGCCGCGACGCGCGCAGCGGCTTCAATGCGCCGGGGCGGCCGGGTTACGTCCCGGGCGGCTTCCGGGACGATGACGATGTCCGCGACTACGATCAGGTGCGCCGCGACCGCCGCGAGTTCTCGGAAGGGGGCCGGACCTATATCCGCGAGCCCGGCCGCATCATCGTGCGTGACCGCGACACCTACTTCATCCGCCACGACGAGAACGAGCGCTTCCGCGATCTCGACCGGCGGGCCTATCGCAGCGAGCGTCGCGGCGGCGACACCATCACGTATCTCGACCGGCCGGGCGGCGAGCAGATCGTCACCATCGTGGACGATGACGGCCGTCTCGTGCGCCGGTCCCGCCGCTTCCGCGACGGGCGCGAGGTCGTCATCATCGACAACAGCTTCGGCGGCGGCGTTGCGCGGCCGATCTACGAGGATGTCGTCGAGTTGCCGCCGCCGGACATCCGCATCCCGCGCAATCGCTACGTGGTCGATTACGAGGGGGCGGACGAGGGCGCCGTCTACGAGGCCCTGTCGGCCCCGCCGGTGGTGGCGGTGGACCGGCGCTACACCCTCGATCAGGTCCGCTACAGCCCGCAGTTGCGCGCCCGCATGCGCAGCGTCGACATCGATACGATCAACTTCGACACCGGCTCGTTCACGGTGACGCCGGACCAGGCCGCCCGCCTCGCCACCATCGCGTCGGCGATGAACCGGGCGATCAAGGCCAATCCGCAGGAGGTGTTCCTGATCGAAGGCTACACCGACGCGGTGGGGGCCGACATCGACAACCTCTCGCTCTCCGACCGCCGCGCGCAGTCGGTGGCCACGGTGCTGACGCAGAACTTCCAGGTGCCGCCCGAGAACCTGACCACGCAGGGCTATGGCGAGCAGAACCTGAAGGTGAACACGCAGAGCGCCTCGCGCGAGAACCGGCGGGTGACCGTCCGCCGCATCACGCCGCTGATCCAGCAGCAAAGCGAGGCGCCGCCGCCGCCGCCGCGCTGAGGCGATAAGTTCGGCGACCGGCGGGCGACAAGCCGCCGGTTGCCCGCTGCGCGCCCGTCGCTTGCCGACCTTCGACGGACCGGTGACGGCGAGAAGGCTGCGTGGGTCGCCTGACGGGCCCGATCGACCCTGGTCGTCGATCGGTCAACGCAGACACCCGGGACGCATGGGTTCGTCCCGGCCTTCCTCTCCTGCGCGTGGCCGGCAGGATCGCATTCCCGATGCGCTCCCGCGTCGCTGCGACGGTCCACCGGTCACGATCCGGTCCGTCATGAGCCTGGGGCCCGGCGCGCGGGTCGCGTCACCGCCCCGTTGCACCGGCCGGACGTCGAACGGTCCTGCCCAGGCAGGCCGCGGGGGCACGGGACTGGAGCGGTTCCGCCCTGTCGCCGTTCGGCCGCTCGCCTGCCGGCGCGTTCCCCCCGGAAACGGCGCTCCGCGAGCCGACAGGACGGCGACACGGATCGCCTCGAACCGCCGCGTGGAATCCAGGCGGGCACCGGCCATGAATTTCGATCGTGACCGGGGTCCGGATTATCAAATCTTTAATCGATCAATCTACAGTCTAGATCGTCTTTCGGGCCTGTTGTGTTCTGATCGCCGCAGACACGACAGCATTTTAGGCGCTCTTATCAAGCAATGTCGATCAAGCTGAAGTGGATATTGATTTCGATCATCGGTTCTGTCATCGCCGCCCTGGTGGTTCAGGGCGGGATAGCGATGAAGAGCTTGGAGAAAATCCGGGCGAATTCCACGCAAATCTCTACGGTATGGATGCCGAGCGTGCGGAGCTTGGGCGAGATCAAGTTCACGTTGACGAATCTACGGCTTGTCGATGCGCGCTATGTCATGGGGCGGGATTCGGCGGCTTCGCTCGAAACGCTCAACGCGGCGCGCGAGAAAGCGGTCGAAACCGCCTTGAAGGCTCATCAGTCGTACATCGCCGCCCCTGAGGAACAGGTGATCGCCGAAGACATCGCCAAGCGCTACGCCGCGTATGACGAGGTCCGCGGCGGTTTTCTGGCCTCGTTCAGGGCCGGTGACCAGAGCGCGATGGTCGACGCGTTCGAGATGACGCGGCCGGCTTACATGGAACTGATGAAGGTCATCGACGACGATGTCGCCTACAACGACCGTGGGGCCGCCGCGGCGGAGGCCGCCTCGAAGATCGACTACGCGAACGCCTTCTGGCTCACGGTCGCGGTGGGCGGCGTCTCGCTCCTGATCGGCGTTTGCGGCGCGGTGTTCGTCCTCTTCGGCGTGACGCGTCCGATCGCTCGGATCACCGGTGCGATGCAGGCGGTCGCGGGGGGCGATCTGGCGCGGGACATCCCCTATTCCGGCCGCCGCAACGAGATCGGCGCGATGGCCTCGGCCCTTTCGGTCTTCCGCGACAACCTCCTGGAGACCGAGACCCTCCGCCAGCAGCAGAAGACAAGCGACTTGGCGGCGGAGGAGCGGCGCCGGCTGGGGATGCACCAGATGGCCGATCATTTCGAGACGGCCGTGAGCGGCATCATCACCCGGGTGACCAGCGCCGCCACGGAGCTTCAGGCCACGGCCCAGAGCATGGCCGGCACCGCGACCGAGACCGCCAGCCAATCCACCACCGTGGCCGCCGCCGCGGAGGAGGCCGCCTCCAACGTCAACACCGTGGCGGCGGCCACCGAGGAGCTCGGCTCGTCCGTGCAGGAGATCGGACGCCAGGTCGACGGCTCGGCCCAGCTCGCGCAACGCGCCGTGGTCGAAGCGGAGCGGACGGCCACCCTGGTGCAGGATCTCAGCACGGCCGCGACCAGG
>NZ_LMMK01000045.1:94811-125211 GCF_001422795.1 Methylobacterium sp. Leaf88 | reverse complement strand
CGGCGAGGCGGGCCGGGGCTTCGCGGTGGTGGCGGCGGAGGTCAAGGAGCTCGCCAACCAGACCGCCCGGGCCACCGAGGAGATCGGAACCCAGATCGGTCAGATCCAGGGCTCGACCGGACAGGCGGTCTCGGCCATCGGCAGCATCACCGACCGCATCCGGGAGATCAGCGGCGTGTCGACCACCGTCGCGGTGGCGGTGGAGGAGCAGGGGGCGGCCACCCGGGAGATCGTCCGCAACGTCTCGCAGGCGGCGGTCGGCACCGAACTGGTGACCTCCAACATCGTGAGCGTAGCGGGGGCCGCCGAGGAGACCGGCGCCGCGGCCGCCCAGGTGCTGTCCTCCGCCAGCGAACTCTCGCGCCAGTCCGAGCATCTCGGCGCCGAGGTCGCCCGCTTCCTCGCCACCGTCCGGGCAGCCTGAGCAGCCCGACCAGTGCCTCCGAGGGCACCGGGCGGCTTCGGGGACATCCGGCGCCGCCTGCCATGGCGGGCGCCGGTGCGGTTTCCCCATCGTCGGCCCGGCCTATATACCCGCCTCGGCAGCGCGGGCCCTCGGGGCTCCGCTGCCTTCGGCTCCCGTTCGCGAGGGGCCGGTGGCCGGGCGAGATCATCCGCTGCGGCGTGTCACGGCTTCCGGGCCGACTCCGCAGGAGCATTCATGGACGAGGCGAGCGAGCGGTTGATCGAGGCCGGAACCCCGGCCTTCCGCCGCACCGCCATCGCGCTGGGGGCCGCCGGGTTCTCCACCTTCGCGGTGCTCTACGGCGTGCAGCCGCTGCTGCCCATCTTCGCCGACGACTTCGCGGTCTCTCCGGCCGAGAGCAGCCTCGCCCTGTCGCTGCCCTGCGCCATGCTGGCGATCGCGCTCCTGGTGGTCAGCCCCCTCTCGGAAGTCTGGGGCCGCAAGCCCATCATGGTGGCCTCGCTGTTCGCCTCGGCGCTCCTCACCATCGTCGCGGTCCTGGTGCCGAGCTGGCACGGCTTCCTCGCCCTGCGGGCGCTCACGGGGCTCGCCGCCTCCGGCCTGCCGGCCGTGGCGATGGCCTATCTCGGCGAGGAGATGCACGGGCGTGCCATCGGCCTCTCGATGGGGCTGCTCATCGGCGGGAACGCGGCGGGCGGCATGGTCGGTCGCCTGCTCACCGGCATCATCGCCGACCATGCCTCCTGGCGCTGGGGCCTCGGCACCATCGGCGTGCTGGCGCTCCTCGCCGCCATCGCCTTCGTCTACCTGCTGCCGGATTCGCGGCGCTTCCGGGCGAACCGGATGCGCTGGCGCGAGGTGCCGGGCACCTTCGGTCAGCACTTCCGCGATCCCGGTCTGCCCTGGTTGTTCGCCGAAGCGTTCCTGCTGATGGGCGGCTTCGTCTGCATCTACAACTACATCGGCTTTCGCCTGCTCGATCCGCCCTTCTCCCTCAGCCAGAGCGCCATCGGGGCGATCTTCGTCGTCTACCTGTTCGGGACCGTCTCCTCGGCGCTGACCGGCGAGATCGCGAGCCGGCTCGGGCGGCGCAAGGTGCTGTGGCTCGCCATCCTCCTGGGCCTCGCGGGCGTGACCCTGACGCTCTCCGCCCATCTCGGCCTGATCATCCTCGGCATCGTCCTTGTCACCGTGGGCTTCTTCGGCGCGCATTCCGTGGCCAGCAGCTGGGTTGGGCGCCGGGCCCTGCGCGACCGGGCCCAGGCCTCGTCGATCTACCTGTGCCTGTATTATCTCGGCTCCTCGGTGCTCGGCACCGCCGGGGGCTGGTTCTTCGCCCATGCGGGCTGGGTCGGCGTGGTGGCGTTCTTCGCGACCCTCTACGGCCTCGCGCTGGCGATCGCCCTGCGGCTGGCGCGCCTGCCGCCCCTCGTCCAGGCCGATGGCTGACACCCGTCCCCGGTTTGCCGGCGGGGCCTCGCGCGTCCCTGATCCGAAACCGCGATGGGATGCCTCGCGCGTCCCTGATCCGAAACCGCGAGGGGATGCCTCGCGCGTCCCTGATCCGAAACCGTATGACGGACGCCGCTCCGTGCCTTATGAGGGGGCCCCTGCCCAGGGAGCCTTCCGGGGGCGCCCACCAGACGAAAGCAGTCCGAAAGACCCATGACCGATCTCCTCGAGACGATTCGCCGGACGCTCGTGCCGATCCACAAGGAGGGCTATCCCTTCATCGTCATCGGCATCGTGCTGACGGTGATCGGCGCTTACTTCGCGCAGTTCCTCGGCTGGATCTTCCTGATCCTGACCCTGTGGGTCTGCTACTTCTTCCGCGACCCCGAGCGGATCACTCCCGTGGGCGACGGCCTCGTGGTCTCGCCGGCGGACGGGCGGGTGAACCTCATCTCGACGGTGCTGCCCCCGCCGGAGCTCGACCTGCCGCAGGAGCCGATGCTGCGCATCTCGGTCTTCATGAACGTGTTCGACTGCCACGTGAATCGCGTGCCGGTGACGGGTCGGATCGGGCAGATCCACTACACGCCGGGCCTGTTCCTCAACGCCGAGCTCGACAAGGCCAGCGACGACAACGAGCGCAACGGCCTCGTCATGGAGACGACCCACAAGGGCGCGCCCCTGCGCATCGGCGTGGTGCAGATCGCCGGGCTGGTGGCGCGCCGCATCGTCGGCTGGGTCCACGCCAACGACACTCTGAACGTCGGCGAGCGCTTCGGCCTCATCCGCTTCGGCTCGCGCGTCGACGTCTACCTTCCGGTCGGCACTCGCGTGCTCGTCGGCCTCGGCCAGAAGGCCGTGGCGGGCGAGACCGTGCTCGCCGATCTCGGCGGCGGGCCCGAGCGCACGTTCCGGCGCATCTGAGGGGTTCCCATGGACGACCTGTTCCCGCCCTTCGCCCCCGATGCCAACGAGCCCCGGCCGCGCCGATTCAAGCCGGTGCCGTTCCGGATGATCGCACCGAACATGATCACCCTGATGGCGCTCTGCCTCGGGCTGACGGCGATCCGCTTGGCCTTCGAGGGCAAGTTCGAGCCCGCGGTGATCTCCATCGTGGCCGCTGCCTTCCTCGACGGCATCGACGGACGCGTGGCCCGGATGCTCAAGGGCACCTCGCGCTTCGGGGCGGAGCTCGACTCCCTGGCGGACTTCGTCAATTTCGGCTGTGCGCCGGCGCTGATCCTGTACGGGTTCGCCCTGAAGGAGCTGCGCTCGGTCGGCTGGATCGTCGCGCTGATCTTCGCCATCGCCATGGCGCTGCGGCTCGCCCGCTTCAACGCGATGCTGGACGATCCCAACCGCCCGGCCTGGAAGAAGGACTTCTTCGTCGGCATGCCGGCACCCGCCGGGGCGCTCACCGCGATGCTGCCGCTCTACCTCAACTTCCTCGGCCTGCCGATGGAGCACTGGGCGGCCCCCGTGGTGTTGGGCTACATGCTCTGCATCGCCCTGCTGGTGGTCTCCACCGTGCCGACCTTCTCGGGCAAGACCATGGGCAAGCGCGTGCCCCGGGACTGGGTGCTGCCGATCTTCCTCGTGGTGGTGGCGGCCTTCGGCCTGTTCATCAGCTTCCCGTTCGAGGCGATGGTGGCGCTGGCGCTCGGCTACCTCATCACCCTGCCGATCGGGGCGGCGCAGTATCGCCGCCGCGCCAAGGCGGAGGGGCAGGGCTCCGCCGCGCTCGCTGCGGCCGACGATCTCTCCGAACGGGCGAGGCCGGCCCACGATCGGGCCGTGGACAGCTGACGCAGGGCGCTGTCGCTCCCAGGTTGTCATCGTCTAAGTTGATCGCGGCCCGGAAGCTTCGTCCGGGCACGAAGCATGCGGGGGCGGGTCGATGCTCGAGGAGTTCAAGAAGTTCGCGTTGCGCGGCAACGTCGTCGACCTCGCCGTCGGCGTGATCATCGGTGCCGCCTTCGGAGCCATCGTGACCTCGGCGGTGCAGGACCTGTTCATGCCGATGATCGGCGCGATCACCGGCGGTCTCGACTTCTCGAACTACTACATCGCGCTGTCATCGAGCGTGCAGAAGGGTGCGGCCTATGTCGACGCGAAGAAACAGGGCGCGGTGATCGGCTACGGCCAGTTCATCACCGTGGCGCTCAACTTCCTCATCGTGGCCTTCGTGCTGTTCCTCGTGATCCGGGCGATGAACCGCCTCGTGAGCAAGGAGGAGGCCAAGCCCGAGGCCGTGGCCGAAGTGCCGGCCGACGTGAAGCTTCTCTCCGAGATCCGCGACATCCTGGCGACCAGGTCGAGGGTCTGACGATCTAGGGGGCTTCGTCGGGCTTCGGGGCCGCCCCGAGGTCGCCGAGCAGGCCCTCGAGGGCCTGCTCGACCGCGACCGTGCCCTCCTCGTGGGTCTTCAGCCGTACCTCAAGCCGCTTCAGCTGGGGGGCGAAAGCCTCCGGGGCGGCCGGATCGCCGAGATAGTCCGGGACGGTCTCGCCGGTGGTGAACACCGTCCGCAGCTGTTGGCCGAGATGATCGCGGACCGGCTCGGGAAGGGCCGGGTCGAGCGTGGAATCGTCTGCCATTGTCTGGGTATCCCTCGCGTCCATCGACAAATTCGTACCCACGCGACGCGTACCGGGAAGAGTAACGGCCGAGATCGTCAAGTGTTGCACCGGTCATCGTCCGAAGGCCACCGGGGGAGGGCGGAGATGAACTGGTCCGAACAGAAAAAGGCCTCCGGCGAGGGCGTCGCCGGAGGCCTCGATCAATCCCCGCGCCGAGGGCGCGGCGGAAATCCTTAGTCGATCACTTCGACGATGCGGTGGCTGCGGTCGACCAGCACCGGACGCTCGTTGACGATGGTGTAGCGGGCGCCGCGGGCGTTGTACTCGGCGGGGACATCGTAATAGGTCACGCCCGAGTTCGGCAGCACGGCGCCGACGCGGACGTCGCCGTTGTAGTCGTAGGACGAGCGACGCTCGCGGGTGACATACTGACGGAAGCGGGGACGGTCATCGACCCCGAGGATGCCGCCGACCGTGCCGGTCGCCGCGCCGACCGCGCCGCCGACGATCGCTCCGACCGGGCCGGCCGCATCCGCGCCCTCTTGGGCGCCGCGCTCGGCGCCGCGCACCAGGCCTTGCGCCTGGGCGGCCATGGGCAGGCTGAGGGCGATCGCGGAAGCGGCGAGAAGGGTCTTGAAGTTCATCGTGAAGCTCCTGAACGAGGATCCCGCGACGCTGTGAAGCGCTGCCGGGTTCAGGGCAGTAACGTCCAACTCCCGGAAGGGATGCGTCGAAAGTTCCGGGACCGAACGGAGCGGAGGGCCTTGTCCGCCGCGCCGGCGGCCGCGGCTGGACCCCTTACGGGCCGGCGGTCGCGGGCTGCCGGGATCGGACTTCCCCGGGCGGGATCAGGCTTCCTTGGGCATGGCCGACTGGATCAGCCGGTCCGAGCTCAGGTCCTCCTCGTCGTAGCCCAGGAGCTCGGCGAGGCGCCCGCGGGCCCGGCTGACGCGGCTCTTCACGGTGCCAACCTTGCAGCCCATGATGGCCGCGGCCTCCTCGTAGGAGACGCCCTCGGCGCCGACGAGCACCAGCGCCTCGCGCTGGTCCGGCGGCAGCTTGCCCAGAGCCGTCTGCAGGTCCTCGACGTCGAGGCGGTCGCCCTGGTGCGGGGCGGTGGCGAGGCGGGCGGCGTAGGAGCCGTCCTGGTCCTCGACCTCGCGCACGCGCTTGCGGTGGTCCGAGTAGAAGATGTTGCGCAGGATCGTGAACAGCCAGGCGTTCAGGTTGGTGCCCGGCTGGAAGCGGGCGCGGTGCTGCCAGCCCTTCAGCAGGGTGTCCTGCACGAGGTCGTCGGAGCGGGCCGGGTTGCTCGTCAGCGATAGGGCGAAGGCGCGCAGGGACGGCACGGCCGCCAGCAGGCCGTTGCGGAACTCGGGCTCGATCGCCTCGCCGCGCGCCTTGAGGGCGGCCTCCAGCTGCGCGATGAGTTCGGCGAAGCGGGTCGGCTGTTCGTCCGCGGGCAGGCGGTCGTAGACCGTGCGCAGGTGCTCGCCCAGATGGGTCCGGATGTTCGAGGACAGGTTCGGCCGGCCATCGGCAGAGGCCGACAGGGCGTCGGGGGCGGTGTCGGTCACGTCGCGTGTCATGGCTCGTCGTAATCTGGGGCGGTCAGGTTTCGTGTCGGCCCGAGGCGTCCGAGAAGCACCCGCGTGGTCAACTGATGTCGGGCGTTGTAGCGCATCTGGGCCGGCCACGCATCCCGCCGGACAACCGTGGCGGTTCTGCGCCGCGCCGCATCAACAGCCGCAGGGGGACGGGACCCGGTCCGGGCGCGGGATCGCCTTGGCGCAGGCCCCCTTGGACGAGCCTCCCGGGGCATTGGCCGGCTTGAGGGTGCGCACCACGCCGTCGCGCAGGGAGAGCACGTGGCCGCGCTCCACGTCGGTCCAGCACTCGTCGCGGGTGAGGGCCTTCGTGGCGATCACCGTGACGACATCCTTCGCGCCGGTCTCCTGCGCGAAATCGACCCGCCAGTCCTCGTCCACCAGGGTCGCGGTGCCGAAGGGGGCACGGCGGGTCAGGTAGCACAGGCGCTTGCCGCAATGGGCGTAGAGGGTGCGGCTGTCCGACAGCAGCATGTTGAAGACGCCGAGGCCGTGCAGGGCCGCGCAGAGGTCCGCCACGGCCCGGTCGATGCGGGCCGGGCTCGGCAGGTCGGGCCAGCGCTGCTGCAGCTGGTCGAGCATCCAGCAGAAGGCGTGCTCGCTGTCCGTGGAACCGACCGGCTTGAACCAGGTCAGGGGCCACTTCTTCACGCCCTTGAGCTGGCCATTGTGCGCGAAGGTCCAGCGTCGGCCCCACAATTCGCGGCTGAAGGGATGGGTGTTCTCGAGGTTGACCCGGCCGCGATTGGCCTTGCGCACGTGGGCGATGACGATGCGGCTCTTGATCGGCGTCCGGCGCAGGAGCCGGGCGAGCTCCGACTGCGCGCTCGGTTCCGGCTCGTGGAAGGCGCGGGCGCCGCGTCCCTCGTAGAAGCTGATGCCCCAGCCGTCGGCATGCGGGCCGGTCTCGCCCCCGCGCCGCGCCAGGGCGGCGAAGGAGAAGCGGATATCCGTGGGCACGTTCGCGCTCATGCCGAGCAGTTCGCACATGGAGGTTCGGGGGACTTCGCGAGGGACGGAGGGAGGACGTTGCGGGGCGGCGGACCCCTGGGGGCGCCGGGCGACCCACTCTAGAGGATTTTCCCGCCCGCGGGAGCCGCTAATCCGCCTGAAACGTCCGGAGTGCGCGCTGGGTCCGCGCCGCCGGCGTCGCGCCGGGCGATGATCGGGAACGGCGGCGGAGAAGGGCAGCGGAGAAGGGCGGTCCGGCCCGCCGAGGTGCGCCCCCGCGCTTTCGCCGCCGGGGACGATCCTCTAAGCCGCTCCCCGGGCCCCTTTCCGGGGCGTCGTGGACAGGGTGCCGATGGACCGCGATCCGATCGCCTTCACCTGGCGGACCGCGCGGCGGGAGCATGCCGCCGCGGTCGGGCTGGCGCTCGGTCTCGGCGGACCCCTCGCGCTGCTCGCACTCCTGTGCCTGCGGGATCTCGTCGGCGTGCAGGTGCACGACACCAATCCCACGGGACCGTTCCTGCGGATCGCCGCGGCCCTGCCCTGGCGTCCCGCCGCCGAGGGACCCTTCGTGGCCTTCGCGGGCTGGATCCTGCCCCACGGCGAACTCGTGCGCGCGGCCTTCCTGGGGCTCGCGGCGGCGGCCCTCGCCTCGGCCGGTCTCGGCTGGGCCGTGGCGCGCCTGTGCTTCCATGCCCAGACCCGGACGGTGGCCGCCCTGCAGGGGCGGGTCACCGAGGCGATCCTGCGCGCGCCGCCCGGTGCCCGCGACGAGGCCCGCGCCCTGGCCCAGGCCATGGGAGACCTCCTCGCCCGCCTCGACACGCTGTTCGGCCTGGCGATCCTGGTCCCGGCGCTGGCGGTCGGCGGCACCGTCCTCGCCCTGGTCCTCGCCGGCCTCGCCGCGCCGCGCCTCGTGGCCACGGTCGCCGCCGGGCTCCTGGCCGCCGGCCTCGCCCGGGCGCTGATCCAGCGGCGGATGCAGGACCGGGCCGCCCTGCGCCTCCGGGCCGGCGGGGCCGCCGGGCGGGCTCTCGCCGACCTGATCCGCCGCATGCCGGCGGTGCGGGCGCACGGGGCCGCCGCCTTCGAGCGCGAGCGCCTCGCGGCCAAGGGCGCCAGCACCCGCGACGCCCTCGCGGCCTCGGAATCCGCCCTGGCCTATGCCCGCGCGCCCTCCATGGCGCTGGCGATCCTGCTGCCCGCGATTGTCGTGGCGGTGGCGCTGTGGCGCGGCCACGACGGCACCACCGAGCCGGTGGAGCCAGGGGCGCTGCTGGCCGCCGCCGGTGGTTTCGCCCTCGCGGTGGTCGCCCTCACCGTGACCCTGCGGATGGCGAGCCTGCATCGCATCCTCGCCGGCCCGTTCCGCGACGTCGCCGTCGCCGTGCCGGCCCTCGAGGGCCGTGCCCCGGCCCGCCCCGGCACGGTGACGGCCCTGCCGGAGGCGGGCGCCCTGGTGGCGCAGGGGGTCGGGGCCTACGATCCCGCCACCGGCGAGCGGCTGGCCGGCGTCGACGCCGCCCTGCCGATGCCCGGCCACGTCGCCATCCTGGGCGAGCGCGGCAGCGGCAGCCGGGTGCTCGCCGCGATCCTGGCCGGGCAGCTCGAACCCTCCGCCGGCGCGGTCACCTACGGCGGCATCGACCTGCGCGCCTTCGAGCCGGAGGAGCGGGCCCGGCGCATTGCCCTGGCGGGGGCCGAGGCCATTCTCATCGAAGGGTCTCTGCGCCAGAACATCCTCTACGGCGCCTCCGGGGCCCCCGATCCCGACGACCTCATCGCCACCCTGCGGATCACCGGCCTCGACGCCTTCGCGTATGCACGCGGCCTGGAGGGCACGGTCGATCCGGCGGCCGAGCCGGAGATCGCCCGTGCCGTGGTGGCCGCCCGCCACGCGGTCCGCGAGGCGCTCGCCGCCGACAAGGCCGGCCGCCTGGTGGAGCCCTTCGATCCGGCCCGCTACAACCACCAGGCCACGGTGGGCGAGAACATCCTCTTCGGCGAGGCGGTGGGGCCGGCCTTCGCCTCCGACCACATCGCGGCGCACCCGTATCTCCGCGCCGTCCTGGAGGCGGAGGGCCTCAGTCGCCCTCTCACGGAGATCGGTCTCCAGGTCGCCCGCAGCCTCGTGGAGATCTTCGCCGACCTGCCCGACGATCATCCGCTGTTCGAGACCTTCTCGCTGTTCCCGGCCGCCGAGCGGGGCTTCTTCGAGGATCTCGTCGGCCGCCAGCCCGAGGCCAAGGGCTGGCGCCGCGGCCCGGCCGGCCAGCGCGACCGCAAGCGCCTGATCGGCCTCGCCCTGCGCTACAGCGAGACGCGGCACCGCTTCGGCCTCATCGACGCCGCCTTTGAGGAGCGGCTGGTGGAGGCCCGCCGCTCCTTCGCACGCCTGATGCCCGCCAACCTGCGGGGAACGGTCGAGTTCTACGATCCGGCCCGGCTCACCGCCGCCGCGAGTCTGGAGGAGAACATCCTGTTCGGCCGCATCAACGGCGAGGAGGCCGGCGCCGAGGCCCGGGTGCGGGCCCTGGTGCGCCGGGTGCTCGCCGACGAGGGCCTGGAACCGGCCGTCTACCGTCTCGGCCTCGAGAGCCGGGTCGAGCCCGGCCTCGCCGGGGGCGGCGCCAGCCTCGGCGAGAACGCTATCGGCCCGCGCGAGCGCATCGCCATCGACCTCGCCCGCTGCCTCGTGCGCCGGCCGGACATCGTCGTCATCGCCATCGCCCTGGAGGACCGGAAGGGCGACGAGATCCGCGCCCGCCTGGCGGCCCTGCGGGCGGCCCGGGCCGGCCGCGGACTCATCGTCTGCCTGCCGGATGCCGAGGCCCTGGCCGGGGTCGAGCCCTTCGACGCGGTGCTGCGCATCGAGCGCAACACGGTGCTGGCTGCCTGATCGCGGGTGAGAACCCGGGACTTCTCCGGCTTTCCGGGGGCTTCCCCTATTGCCGCCCCATTGGGATGCGATAGGCAGGAAGGCGTGCATCGTGCACGGGCGTCCGCCCGCCAGCGGACGGGTCGCTCTTCAGGACCACGCATGGTCTTCCTGTCCCGGGGCCCGCTCCGCCGTGCGGCGTCGGCCCTTCTCGCTCTCGCGACGCCGATCCTGGCCCTCGGCGCCGTGATGGCGGCGTCGCCGGCCGCGGCCGAGCCGTCCAAGGCCTTCGCGCCGATTCCGGCCGCCACCCTGGCCCTCATGCAGGCGCGGGGCACCACGGCGGCGGCCCCGGTGCTGTTCCGGGCCTACAAGAAGGAATCCGAGATCGAGGTCTGGAAGCGGGCCGGCAGCGGCCGCTTCGTCCACGTGAAGACCTTCCCGATCTGCCGCTGGTCGGGCCAGCTTGGCCCCAAGCGCAAGAGCGGCGACCGCCAGACCCCCGAGGGGTTCTACACGGTGCCGCAGCGCCAGATGAACCCGAATTCGCGCTACTACCTCTCCTTCGACCTCGGCTACCCCAATGCCTATGACCGGGCCCACGGCTCCACCGGTTCGGCCGTGATGGTGCACGGGGTCTGCTCGTCGATGGGCTGCTTTGCCATGACGGACCAGGTGGTGGGCGAGATCTACGCCATCGCCCGGGAGGCCTTCGCCGGCGGTCAATCCGCCTTCCAGTTCCAGTCCTTCCCGTTCCGGATGACGGCCGCGAACATGGCCCGGCACCGGGCCGATCCGAACATCGATTTCTGGCGCCAGCTCAAGGAGGGCGCCGATCGATTCGACGCCCTCGGCGAGGAGCCGGCCGTCAGCGTGGTCGGCGGTCGCTACGTCTTCGCCCCCGCGAAGGATCCGGCCAAGGAGGCCCAAGTCGTCGTCTATCGCGGGGCCGAGGAGGCGCGCATCGCCACCTTGGTGGAGGAGGGGAGCGCGGCCGTGCGCACCACCTATTCCGACGGGGCGCAGCATCCGTTCTGGGCGGCGCTCGCCGCCAAGGGGGCCTCCCTCGGCGACGTGAGCCGGCCGGAAGCCCTCGCGTATGCGGGCCAGGAGGTGGTGGTCATCGCGGCCCGGCCACGCCCGGTCCCCGTGGCCGAGGCGGTGTGGTCGCGCTGGATCGCGCCGGACTCGCCGCTCTCGCGAACCCGGATGCCGGGCTTCGTCCCGGCTTATGAGCGTATGGCGCCGCTCTTCGCGCCCCTGGCGACGGCCGCCCTCGGGACGGAGGCTTATCCTGTCGCTTGGCCGCGCCTGGTTCGCTTCGGCCTGTCGGGCATCCTGCCGGTGCCCGGTCCGGCCCGGGGCACCCTCGACGTCCTGGCGCAGCGGTGAGTGGGCCGGTGGCCGGGTCGACACAGTTCGCCGGCGAAGTTCCGGGCCAGATGCCTCGCCGCCCAGCCATGTGCGGGCTCGCACATCGGGGGGAGGGGCGGCTTACTACCTCAGAGCAGTTCCACTTCGATCCCGGCACCCGCCTATCGCCGACCCGCGAGGATTGGATCGCGCCGGTGCGACGAAGGGCACCCGATCCAGATTGGGATCGGGGCATATGGTAATCGAACGATGACCTTCTCCTCCCGTCCCTTCGCGGATGACGGCCTCACCCTGACCTTCTGGGGTGTACGCGGTTCGACGCCCGTCAGCGGCCCGGATTACATCGAGTTCGGTGGCAGCACGCCCTGTCTCGAGATCCGGTGCGGCGAGCGGCTGTTCCTCCTCGATGCGGGTTCGGGGCTGAATGCCTGCGGCCGCCATCACCGCGATGCGATGCCCAAGGAGATCGACCTCCTCTTCAGCCACCTGCACCTCGACCACACCGCCGGTCTGCCGTTCTTCAAACCCGTGGTGCTGGACCCGGAGCGGACCCTCAACACCTATTGCGGCAATCTCGACGGGGAGAGCGCCGCCGCGGCCCTCGACCGGCTGTTCGCGCCGCCGCTGTTTCCCGTCACCCTCGACATCATTCCCTGCCGGCTCGCCCATCACGGCTTCAAGGCCGGCGAGCGGCTGACCTTCCCCGACGGCGCCACCGTCGACACGATCCTGCTCAACCATCCGCAGGGCTCGGTGGGCTACCGCTTCGAGCATGCGGGCCGGCGGCTCTGCGTGATCAGCGACATCGAGCACAGCGATCCGTGGCCGGACGCGGCCCTGAAGGACTTCGTGCGGGACGCCGACCTCGTGGTCTATGACGGCATGTTCACCGAGGGCGAGTATCCGGTCTGCCGGGGCTGGGGCCACTCGACCTGGCAGAAGGGCGTGGAACTGGCGCAGGCCGCCGGAGTGAAGGCCCTCGCCATCATCCACCTGCATCCCTGCCACACCGACGCGATGCTGCGCAGCGTCGAGGCCGACATGCAGGCGGCGATGCCCACCGCCTTCATCGCCCGCGAGCGCCAGACCGTGGCCGTGGGCGAGCCGGTGTGCAGCGCGCCTACCCTGGCCCTGGCGCGCACCGCCTGAGGCGCAGGGGCCCTCGCCCGAACGGGGCGGGACCTGCCGGTCGATCAGGCCGCTTCCTCGCGCCCGACGCGGCTGTGGCGCCGGCTCCAGGCGAAGTAGATGACGAGGCCGATGGCGAGCCAGACCAGCAGGCGCAGCCAGGTCTCCCCGTCGAGCGAGACCATCATGGCAAAGCAGCTGAGGATGCCCAGGATCGGCACCAGGGGGACCAGGGGCGTGCGGTAGTCGCGGCGCGCATCCGGCTGGGTCCGGCGCAGGATGATGACGCCGATGCAGACCAGGATGAAGGCCAGCAGCGTGCCGATGCTCGTCATGTGGCCGAGCTGGGAGATCGGCAGGAAGCCGCCCAGCGCGCTGGTGAACACCATGAAGAACAGGTTCGAGCGGTAGGGCGTCTTCCAGGCCGGGTGGATCTTGGAGAAGAAGCCCGGCAGCAGCCGGTCCTGGCTCATGGAGTAGAACACCCGGCTCTGGCCCAGCAGCAGCACCAGGATGACGGTGGAGAAGCCCGCGATCACGCCGAGCGTCACGAGGCTGCGCAGCCACAGGAACGGCGTCTGGCCGATGGCGGTGTTCACCGGGGCGGCGTCGCCCTTCATCTGGTCGTAGTGCACGAGGCCGGTGAGCACCCCCGCGAAGGCGATGTAGATCACCGTGCAGATGGCGAGCGACCCCAGGATGCCGATCATCATGTTGCGCTGGGGATTCTTGGCCTCCTGCGCGGCCGTCGAGACCGCGTCGAAGCCCACATAGGCGAAGAACACCACGCCGGCGCCCCGCATGATGCCGCTCCAGCCGTACTCGCCGAAGGTGCCGGTGTTCTCGGGGATGAACGGCACGTAGTTCTGCGCCTTGATGTAGAACAGCCCGACCCCGATCACGACCGCCACCACGGCGAGCTTGATCAACACCACCACGGCGTTGACCCGGGCCGATTCCCGGATGCCGATCATCAGCAGGGCGGAGGCCGCCACGATGATGAAGATCGCCGGCAGGTTGACGAGGCCGTGGGCCGTGGTGCCATCGGCGAGGGCGTAGGTCTCGAAGGGGGAGTGGACGAGGCTCGGGGGCAGGTTGATCCCGAGGGTGTCGCGCAGGAAGCGCGTGACGTAGCTCGACCAGCTCACCGAGACCGTGGCCGCGCCGACTGCGTATTCGAGCACGAGGTCCCAGCCGATGATCCAGGCCACGAACTCGCCCATGGTGGCGTAGGCGTAGGTATAGGCCGAGCCCGCCACCGGGATCATGCCGGCGAGTTCGCTGTAGCACATGCCCGCGAAGGCGCAGGCGATCGAGGCGATGGCGAAGGAGATCACCACCGCGGGGCCCGCATGCTCGGCCGCCGCGATGCCGGTCAGGGAGAACAGGCCGGCGCCGATCACCGCACCGATGCCGAGGGCGATCAGGCTCCAGGGGCCGAGGGTGCGGGCGAGCTTGTGCTCGCCGCCCTCCGCGTCGCTGTTCAGCCGTTCCAGCGATTTCGTGCGCGTGAGGTCGCCCGCGAGGCCTGCCGCCATAGGGTGGTCCTATCCTGGTTGGGAGCGGATGACCCGCCCGGCATTGCGGGCGGGCCCGGAAGAGGATGGCAAGGGTGTGGTCTTCGTGAGGAGCGATCTTGGCGTTTGCCCAACACAGTGGCAAACGGCGATTGGCGGCCCCGGCAGGTTTCGGGCCGCGCTCCCGTCACGGGCGCGTGATCGCCGCGGTCGCCGCGTCCGCACCGTCGATGAGCGGGCCGAGGATCGCCCGCGCCCGCGCGGTGATGGCGGGGCCGGCCGTTTCCGGCGTTCCGGCCGCGAAGGGGGGCGCCGGGGCGTATTCGGCCACGAGCTGGCTCGTGCGGGCCGCCTCCGGCCCGGCGAGCCGCGCGCAGAGCGCCAGGGCGAAGTCCAGACCCGCCGAGACGCCCGCCGCCGTGACGCGGTTGCGGTCGAAGACCACGCGCTCATCCACCGGAATGGCGCCGAGGCGCGGCAGCACCCGGTCGCGGACGCACCAGTGCGAGGTGGCGCGATAGCCCTGCAGGAGGCCGGCCGCCCCGAGGATCAGCGAGCCGGTGCAGACGCTGGTGATCCAGCCGGCGCGCGCCGCCCGGTCGCGTAGAAAGGCCAGGGTGTCGGCATCGCGCATCTGCGCGGGCGTGCCGTCGCCCCCCGGCACGAACAGCACGTCGAGGTCGCGCGGGCAGGTCTCGAAGCTGTCCCCGGCCAGGAGGGTCAGGCCGGTATCCGATGAGACAGGGCCGGCCGCGCGTGCCACGAGGTGCAGCCCGCCTCCGGCGATGCCGGCGAGGAGGGCCTGCGGCCCGACGAGATCGAGGGCGGTCATGCCCGGATAGAGCAGCATCGCGATGCGCAGCGCGCGTGTCCGCGCGGGCCCCGCCTCGGGCGCCCCGGCCGCGGAGGATTTGACGGCGGTCAGCGCTGCGGCGCCCGCGAGCCCCGCGACCGCGACGGCGCGGCGGGTGGGGCCGGGGGGCTGGATCACGCGTTCGGCCCGACCGCGAAGGATTCGATGGCCTTGATCAGCGTCGCCGCGCGGTAGGGCTTGGTGAAGAACACGCTGCCCGCGATGAGGCGGGGCGGCGTCTGCGAGAACCCCGTGGCGTAGATGACCGGCAGGTCGGGACGCAGGGTCCGCGCGGCCTCGGCGAGCTGCCATCCGTCCATCAGGCCGGGCAGCCGGATATCGGTGAACAGGATGTCGACGGACGCTTCCGCCTTCAGGATGTTCAGGGCGATCTCGGCGGTCGCCGCCTGGAAGACGGCGAAGCCGGCATCCTCGAGATCGGCCGTGATGACTTCCAGCAGCAGAGACTCGTCCTCCACCATGAGGATGCGTGGTTTGGCCGAGCCGCTCATTGTCGTGGCGTTCCGTCAGGCGTAGCCCAGGCGTGGTGTGCGGCCGAGCCGGGACGCCTCTCCACTCGGATGAGGGGACGATAGCTCGGTTGGATCGCGAGGCAAGTAGATCCATACCGTCGTGCCACGGCCCGGTGCACTTTCAATCACGACGTGCCCATCGGATTGCTTGGCAAAGCCGAAGACCTGGCTCAGGCCGAGGCCGGTGCCCTCGCCCACCGCCTTGGTGGTGAAGAACGGCTCGAAGGCACGGGCGAGAACCTCCGGGCTCATGCCCTGGCCGCTATCCGCGACCGCGATGGCCACGTGATCGACGGGGCGCAGGGCGGGGATCTGCTCGGCTTCCGCGGCGGGAACGTTGCGCGTGCGGATGACCGTGCGTCCGCCCTTTTCGGTCGCGTCGCGGGCATTCACCGCGAGGTTCAGCAGGGCGTTCTCCAATTGGTTGGCGTCGACGCAGACGGGCCAGACCTGCGGCGTGAGGGTCATTTCCGGGCGCTCCACCGCGTCGAGGGCCCCGCGCAGGAGTTCCGACAGGTCGCGGATCAGCCGGTTCGGGTCGACCCGCACCGGCTGGAGGGGCTGGCGCCGGGCGAAGGCGAGCATCTTCTGCACCAGGGCCGCGGCGCGCTCGGCCCCCGTGAGCGCGCCGTTCAGGGAGCGGCGCGCCCCGCTCTCCGGAGGCAGGAAGCGCTCGATCCGGTCGAGGTTGCTGATGACGACGCCGAGCAGGTTGTTGAAATCGTGGGCGACGCCCCCCGTGAGGGCGCCGATGGCCTCCATCTTCTGGCTCTGGCGCAGCATCTCCTCGGCCCGGTCGCGCTCGGCATGGGCCTCGTGCAGGGCGGCCAGCGCCGCGTCGCGCTCGCCGATCCGCGCCAGCAGCTCGGCATTCGCCCTGCGCAACTGGTCGGGCGAGGGCAGGGCGAGGGCCCGCGGCAGCAGGACCCAGAGCAGGATCGCCGTCACGATCGAGGCGGCGGCGGTGATCGCCTTGATCACGGCCTCGGCCGCGTAGTCCGGCACCCACAGGGTCCAGATTCCGAAGAGATGGGTGGTGCCGCAGGCGAGGATGAAAAGGGCGAAGGCCCAGAACATCCATCCGAAGGCGATGTCGCGCCGCCGGGTCACGAAGACCCCGAGGGCCACCGGGATGGTGAAGTAGGCGAAGGCGATGATCGCGTCCGAGACGACATGCGTCCAGATCAGCTCCGGCCGCCACAGCAGGCAGATCCCGTGTGGTGCCAGGCTGGTGCGGTCGAGGAAGCCGCTCAGGATCGCGAGCATGTCAGGTCTCGGAGGCTCCGGGTTCATCCGCTTCCGACCGGGCAGGCGCAGCGGGCATGATCTGCGTCCGATTATAGCCTGAACAACGCCTGACGTCCCAGACAAAAGCGCGTGTTGACTATGAGCTATTAAGGGTCACGACTGGGGCGTACGCTGATTTATTATGGCTCTGCACGGGGACGGCGCCGCCGCGCGGTTTTGGCCCGCGGTCTCGGCGCGCGTACGCTCCCCCGTATGGAGGGTGAACCATGTGCGGTGTCAGCCGCTCGGCGCATCGGTCGAGGCGGAGGAGCCGGTGGTCCGCGGCGGGGCGAGATTCCCGAGAGTGGCACGGAAGGGAACTCGCAGCCGATCGATCCGCCGCGATCGCCGAGGCCTCGACGGTGCGCGAAACCGGAGCGGGGAAGCCTGTCCCACACGGCCGGGCACCGACCGGCGCCGAAGTCCGCTCCCGACTCGCCGCTCCCGACTTGTTGATCGCGTCTTGCCGAGCGCTTCTCGCCGGGCGCGTCTATTCCACCACGACCTTGTAGGTCTGGCCCGCCCGGAGGGGGGCGCCGCGCTCCAGGCCGTTCAGCACGAGGAAGCGCTCCACCGGTTTATCCGGGACCACCATGCGCTGCGCCAGGGTCTCGACGGTCTCGCCGGCGCCGGCCGTCACCACCACGAGGCGCAGGGGCCGCAGGGTCCGGGCCTCGGCCGGATCGATCGCGGACAGGCTCTCGGTCCAGCGCCGGAAGGCGCCGTCCGGATCGGTGCTGCCCTTGGCCGCCATGATCATTCGGAAGGTGGTCTCGCCGACCCGGATCACGGCGAGGCGGAAGGTCCAATCCTTGCCGCGGGACAGGGCCGTGGCCGCCGGGTAGCCGGCGACCATCCGGTTCTCCAGTGAGCCCGGCTCGACGACATCGTTCCAGGTCGCCTTCAGCACCTCGTCGAGGCCCTGGCCCGGATTGCTCTCGACCTGATCGAAGAGCAGGCGCCGACTGCCCTCTCCGGTGGTGCCCAGGACCGCGTTGCGGGTGTTCTCGATGGAGAAGCCTTCCGGCACCTCGAAGGCGATGCCGAGGGCGGGATGGAGGAACTTGCGCCCGCGCACGACGCCGTCGCCCGGATTGTCGCCGTAGGCGATGCCGTCGATGGCCGCGAGGTAGCGGGCGCGCTCGTCGACCCCGAGGCCGGGGGCACCGATGAGGCGGGCGGCGCGGGTCACCAGGGTGATGCGCTCGGTGGTGCCCGGATGGGTCGCCAGCATATCGGGTTCGCTGGCCATGCCGGTGCCGGTCTTCAGGGCCGTGGTCCGGCTCAGGGCCGTGAGGAACCGGCCGGCGCCGAACGGATCGTAGCCGGCGCGCGCCAGGGTGCGCACCCCGACGCTGTCGGCCTCGAGTTCCTGATCGCGCGAGAACCGGGCGAGGGCGAATTTCGACTGGCTCTGGAGCTGGGCGCCCGTCACGGGATCGTTGAGTACGTCGGCCACGACCTTGCTGACCAGCTGCGAGCGCAGCGCCAGCTCGGTGCGCGCCGTGGCGTGGCGCAAGGTGACGTGGGCGATCTCGTGGGCGAGGACGGCGGCCACCTCGGAGGTGTCGCTCGCCAGTGCCAGCAGGCCCCGGGTGACGTAGAGCCGGCCGCTCGGCAGCGCGAAGGCGTTGATGACGGGCGAGTCGAGCAGGGTGACCGCGTAGGTCTCCTCCGGCCGCTCGGTCGCCTTGACGAGGCGGTCGGTCACGTCGCTGACGAGACGCAACGTCGCCGGGGACCGGTACTCGCCGCCGAAGGAGGCCACGAGCTTGGCGTGGTCGGCGTCCGAGGCAGTGCGCTCGCGCCCCGTCGTGCGCGGCGCCTCGCGGGGCACGGCCAGCGCCGCCTTCTGCACGACGGCACCGGTCTGGTCGCCGATGCAGCCCGAGAGCAGCAGCCCTAGGAGCGGCCAGGCGGCGGCCTGCCGGCCGGGCCGGAGCCGGCCCGCCGGCGAAGGAGCGGCCATCGTGAGGCGAAGGATCGAACCCATGCCGTTCAGCGCCGCTGCGCCTGCTCCCCGTCCAGAACTTCGATCATGTCGGCACTCGCGATGTCGAGGGTCGGGCCGCGCCACGCCTCGACCACCCCCCGGACCCGGACCTCTCGCCCGCGCAGGGAGGCCGCACTCAAACCACGTTCCTGCAAGACGCGCCAAGTGCGTTTCGACACGGTCACGGTCAGCCCATCCTCGCCCCGGCCTGCGAAGTCGAGATAGGTGCGGCGCGGGCGCTCGCCGACCCACCGCACCGCGCCCTGCATCACGACGAAGTGACCCAGTCTGGCGCGCAGGGCCGGGCCGTCCCGGACGTCCGGACCGGCTTGGCCCCAGAGGCCGCGGCCGCGCCGTCGCGCCCCGGCCTCGACCGCCAGGAGAGCCGGCCGGCACAGGGTGTCCCGCTCGCCCGCATCGACCGCGACGAGGCCGAGGGCCACCAGCCCGGCCGCGAGATCGGGCGTCGCCGCCTCGGCGTCGGTCTCGGCCACCGTCGCGTCGACGTGGGACCGGCCCCATCGATCGCTCTCGCCCCGGGCGACCAGCGTCAGGGAGTGTCCGTTCCGGGCGAGCAGCCAGGCGCCGGCCTCCGACGCCAGGTCCGGCCTGTCCGGCCAGCGCACGCCGTCCAGCACGGCCCGTTGGCCGGACGCGAGGATCAGCTCGCCCCGCACGCCGAGGCCGGCGAGACGCTCCGCCCGCGCCGGCGCCTCACGGCACTCGGGCGCGCCCGCGCCGGCCGGGTTCGGCAGTGCGAGAGCGGCACCCACGGCCAGGCCGAGACGCCGTCCTCCCCGCAGGCGGGGCGATCGTCGCTGTACGATCGTCACGAAAACCGACTCCCGGGCGATGGTGCGAATCCCCCGCCATTGTCGCCCCGTACGGGGTGGAGACAAGGAAGGGGGTCGGCGCGCCGGGCGGTTCATGCCGCATTGCGGCAAGATGGCCACAGGCGAGACGACCGCCCAAGGGGAGGGGAGGCCGGCGGGGCTGGGCCTCGCGGACCGGCCGGCAGAGACGTGCGTCCCCGGTTGGCGGGTCCGGACGATGATGCTAGGAACACCCCCGGTGAGTCTCCGTAGCTCAGCTGGACAGAGCACAGGTTTCCTAGATCTTAATTGGGCGTCGCGAGGGGAAACCGCGCGGCGGATCCGCTCAAATTCGGGGAACGCTCACCGTGTGCTTCCGGCGCACGCAGCCAATCCCGAGCCAAGCCCGGCACCCGCATCCGCGGGCTTCGGGACGGTGTAGAGACTAGACGGGCGGCACCTAAGGGGTTCGGCGACGAAGCCTACGGTGAAGGGATAGTCCAGACCACGAACGGGCGCCTCCGGGCGCGCGGCGGCGGAAGCCGAAGTGGGATGAAACCTGGGGTCGCAGGTTCGAGACCTGCCGGGGACGCCACCACGTACGCGCCGTGTCCGGCGCGCGATTGCATCGATCTTGCTTCAGAATTTTGTAGGCTCGGGCTTGGAGGCTTGGGCCGTTGCGCCGGGCATGCCCCCGCAAGGGCAGGGGGCGACCCGTACACGCCCGCGTGCCTGGGCTCGGCGCCCGCAGATGCGGATCGAATCGGCGCGCGCTGGCGGGCCGGTGTCCGAATGGAGGCTTGGTCCGGAAGGCCCGTCCTAGGGCTTGCGCGTCCGCGAGGCTTCCTCGATGGCCGCCTGATGATATCCGCTGTCGTGGTAGGCCGCTTGGGGCGGGCGCTGCCCCTTCGCCTCGCCGTCCGTCTTGCCGATCGCGGGTAATCCCTGTGCCGCCGAGGCCCGTGGATTGCGAAAAGGCAGAATCGTGGCCGTCTGCTGATGATGTCCCATAGTCATGACGCGTGAGGTCCCTTCATGCGCTGCCTTCGCAGCGCCGTGGGACAAGAGTATAGGTCTGCCTGATACGTTTTGCATCACGAGGAGCCCGATAAATCCTTCAGATGCGAGAAATATAGGCTTGCCCCATATTCTTTCAGGATTGGTCAAGGTCTCTGACCGTTCGAGGCGTGAAATTGGGCATGACCGCTTCTTGATCTGACGGTTGTTGATGGGCGGGCGCGATCTCGCCGTCCGGCACCCGGATGCCGTCTGCCCCAGGGCTCGACCACGCCGGCCGCCCGGGCCCGGTCGCGATGCGGGAAATGTGGGGTGGACGGCTTGTCCACATGATCGCCCGGTCGCGTGATCCCCAGGGCCCCGTTCGGTTTGACGCCTGCGGGAGGGGGCCATACCGTCCCGCCGGGCGAACGGAAGGCAGGTCGTCTCCGCGGCGAAGCCTTCGCTGAGGGCGAAGGGGCCGGACGTGGTCAGGCCCTGGCGCTGCAAGGGCTCGCAGCAGAGCGTGGGACGGGCAAGATGGCTGGGCAGAAGACGGACGCACGGGACGTTCACGTGGGGCAGCGAATCGCCGAGCAGCGCAAGAGGGCGTCCCTAACCCAGAAGCGCGTCGCCCAGAGCTTTGGGATGTCGGCCGCCCAGTTGCAGAAGTACGAGAAGGGCACGAACCGCATCAGCGCCATCCATCTCGACACCTTCAGCCGGCTGACGGGGGTGCCGATCGCCTATTTCTTCGACGGGCTGGAGCACGAGGGCGCGGGACCGTCCGGCGGCGACGCAGGACCGGGGTTCGCCGAGGGGCCTCAGGAGGTCTACGCCGCCGACAATCCCTGGCTGGGCCTGACGAACGTCGTGGTGCAGCACGTGAGCGCACATTTCCCCGAGCCGGAGCGCCGCCGGTTCGCCGCGATCCTCCAGGCGATCGGGCGCCAGCTCGACGACTGATCTATCGTCCGATTCGTTCGCTTTGGCGGATTTATCCGGTCTTCCGGCTTGACCCTGCGGGGCCGTCCTGCCAGACACGCGCGCCTGATCAATCGGGAACGGCGCCGCGACAGCTTGGGCGCTCACAGCATGGGGACCCCAATGCCGCGTTCAAACTACCTGTTCACGAGCGAATCCGTCTCGGAAGGCCACCCCGACAAGGTCTGCGACCGGATCTCCGACACCGTCGTGGACGCCTACCTCGCGGCGATGCCGGAGGCCCGCCTCGGCGTCGAGACCCTGGCCACCACCAACCGCATCGTCATCGCGGGCGAGGTGCGCGGTCCCGATTCCGTGACCTTCGACCATCTCGCCGAGCTGACCCGCGCGGCGGTCAAGGACATCGGCTACGAGCAGTCGGGCTTCCACTGGAAGAACAACGACATCGCCATCCACCTGCACGCCCAGTCGGCGGACATCGCGCAGGGCGTGGACTCGTCCGGTAATAAGGACGAGGGCGCGGGCGACCAGGGCATCATGTTCGGCTACGCCTCCGACGAGACGCCCGAGCTGATGCCGGCGCCGATCTACTACGCCCACAAGATCCTCAAGGACCTCGCCGACGCCCGCAAGGCCCGCCAAGGCGACGCCGCCAAGCTCGGCCCCGACGCCAAGAGCCAGGTCACCGTCCGCTACGAGAACGGCCGCCCCGTCGGCGTCACGCAGATCGTGCTCTCGACCCAGCACCTGGACGAGTCCCTCGACTCGGCCGACGTGCGCGCCATCGTCGAGCCCTACATCCTGGCCGCCCTGCCGCAGAACTGGGTCTCCGAGGAGACCGTCTGGCACGTGAACCCGACCGGCAAGTTCGTGATCGGCGGTCCCGACGGCGATGCCGGCCTCACCGGCCGCAAGATCATCGTCGACACCTACGGCGGCGCGGCGCCCCACGGCGGCGGCGCCTTCTCGGGCAAGGATCCGACGAAGGTCGACCGCTCGGCCGCCTACGCGGCGCGCTACCTAGCCAAGAACGTGGTGGCCGCCGGCCTCGCCACCCGCGCGACGATCCAGCTCGCCTACGCCATCGGCGTCGCCAAGCCGCTCTCGATCTACGTCGACCTCCACGGGACCGGCCAGGTCGACGAGGCCCGGCTCGAGGACGTGCTGATGAACGCCTTCGACCTGTCGCCCCGCGGCATCCGGACGAAGCTCGGCCTCAACAAGCCGATCTACGCCCGCACCTCCGCCTACGGCCATTTCGGCCGCGCCCCGGAGGCCGATGGCGGCTTCTCGTGGGAGCGCGTCGATCTGGCCGACAGCCTCAAGTCGGCCCTGGCCTGACCCCATGACCCTGGGGCGGGACCAGCTCCCGCCCCACCCGGGCGGGCACGAATCACCGGAGGGCGCCGACCGCGCCTTCTACGGCCGCCGCAAGGGCAAGCGCCTGCGGGCCGGCCAGGAGCAGCGCCTGTCCGAGCTGCTGCCGACCCTCCGGCTGACCCTGCCGCCCGCCGGCGAGCCCCTCGATCCTCCGGGCCTGTTTCCCGTCCCGGTGGACGAAGTCTGGCTCGAGATCGGCTTCGGCGGCGGCGAGCATCTCGCCGCCCAGGCGGCCGCCCACCCCCGCACCGGCATCATCGGCGCGGAGCCCTTCGTCAACGGCGTCGTCAAGCTCCTGCGCGCGGTGGACGAGGCGGCCCTCCGCAACGTCCGGATCTGGGACGAGGACGCCACGGCCCTGCTCGCGGCCCTGCCCGATGCCAGCCTGGCCCGGGTCTACCTGCTCTATCCCGATCCCTGGCCCAAGCGCCGGCAGCGCAAGCGCCGCTTCGTCTCCGATGGCGCCCTGGCGGAGATCGCCCGCGTGCTCCGGCCCGGCGGCGTGTTCCGCTTCGCCAGCGACATCGACGATTACGCCGGCTGGACCCTCGTTCGCGCCGCGCGCTGTCCGGACCTCGCCTGGACCGCCGAGGCGGCCCGGGACTGGACGCAGCCCTGGTCGGATTGGCCGGGCACCCGCTACGAGGCCAAGGCCCTCGCCGCCGGCCGGCCGCCGAGCTACCTCGAATTCCGCCGGGTCGGACCGGCCTGAGCGCGGTGGCGGCGTAACCCGGTTTGCCGACATCCTTTTGATGGGGTTGTTCGAGAAACGCGCATCCCCATCTCAGCCCGGCCTTGTTCCGCTTGGACTTCGGTTGTCTGATGGGCCGCGATCACCGCGAGCCGTCCGGTGGAGTGCGGTCGCGCGTTCGTGACACGAGGTCGGACGCGCCGAGCGAGGATGTGGCGTGCACGACGCTTCGGACAAGTCTTCCATGGACAAGTCTTCCATCGCGGGCGTCGGGACGGACTTGGCGTCGGCGCCCGCCCCGGATGCCGGCCCAGGATCGGGTCTGCACGGGACGGCCTTCGCGCAGGCGCCGATCGGCATCCTGGTGGTCGACGGGGCCGGCCTCATCCGCGACGCCAACCCCCATCTCTGCGATCTCCTCGGCTATGAGCCGGGCGCCCTCAATGGGCGGGCCCTCTCGGTCCTCGGCGCCGTGGCCCAGCGCGTCTGCATCCGGCGCTGGCTCCGGGCGGACGGCACCGGCCTGGACATGCGTATCCGCCCCTCGAAGCAGCGCGACGACCTGCAGATCCTCGTGGTCGAGGCCGTCGATCCCGACGAGGTCGTGCGGGCCGAGGAGAACCGCGCCGCCCTGACGGCAGCGGGCCTGGGCGAGTGGCGCTACGACTTCGCCGACGGCCGGGTCGTCCTGTCGCGCCGGGCCGCGCATCTCCTCGGTTATGCCCCGGACGATCCGGTCACCTGGACCCGCCTCCAGGCCGCGATGGACGGCGGCGAGGTCGCGCGCATCCGGGCCCAGGTCCGCGCATCCTTGCGGAACGGCGCGCCCTTCACCTTCGAATGCCGCCTGCGCCGGGCGCCGGACGGCACCGCGATCGATGTCGGGGTCCGGGGGCAGGCCATCCCGGCGGGGGAGGGCGCCGATCGACCCGCGACCCTCGTCGGCGTGGTCGAGGACGTGACCACCCACGTGGAGGCCCGCAACGCCCTGCGGGACGGCGAGCAGCGCCTGCGCATCGCCACCTCCCTGGCGGCCCTCGGGATCTTCGAATGGCACATGCTCGACGACCAGGCGATCTGGGAGAACGAGCGCATGTTCGCGATCTTCGGGCGCAGCGCCGCCGACGGCGCCCTGGGCAAGCGCGAATTCCTCGAGACCGTGCTGCATCCCGACGACCGCCCGGCCTTCCGCGCCGCGATCACGCAGGCCCTGCGCGAGGACACCACCCTGGCGGTCTCGGCTCGCATCCGCCGCCTCAGCGACGGGGCGTGGCGCACCCTCGACTTCGCCGGGCGCTTCGAGCGCGACGCGCCCAACCGCCTGCCGCGCCGCCTGATCGGGGTCGTGGCCGATGTGACCGAGCGCCGGCTCGCCGAGGAGCGCCAGACGCTCCTGATCCGCGAGCTGCACCACCGGGTGAAGAACACCCTGGCCACGGTCCAGGCCATCGTCGGATCGACCGCCCGCACCGCCTCCAGCATCGAGAGCTTCTACGAGGCCTTCGTCGGCCGGATCATGTCGCTGGCCCACACCCACTCGGTCCTCACCGAGGACACCTGGCAGACGGCGTCCCTGCGCACCCTGCTCGCCAACGAGTTGAAGCCCTATGCGGAAGGATCCCTGAACGGTGCGGAGGAGCGGGACGCCCGCATCCAGCTCTCCGGCCCCCCCGTCGACATGGCGTCCGAGGTCGCGGTGCCGATCGGCATGGCGATCCACGAACTGACCACGAACGCCGCCAAGTACGGGGCCCTGTCCACCCGGGACGGCCGGGTGGCGATCACCTGGGCGCTCGAGCCCGGCGGTCCGGCCGGGACCCTGCACTTCACCTGGGTCGAGAGCGGCGGCCCACCGGTCGCACCGCCGAAGCGGCAGGGCTTCGGCTCGCGCCTGCTCCAGCGGGTGCTGACGGCTCAGGTGCGGGCCGAGGTCTCCATGAACTACCCGCCGGAGGGGTTCACCCTGACGATGCGGGCGCCCCTGCCGGTCCGCAACGCGGCGCTGAATCCGCTGGCCTGAGGGCGCTCCCGCGAAGGAGGGCTGCGATCAGGCCGCGCCGCGGCTGTCGGTCTCCCCGCCCGCCTCGACGAAGGCCTTGAGTTCGTCGAGGGAGCCGAAGGTGAAGCGGCCCCGCGGCGTGTCCGCCTCGATCACGCCGGTGGAATACATCACGTAGGTGTTCCCTCCCGAGGCATAGGTGCCGACGACCTGCGGTTCCTCCGCGACGGGGGGCGTGGACTCGGCGGCCGGCGCCTCCGGGGACGGTTCGGGCTTGTCCTCGGGAACGCCCACGAACTCGGCCGTCTCGACGGCGGACGGATGCGGGGGAACGGGGTCGGGCGCGCGACGGGGCTCCGCCTCGGCCTCCTTGAAGCGAGGGGCGCTCTCAGGCGCCGGCTCGGGTGCCGGCGCGGGAGCGGGGCCGTCGAACAGGTCGTTCTCCGTCGCCCGGGTCTCGGGATCCGGTGTGGCGTCGGCGATGCGCGGCTCCGGGATGTGCGGCTCCGGACGATCGTGGGGGGCGTCCGCCGGCAGCAGGTTCGGCAGCAGAGGTTCGGCGGCCGAGGGCTCCGGGGATGGCGGCGCGGGGTCGAAGAAGGTCGGTTCCAGGCCGGGGCGAGTGGAGGCGGCGCCTCCCAAGCCCGCGCCGGCGCCCAGACCCGCTCCCAGGCTCGCGGCAGTGGCGGCGAGGCTCGGCCGGGCCCGCTGGGCGGCGCTCGGGTCTGCTGCGCCGCCGGGGGCGAGCCCGGTCTCGGCCGGGGGGAAGGACGGGGTCGCCGGACGCGCCTCGCGGAAGGCGCGCTCCAGGCCGCGCAGGCGGCCCGCCACGACCGCCAGTCCCAGCACCACGGCCCCGGCCGACGCCGTGGTGGCGCCCGCGATGGTCATGGCGAGACCGCTCTCCAGCCGGACGAAGGGGAAACCCTGGATGACGGATACGATTCCGCCGACGATCATGACGGCGGCCAGCGCGAACAGCGCGATATTCATGGATGTCTCGACAAACGCCTGCACCTTCAGGTGCGGCGCGCACACTAAAGGCCTGGGGGGCATTTGCAAAACGCACAATCGCACGTCGGGCGCAGCTACGCCCCGGGCAGGCCCCCGCGGATCGCCGCCGTCCGGGCATCGTCGCCGCCCGGGCGCTGACGCCACCCGGGCATCGACTTCATCCGGGCATCGACTTACGTAACGGCGCGTTGGTGCGAGGATCGCGCGCGGATCGCGCGCCTGATCGTGTCCGATGTCTCACGAGACGGAGAGTTGCCCATGACCTTCACCTTGCCCGAACTGCCCTACGCCTACGACGCGCTCGGCCCCTACATGTCGAAGGAAACCCTCGAGTTTCACCACGACAAGCACCACAAGGCCTATGTCGACACGGGCAACAAGCTGCTCGAGGGCACGGGCCTGGAAGGCAAGAGCGTCGAGGAGGTCCTGACCTCGGCCTACGGCAACAACCAGCCGCTCTTCAACAATGCCGGCCAGCACTACAACCACATCCATTTCTGGCAGTGGATGAAGCCCAACGGCGGCGGCGCCGCCCCGGGTGCGCTCGCCAAGAAGATCGACGAGGATCTCGGCGGCTTCGAGAAGTTCAAGGCCGACTTCATCCAGGCCGGCGTCGGTCAGTTCGGCTCCGGCTGGGCCTGGCTCGCGGTCAAGGACGGCAAGCTCGCCATCATGAAGACCCCGAACGGCGAGAACCCGCTCGTGCACGGCGCCAAGCCGATCCTCGGCGTCGACGTCTGGGAGCACTCCTACTACATCGACTACCGCAATCGCCGCCCCGACTACCTCAAGGCGTTCATCGAGAACCTGGTGAACTGGGAGCACGTGGAAAAGATGTACGGTGAGGCCACCGCGTAAGGCCCCACGATCCTACGGCCTCGCCGCGAGGCTGGGGACAGGCGCCGTCTCGCGAAGGACAGGGCCGTCGCTGACGGAGACCGGCTGACCGGAATTCTCCGGCGGCCCGCCGTCATCCCGGAGCCGCGTCGCGGAAGCCGGGATCTGGAAACGCAGGTGGTGCGAGATTTCGCACGGGCGGCGGCTCTGGAGTCCGGGCTCGTCTCCGACGACCCGGAATGACGGCGAGGTGTCCTGGGCGAGTGTCTGGTCCAAGGCGAGAGGGCCTGCTGCGCCGGGGCGGACCGGCCCGGTCGGGCGAACACCGACCGCGGGCCGTCCGTCCGTGCGCGGCGCAAGGCGCGTGACCGTTGAACGGTTCCGCGTTTGCGCCGGGCGCGCCGGCATGGTCTAGGGCTCGCCCGACTCTCCCCGCCCCGCGTCCCGGCAGTCCCCCATGATCCGCAGCATCCTCTCCGTCGGCGGCTGGACGCTGGTTTCGCGCGTCACCGGGTTCGCCCGCGACGTGGTGATGGCCGCGATCCTGGGAGCCGGGCCGGTGGCCGACGCCTTCGTGGTGGCGTTCCGCCTGCCGAACCACTTCCGGGCGATCTTCGGCGAGGGCGCCTTCAACACCGCCTTCGTGCCGAGCTACGCCAGCCTGTCGGAGACCGAGAAGGCCGACCCGGAGACGGGCGCGGCCCGGCGCTTCGCCGACCGCATCTTCACCCTGATGCTGCTGGTGCAGATTTGCTTCCTGGCCCTCGCCATGCCGGCGATGCCCTGGGTCGTGCGGGCCCTGGCGCCCGGTTTCTCGGAGGACCCGGAGCGGTTCGCGCTCGCCGTCTCGCTGACCCGGATCACCTTCCCCTACCTCCTGTTCATGACGCTGGTGACCCTGTTCTCCGGCCTCCTCAACGCCCATCGGCGCTTCGCCGTGGCGGCCGGTGCGCCGGTCCTCCTGAACCTGTCGATGCTGGCCGCCCTGGCCTCGGCGCCGCTCTTCCCCAACGCCGCCTACGCTGCCGCCTGGGGCGTGACGGTGTCGGGCGTGCTGCAATTCGCCCTGGTGTGGTGGGATTGCCGGCGGGCGGGCATCGCCCCGACCCTGACGACACCGACCCTGCGCGACCCGGCCATGCGGCGCTTCTTCAAGGTGCTGGGGCCGGCGGTGATCGGCTCGGCCGGGTTCCAGATCGCCTCCTTCGCCGACACGATCCTGGCGAGCTTCCTGCCGACCGGTGCGGTCTCGGCCCTGTACTACGCCGACCGGCTCTACCAGCTGCCCTTCGGGGTCATCGCCATCGCGGCCGGCACGGTGCTCCTGCCGGAGATGAGCCGGCGCATCGCCGGCGGCGACGTCGCCGGCGCGCATGCGGCGCAGAACCGCGCCGCGGGCTTTTCCCTCGCCCTCTCGGCGCCCTTCACGGTGGCGTTCCTCACCCTGCCGGTCCTGATCATGACGGCCCTGTTCCAGCGCGGCGCCTTCGGGGCGGAGGATGCCGCCCGCGCGGCCTCGGTGCTCGCCGCCTACGGGCTCGCCCTGCCGGCCGTGGTGCTCCTGCGCAGCGCGCTCCCGAGCTTCTACGCCCGGCAGGACACGATGACCCCGCTCATCGCCTCGCTGACCGCCATCGCCGTCAACGTCGCCCTGAAGGTGGTGCTCACCGGTCCCTACGGCGTGACCGGCCTCGCGATGGCCACGGCCATCGGCCAGTGGGTCAACCTCGGCCTCCTCGTGGCCCTCGCCTGGCGCCGCGGCTGGATGGCCCCGGGCCGCACCCTCGGGGTCACCGGCGTCGGGGTGGTGGTGGCCTGCATCGCCCTCGCGGCCACCGCCCATTACGGCCTGCCCCTGGCCGATGCCCTGGTGCCGGCCCTGCCGCGCCTGCGCGAGATGGCGGTGCTGGGCCTGCTCGGGATCGCCGGAACGCTGGTCTACGCCGTGCTATTGTTGGGGACGCTGCGCCTGTTCGGGCTTCGCCTGCGGCGCGCCTGATCCCGCCTCCGCTCGCTCGCAGGCGAGGGAACCGCCGCGCCGGCGCGGCGCTCGACCGGATGCGACAGAGGAGCCCGCATGACCGAATCCCCCCGCATCGCCGTCTTCGACGCCTACGGCACCCTGTTCGACGTCCACGCGGCGGTGTCGCGCCACGCGGACGCGATCGGGCCGGACGCGGCCGCCCTGTCCGAGACCTGGCGCGCCAAGCAGCTCGAATATTCCTGGGTGCGCGGCCTGATGGGGTGCCACGCCCCGTTCTGGGGCCTGACCGAGCAGGCCCTGGACTACGCCCTCGCCCGATACCCGGAGGTGGACCGGGCGCTACGGCCCCGGCTCCTCGACGCCTATCGCGACCTCGACGCCTATCCGGAGGTGCCGGGCACGCTCCGCGCCCTGCGCGCGGCGGGATGGCGGACCGCGATCCTCTCCAACGGCGACGCGGCGATGCTGGAGCGGGCGGTGGCCTCGGCGGGGCTGGCGGACCACCTCGACGCGGTGCTCTCGGTGGAGTCCGCGCGAACCTTCAAGACCGCCCCGGCCGCCTATCGCATCGCCACGGACCGCTTCGGGGTCGGGCCCGAGGCCGTGCTGTTCGGCTCCTCGAACCGCTGGGACGTGGCCGGGGCGGCCGCCTTCGGCTTCCGCCCCGTCTGGGTCAACCGCAGGGGGCTGCCGGACGAATATGCCGATCAGCCCCCCGAGCGGGTGATCGAGAGCCTCGACGCCCTGCTCTGAGGGCGGGGCCGCCCGGGATGCGGCTGTCAGGCCGCCCGGATTGCGGCTGTCAGGCCGCCCGGATGGTGGCCAGGAACTGCGAGACCTGGCCGCCGAGATGCTCCGACTGGCGCGACAGCGCCGAGGCCGAGGCCAGCACCTGGGCGGCGGCCGCGCCGGTATCCTCGGCGGCGCCCGCGACGCCCGAGACGTTCTGCGTGACCTCGCCGGTGCCGATGGAGGCCTGGGCCACGTTGCGCACGATCTCCTGGGTCGCCGCGCCCTGCTCCTCCACCGCGGCCGCGATCGAGGCCGCGACGTCGCTGATCTCGCGGATGCGCCCCGTGATGGCGCCGATCGCCTCCACCGCCTGGCCCGTCGAGCCCTGGATGCGGGCGATCTGGCCGGTGATCTCGTCCGTGGCCCGCGCC
>NZ_LMMK01000045.1:61249-94764 GCF_001422795.1 Methylobacterium sp. Leaf88 | reverse complement strand
GTTCAGCGCCAGCAGGTTGGTCTGGCCCGCGATGGTCGAGATCATCGCCACCACGTCGCCGATGCGCTGGGCCGCCTCGCTCAGGTCGCGCACGAAGGTGGCGGTCTGCCCGGCCTCCGTCACCGCCTCGCGGGAGAGCTGGGCCGAGCCCTGGACCTGCCGGCCGATCTCGTCGACGGAGGAGCCGAGCTCCTCGGCGGCGGCCGCCACCGTGGTGACGTTCGCCGAGGCCTGGTCGGCGGCGGCGGCCACGGAAACGGAGCGCTGCGCCGTCTCGCTGGCATTGGCCGACATGCTGCGGGCCGTGTCCTGCAACTGTGCGGCGGCCGTGCCGACCTGCGCCACGACGCCCCCCACCGCGGCCTCGAACTGATCGGCCAGGCTGCGCAGGGTCTCCCGGCGCAGGGCCTCGGCCCCGGCCCGGGCCGCCGCGGTCTCGGCCTCCAGGGCGCGGGTGCGCAGGATGTTGTCCTTGAAGACCTGGACGGCGCCCGCCATCGCGCCGATCTCGTCCCCCCGCTCGGCGCCCGGCACGGCGACCGCCGTGTCGCCGGTCGCGAGCCGCCGCATCGCCTCGGTCATCCGCTGCAGGGGGCGGCTGACCCCGAGGGCGAGGGCGAGGGCGGCACCGGCCGCGATCAGCAATCCGAGGCCCACGAGGATCGCGGTGGTCAGCAGGGCGGTGTCGTAGGTGTCCTGGGCGCGGGCGCCGCTGGCGCGGGCGCTGCCCTCCTCCAGCTCGACGAGCTTCTGCAGGGCGCCGAGGACGGCGTTGATGCGCGTCGACATATCGGTGTTGTAGGTGCGCTGGGCGCCGGCGAGATCTCCGGCCTGCGCCTGGGCGACGATCCCCTCCTGCAGGGTCCGGTAGGCGGTCCATTCCGTCTCGAACGTCCGGTAGAGGGCCTGCGACTCCGGCTGGGCCGGCAGGCCGGCGTAGGCGGCCTGCGCGGCGCGCATCTCGGCCTCGCGCTTGGCCAGGGTGGCCGAGACGTCGGTGCGGGCCGCCGGCGTGTCGGCAGTGATCAGGCGGCCGCCATTCACCCGCTGGCGCAGGACCAGGACCTGGAGCTTGCCCAGGAGCTGCACGGTCGGGAGGCGCTCGTCGCGCATCTCCCGCGCCACTCCGTTGACGGCGCGCAGCTGCATCAGGGCCGACCCGCCGATCACCGCCACGAGACCGAAGACGAGGCCGAAGCCGAGGAACAGCTTGGTGCGGATCGACAGGGCGCGAAGGGACATGCGGCGAGGAGCCCGACTGGAGGGGAGTCCCCGCATCATTCGCGACAGGCGTTAAAAATTCCCACGGGTCTTCGTGTCGAGGGACGATGTTCGTCGCGAATGATCGTCATCTGTCATTGCCCGTGATTGAATAGTCAGGGCGATAGCGTCCAGTTGGACTGATGAATGACCAGCGTCATTCCGCGCCCGTCCGGGCTCTTCACCGACCGGCTCGTGTAATCCGCCGTCCCCGACATCCCGGCGTATTTGCCCGTTCCCCCGACGAAGACGTGCGTGCCCTTGGCGCCCTTGGCTTCGTCGGTGGAGAAGATCTGGTCGCCATCGGCGTCGCTGTCGATGCAGGACTCGCGGTTGAGCGCCTCGCCGCCGACGACCTCGCGCATCCCGAGGCAGCGCGTGCCCATGTCGTTGAACATCGGGCCGCCGGACTCGTTGCGGGCGTTCCCGGAGCTGCTTGGGTCGTCACGGTCTGCTCGCCGAGCTTCATGGTGACGTAGGTGGAGGTGACGTAGGTTGTGGAGTAGCTGTCGGTGCCGCTGCGCGGCAGTTCGGCAGCCTGCGCAAGGGGCGCGGCCAGAACGGCCGCGAACAGAAAGCCCCATGTCGTGACATGATGGACAGGCCTCCGTCTGAGAACAGGCGCAGAGACATTCGCATCGCTCGATGGCGATCGATCATGGTCGTGACGGAACTGCGTGACGACTGGGGGCTTTGCGTTTCAAGACTGGCGAAAAGGTTTACCTGCCTGGCCGTGACCGAACACGACCGTCCGGCGGGTGTCCCGTCCTGGCGGCAATCCGGGCGTGATGCGGCCGGGGCATCCGCGCTCTCCCCACCGCGTCAGACTCAGGATCGCCCGAGGGCGGCCTCGATCAGCGTGACGCCGTCGGCGCTGTCCCACTCGGCCGGTCCCTTCATCACCCCGAGGGTGCAGCCGGCGCCGTCGACCAGGAGGGTGGTGGGCAGGCCGAGGGAGCCGGTGGCCTTCTGGATCGCGGGCAGGACCCGGCCGCCGGGATCGGCATAGTAGGCCAGCCGCGCGATGCCGTTCTGCTTGAGCCAGGCGGGCGGCGCCGCGAGGTTGCGGGTGTCGACATTGATCGCCACGACGCTGAAATCCGGCCCGCCGAGCCGGCCCTGGAGCCGGTCGAGGGCCGGCATCTCGGCCTTGCAGGGCGCGCACCAGGTCGCCCACAGGTTCACGAGGCGCAGGCCCTGCACGCCGTCGAGGGTGGCGTCGGTTCCCTCTGGCCCCTTGAAGGCCAGGGCCGGCGCGGGCACCGGCACGGTCGCGACCTGGAGGGCGGCGACGGCGCCCCGGGCCAGGGGGGCGATGCGGGCGGTCGCCGCGACCGAGCCCGCGCAGGGGCCGGCGGAGTTGCCGCCGGTCGAGCCCGTCCCGTATACGGCAAGCCCCGCACCGAGTGCGGCGACGAGGACGGCCCCGGCGATCAGCGCAGATCTGCGGCCGGGCATCATCGTTGCGTCCGGGGGCGGACGGGCAGGGCGGCTGGAAGGACGTTTGAAAACATGAGCAACCGGATGTGGGGCGGGCGCTTCGCGAGCGGCCCCGCCGAGATCATGGAGGAGATCAACGCCTCCATCGGGTTCGACAAGCGCCTCGCGCCCCAGGACATCCGCGGCTCGCTGGCGCATGTGGCGATGCTGGGACAGGCGGGAATCCTCCCCTCCGCCGATGTGGCTGCGATCGAGGGCGGCCTCAAGGCCGTGCGCGACGAAATCGAGGCGGGCGGCTTCGTGTTCAAGCGCGAGCTCGAGGACATCCACATGTCCGTCGAGAGCCGGCTCACCGAGATCGTCGGCCCGGCGGCCGGGCGCCTGCACACCGCGCGCTCGCGCAACGACCAGGTCGCCACCGACATGAAGCTGTGGGTGCGCGACACCCTCGACAGCCTCGACGCCCAGGCCGTTGGCCTGCAGAAGGCCCTGGCCGAGAAGGCGCTGGCCCATGCCGGCACGGTGATGCCGGGCTTCACCCACCTGCAATCGGCCCAGCCCGTCACCTTCGGGCACCATTGCCTCGCCTACGTGGAGATGCTGGCCCGCGACCGGGGCCGCTTCCGCGATGCCCGTGCGCGCCTGAACGAGTGCCCCCTCGGCGCCGCGGCGCTCGCCGGCACCTCCTTCCCCATCGACCGCCACGCCACGGCCGCGGCGCTCGGGTTCGACCGGCCGACGGCGAACTCCCTCGACTCGGTGGCCGATCGCGACTTTGCCCTGGAATCCCTCGCCGCCGCCTCGATCTGCGCCGTCCACCTGTCGCGTTTCGCCGAAGAGCTGGTGGTCTGGACCTCGGCCCAGTTCAACTTCGTGAAGCTCTCCGACGGCTACACCACCGGCTCGTCGATCATGCCGCAGAAGCGCAACCCGGACGCGGCGGAGCTGGTGCGGGCCAAGGCCGGCCGGGTCATCGGCGCGCTCACGGGCCTGCTCATCGTGATGAAGGGCCTGCCGCTCGCCTATTCGAAGGACATGCAGGAGGACAAGGAGGGCACCTTCGACGCCCTCCAGGCCCTCTCGCTGTGCCTCGCCGCCATGACCGGCATGGTGCGCGACCTCGAACCCAACGCCCCGGTGCTGGCCCGCGCCGCCGGCTCCGGCTACGCCACCGCGACCGACCTCGCCGACTGGCTGGTGCGCGAGCTCGGCCTGCCGTTCCGCGAGGCCCACCACGTCACCGGTCGCCTCGTCGGCGCGGCCTCCGCCCGCAACGTCGGGCTGGAGGCACTCTCCCTGGCCGAGATGCAGGCCGCCGAGCCCCGGATCACGCAGGCGGTCTACGCCGTGCTGGGGGTCGAGAACTCGGTCACGAGCCGGACCAGCTACGGCGGCACCGCGCCGGACAACGTGCGGTCGCAGGCGAACCGCTGGCTCGCGGCCCTCGGGCAGGATTGATGCGGACGCCGCGTCATCGGAGCGGTGCCCCTCTCGGCAAGCCTGCGCGGCGCTCGACCGAAGCCCCCATCCGCCATCCCGGAGGGATCGAACCGATTTGGACTGACCCGAAAAGAACCGGACTCGGGGCAGGTGCGTTCACGGCTCAGCTATGTGATGCTGTGTAGGACCCTGTCCCGAGCCCCTCGGAGATCTGCTCATGCCCGCTGAAAGCCGGATCGCGCCGGATGACGTCCCCGCCCTCGCGGCCGAAGCCACGGCGCTGATCGACGCCGCCCTGAGCCGCCTGCCCGAGGCCGACCGGGCCGCCTTCTGGGCCTCGGTGCGCAAGTGCTACAACACGCCCTACAACGATCCGGAGCCCCGCGCGCTGCCGCGGGTGCAGAGGCTCGCGGCCTTCGAGGCGACGGGCCCGGACCCCGCGGAGTCCCCCACCCTGTCGACGCTGGCCGCACCCGCCCTCGCGAGCGTGATGGCGGCGCTGCCGGGCGTGTTCGCCGCCGAGCCCCACGCCGCCTGATCGGGGCGGGACACGCAATCCTGAAACCGGCGCCGCGCGGCGTCGCACATCCGGACGGTCGGCCGGGCTCCCGGTCCGGCGACGTCCCGAAGGGTCTTCCATGGTTCCTGTTCTGCGACGCGGCCTCCGGCTCGGGGCCGCCATCCTGGTCCTGTCCGGTCCCGCCCCCCTGGTCGGCGCCCCCCATCCCTTCGCGGCCGGCCCGGCCCGGGCCCAGAGCCAGGCCCAGACACAGGAGGCCGCCCCCGAGGAGGCAGAGGCCCCGGGCCGCCGGAAGTCCCGCCGGGGGCGCGAGCGCGCCGCGAAGGCCGCCGTGACGGCCCCCGGCATGCAGCAGGCCACCCCGGTGGCGATCTTCGGCGACTGGAACGTCTTCGCGAGCGGCCAGGGCAAGACCCGCGTCTGCTACGCCATCGCCCAGCCGCAGACGCGCTCGCCCAAGACCCTGAAGCGCGACACGGCCTACCTCTTCGTCACCGTGCGCAAGGCCGAGAACGTGGCCAACGAGGTCGCGGTGATGCTGGGCTTCCCGGCCAAGCCCGCGAACAGCCAGGCCAAGGCCAATGCCGGCCCGGCGCCCACCGACCCGACCCTGATCCTCGGCGCCACCCGCTACGGCCTCGTCACCAAGGACAACAACGCCTGGCTCCAGAACCCGGCGGAGGAGACCCGGGTGGTCACCGAGATGGGGCGCACCCCGAAGCTGCAGGTCAAGACCACCTCGCTGCGCGGCAATCCCACCAGCGACGAGTACGCCCTGGCGGGGTTCGCCGACGCGATGAAGCGCGCCCGCGAGGAGTGCAAGTAGGGGACCGGTCAGGCCCTACGCCACCGCCCGGGCCGCCTCGGCCCGGATCGCCGCCAGGGTGAGGTGGACCGGCGGTCCGTCGCCGGTGAGGTTGAGACCGTCGGCACCGGTGGCGAGCAGGAGGGACAGGGCCTCCCGCAGGGACGCCCCGGCCGCGATCGCGGGGGCCTCCGGCAGGGCGCCGGGGCTCGCCAGGCTCCCGGCGGCGATCAGGGCGAGGCGGCGCAAGGCCCGGTCCTGCCCGACGAAACCCGCGACGAAGGCGTCGGCCGGCGCGGCCAGGAGGCGTTCGGGCGCATCGGCCTGGACGATGCGGCCGTCCCGCATCAGCACGACGCGGTCGCCCATCCGCATCGCCTCGTCGATGTCGTGGGTGACGAGGAGCACCGTCTTGCCGAGGCGCCGCAGGATGGCGCCGATCTCGGCCTGCAGGCGGTCGCGGGCGACGGGGTCCACCGCGCCGAAGGGCTCGTCCATGAGGAGCACCGGGGGATCGGCGGCCAGCGCCCGGGCGACGCCCACGCGCTGGCGCTGGCCGCCGGAGAGCGCGTGCGGGCGGCGTGCCCGGTACTGCGCCGGGTCGAGGCCGACGAGGTCGAGCATCGCGTCGACCCGCTCGGCGATCCGGGCACGGGGCCAGCCGAGCAGGCCCGGCACGGTGCCGATGTTGTCGGCGACGCTGCGGTGGGGAAACAGGCCGACGCCCTGGAGCACGTAGCCGATGCGCCGGCGCAGGGCGACGGGATCGGTCCGCGTCACGTCCGTGCCGCCGACGCGGACGCGGCCGGCATCCGGCTCCACCAGCCGGTTGACCATCCGAAGGGTCGTGGACTTGCCGCAGCCGGACGGGCCGATGAGGGCGCAGACGCTGCCCTCGGCGACGGCGAGGTCGAGGGCGTCGACGGCGGGGCGTTCGGCCCCGGGGAACCGCTTGCTGACGCCTTCCAGGCGGATCACGGGGCCCTGACCGGCGCGCGGTCCGGCGGCCTAAGCCTCAGCAGCCCTTGCAGATCGAGCCCATGGTGGTGCGCATCTTGGTGTCCCAGGCCTTGTCGCGGGCGGCCGAGGCGCGCTGGGCCTTGGCCATGTCCGCCTCGGTGGAGGCGCGGGTATAGGGGGCCTTGCCCGCCTCCGCGCGGCCCGGCGGCTTGGTCACCCCGGTGGGCGCGATGTTGCGCTGGGGCGCGCCCGGGGACGGCTGCGCCAGGACCGGCGCGGCGCCGAGGAGGAGGGCCAGGGTGGAGGCGGCGACGATGCGGGGCATGAGGAGCGACGGATCCCTGACAGGTGGCGAGGCGTCGGGACGATCGGGCGTGAACGGCGCCGCGCCCCGATGATCCCGTTCATCTACGATGGGGACCGCACGGGATTATGGCACCTCGGCCGGATGGCGCGAAGGCGGCGGGCGGCAGCGCGTGCGAAATGGCACCCGGTCCGGCGGTCGCCGCCGCGACCGGCTCTCACGGACCGCTGAGGAAGCCGATCCGCTCCCGCGCCGGCTGTCCGAGCCAGAGCAGGACGGTCCCGATCACGAGCCCGATCAGGGCGGCGGGCGCCAGGGTCAGGGGCAGGACCAGGATCTTCCAGAGCCAGGGGGCGACGCTTTCCACCGTGCCCTGGAGAGCGTTCGCCCGGTCCTTGAACAGGGTGAAGGCGAGGTCGCTGACGCTGGTGAGGCGCGGGGTGTTGTTCGCGACGGAGCGGGCACCGTCGTAGACGAGGCAGACGAAGCCCGCCGCCAGGAAGACGAGGCCGAGGAAGCGGCTGAGGAAACGGACCATCGCACCCGATCGCACCCGCCGGCATCCGCGCCGGCCCTTCAGGCTGAGTAGGAGGGCGCGCCGACGGGCGCAAGCCACCGGTGGCTCGGCCGGGCGTCGCGGTTTGCGCGGGATCGCGATCGCGCCATATGCGGGGCACGGGGCCGCGCGGCGCGGGGCCCATCCGCAACCCGAGACCCGACCGAACCCTATGCGCGACGCCTCCACGCTCCTCCATCCGGTGCCCGCGCCCGGCGCGACGGCCCCACCCCTCGCGCTGGTGATCTTCGATTGCGACGGGGTGCTCGTGGACAGCGAGCCGATCAGCCTGGCGCGCCTCACCGCCGGCCTCAACCGCATCGGCGTGCCCATCGACGTCGAGACCGTGCGGGCGCGCTTCGCCGGCACCTCGATGGTCTCGATCATGGGCCACATCGCCCAGGATTACGGAATCGCGGAGCCCGCGGGCTTCGTCGACGCCGTGAAGGCGGACACGCTGCGCGCCTTCGACTCGGAGCTCCGGGCGGTCGCGGGCGTCGCCGCAGCGGTCGCCGCCCTCGGGCTGCCCTCCTGCGTCGCCTCCAGCAGCGACCCCGTGCGCCTGCGTCACTCCCTGGGGCTGACGGGGCTGCTCCCGCTGTTCGAGGGGCGGATCTTCTCCTCGACCCTGGTGGCGCGGGGCAAGCCGGCGCCCGACCTGTTCCTCCACGCCGCCGCCGCGATGGGGGTCGCCCCCGCGGCCTGCCTCGTCATCGAGGACAGCGTGCCCGGCGTCACGGCGGCCCGCGCCGCCGGCATGCGCGTCGTCGGCTTCAGCGGCGGCGGGCACTGGACCCACGACCCGGCGGCCGCGGACCTGACCCGGGCCGGTGCGGCCCGGATCTTCCGCGACTACCGGGACCTCGCCGGCGTCATCGCCGCCGCTTGATCGGGTCTGCGAAGGAAGCACGCGCGCCGGAGGCCGAGCGGGGCCGTTTCTGCTAACGACTGTGCTGCATTCGGAAGATCGATCCGTTGACGAAACGCAGCGGGATGAGCATCTTCAAGACGTTCGGCGATGCCTGGAGGTGTCGCCGCGCCGCGGTGATTTGAAGTGTGTAGCTTGCGCCGCGTCATCAAACGCTAAAGCACCGCGATGCGCTCGCGCCTCGTGGTCCTTCTCGGAAAGGATGACTTGCCGTGACTGTCTGCAACGCATGCTTCCCGCGGGGCGATGCCCCGCGTCTCCGGTCCCAACACGGCCGTTGTCGACGCTGACCATCCCCTCGCGTCCCACCGTTCGTCTCGCGCCGGCCCCGCGCCGGCCACCGGAGTCCTTGTCATGCCGCATCTTCAGATCGAGGCCGAGCGGGCGCTGAATCGCCTGCACGCGGCCCCCAGCCTCGTGGATCACCGGGCGGAGCGCGCCCGCAACCGCCTCCATGCCGAGCCTGCCCCGCCGCGGGTCATCGAGATCGGCGAGATCACCGCCGGGATCGCCGTTCCGGAGCCCGGGGGCGTGCGCTTCTTCGCGTCGAGCCGCGACTTCGCCCCCCTCGACGGCACGGTCTACCGCAGCGTCGAGCAGGCGGCCCGCGCCGCCCGGGACCGGTTCCGCGACCGGACCCGTCCGGCTGCCCAGGCCCGGGGACCCCGGCTCCAGGCCGTTTGATGGGGCGAAGCCCCTCGCCTCAGACCGGCCAGGCCGCTCCGCGATAGGCTCCGTCCCAGAACAGGTATTCGAGGCGGGTGGCCTGGGTGTAGGCGCGGTGCATCCGGGCCCGGACCTCCGGCGAGGCGCCCCGGGCCGCCTCGTCGGTGGCCGCGATCATGGCGGCGACCGCCTGCGCGAAGTCCTCGCCCGCATAGGTGTCGATCCAGGCGCGGTACGGATTGTCGGCCCGCGCCCGGGAAAAGATGTCCCGGCCGATCTCGGCATAGATCCAGAAGCAGGGCAGCAGCGCGCCGAGCACCACCTCGTAGGGCTCCGCATAGGCGGTGGCGACGAGGTAGGAGACGTAGTGGTCGCAGGGCGGCGAGAGCGGGGTCTGCGCGAAGGTCTCGGCGTCGATGCCGTAATCGCGGAAGAAGCCGCCGTGGAGCGAGCGCTCCACCACGATGGCGGTCTCGGCCGCCCGGGCGAACTGCACCATCCGGTCGGGGTTCGGCGCCTTGGCGGCGGCCAGCGCCAGGGCCCGGCCGAAGCCCACGAGGTAGTGCGCGTCCTGCACGATGTAGTGGATGAAGCGCGCCTGCCCGAGGGTGCCGGCGGCGAGCTCGGCGTTGAACGGCATGGTGCGGATGGCCTCGTAGGCCGCCGCGTTGCGCGCCCAGGCCTCCCCCGAGAAAGCCTCCCCCGAGGACGTGGCGGCCAAGACGGTCTCCGTCATGCCCGGCTCTCCCGCTCGAACGACAGGGTGACCCCGTGGCGCGCCCGTCCGCCCGGGGCCAGCAAGCGCTGCGAATCCCGGCCCGTGAGGTCGCCCGCGAAACCGTCCCAGTCGGCATGGCCGGTCCAGCATTCCAGCGAGAGGAAGGGGGCCGTCGGCTTGGTCCAGACCGCGAGGTGGGGGAAGTCCGACACCGCCAGGCGGATCGCCGCGCCGTCGGGGCCGGTGAAGCGCATCCAGCTGCTCGCCGCATCCCGGAAGACCAGGGCCTCGGTGAACAGCGCCGGATCGAGGGGCAGGGTGTCGCCCTCCAGGGGGATCGGCCGCTCGTCGCGCAGGAGGAGGCCGCCCGCCCCGACCTCGGGGGCGAAGGGGCGCTCCGGGTGCTCGAACCGGACGGCGTAGCCGCCCCCGGCCGCGCGGGCGCCGCCGGCGAAGGGCCAGGGGAAGGCCGGGTGGAAGCCGAGCCCGTAGGGCAGGGGCACCGTGTCGGTGTTCTCGATCCAGATCTCGAGGTCGAGGAGGCCGGGGCCGACCCGGGCGGTGATGTCCAGGCGGAAGGCATAGGGATAGTGCACCCGCGTCTCGGCGCTGTCGGTGAGGCGCAGGCTCACGCTGTCGTCGGCCCGCTCGATCACCGTGAAGGGCAGGTCGCGGGCAAAGCCGTGCTGCGGCATCGGGTAGGCCGCGTCGCCCACATGGACCGTGCCGTCGGTGGAGGCGCCGACCACCGGGAAGAGCCACGGCGCGTGCCGGTTCCAGTGGGCGGGATCGCCGCTCCAGAGATAGTCGCGGCCGCTCACCTGCCAGGAGACGGGCTCGGCCCCGTCGGCGTCGATGACCGCCTGCGTGCCGTCGCCGGCCGTGATCGTGATCCGTTCGCCCATCTCTCGTCCTGTCGTCCGGCTGGCCGCCCCCGCGGTTGGGGGGGGCGGCGGGAGAGGTCCTCAGCGCGCCTTCAGCACCGCCCGGCAGGCGGCGGGAAGGGCCGCCATCGTCATCGGCGGCTTCGGGCGCGGCGGCTTCGTCGCGGGCTTCGGGTTCATGATCGCGTCGCTGAACCAGTAGGCCAGCTCCTCGCCGCAGCCGTCGCCGGAGGGCGGCGGGGCCTGGTCGCCGCACTGGTCCTGGCCCGCCGGACAGGCGAGGCGGATGTGATAGTGGTAGTTGTGCCCGTACATCGGCCGCACCTTCGAGAGCCAGGCGCGGTCGCCGCCGGCCTCGCGGCACAGGGCCTTCTTGATCGCCGGGTTGACGAAGATGCGCGCCACCTCGCGCTCCTGCGCCGTCATCCGGATCAGCTTGAGGTGCTCGGGGGTCCAGACCTGCGGGTCGATGTCGAGGCGGTCGGGGCGGACCACGTTGGTGGCGGAGGTCTCCTCGCGCTCGACCCGGCTCATGCGGTGGTCCGGCATCGGGGTCAGCCAGATGTCGGCGTCGAGGCCGAGCTGGTGCGAGGCGTGGCCGGTCAGCATCGGCCCGCCGCGCGGCTGGGACATGTCGCCGACGAGGAGGCCGTTCCAGCCGATGCGGGGCGCCTTGGCGGCCAGGCGCTCCAGGAACTCGACCAGCGGCGGGGTGCCCCACATCCGGTTGCGCGACAGGCGCATCACCTGCCAGGTCGGCCCGTCCACGGCCAGGGCCTCGCCGCCCGAGAAGCAGCCCTTGGCATAGGAGCCGTAGGCCTGGGCGGGGCCGGGGGCCGGGGTGGTGGCGCGGCCGAACAGGGCTTTGGCCGGCGTGTCCGGCGCGTCCGGGTTGGCGAGCGGTGGCAGGGGCTTCGGGTTGACGCTGCCCCGGTCCTGGGCCGCAGCGGGCAGGCCGAGACAGGAGCCGAGGAGCAGAAACGTCGCGAGGCGGAGGCGAAGGGTCAGCGGAGGGCTCCCGGGATCGCGTCCCCGCCGGGCGGGGCGCCGAGGATCGTCTGAGGCGAAGGTTCGCGGTTCACGCTAGTCCATCGGGGATCGCCCCGTCGAGGGTCCGCGGTGCCGCCCTATTCCACCGGCGCCACGGCGATCCGGATCGTGTCGGCGGGCGCCCCGCTGACCAGGAGAGTGATCGGCGCGGTGCCGAGCTGGAACCGCACGCTCTTGGCGAGCATCGGGCAGCCGGGGCGCATCGTGCTGGCGGTCGGGGGCCGCGTGGTCCGGTCGTCCTGGCTCACGTCGATCCAGGCCCGGTCCGACAGGGTGACCTGGTAGGCGCCGGGGGCCAGGGGCGCCGCGAGGTGCAGCACGCCGCCATAGGAGCCGGGTTTCGGCGCCCGCGAGGGCGCGACGGGCGGGGCGACCGCCTCCTGCGGCTTCAGGGCGAGGATCGCGGCCGGCATCGCGGCCGGCAGGGTGCCGCCGGATTCCACCCGCGGCAGGCTCGCGGCCGAGAACCAGGCCTGCTCGCGCAGGAGCGACCAGTCGAACTGCGTGCAGGCCGCCGGGTCCGCGGGCGGCGACGCGCCGGTCTCGCCGGCGGGCTGCGCCTGCCCCCGGCCGGCGGACGGCGCCAGGAGAGCGGCGGAGAGCGCGATCGCGGCGAGCCGGCGCATCGTCCTCAATCCACCGCCACCAGGACGTCGGACGACTTCACCACGGCATAGGCCTCGCCGCCCACGGTCAGCTTCAGGCTGTCGACGGATTCGTTGGTGATCGAGGCGGTGACCAGCTGGCCGCCGGCGATCTCGATCTTCACATGGGCCGTGGTGGCCCCCTTCTCGACCGAGACGACCTTGCCCTTGAGGACGTTGCGTGCGCTGATCTTCATACGATGGGTTCCCTCCCCTTGGCCCGGCCCGGACGGATGGGCCGGCGCGGCGGGACGATGCCGTTCGCGCCGGCGCGGTGCAACCCGTCCGGATGCAACCCAGCACCGGAGCCCACGCGACCGTGATCGGGCTCACGGGGCTTCGTCCTCCTCTTCCGAAACCCGGCGGCGCGAGCCCCAGGCGGCGAGGGCGGCGTTGAGGTCGTCGAGGACGAAGTGGCGGGCGCTGTCGCGGTCGTAGCCCTCCGCGAGAAGGTCGTCGTATTCGGTGAAGACGTGGCGGGCATAGGCCACGAGGGCGAGCCAGGCCGCGTTGTCCGGGCGCGCGTTGCGCAGGCCCGGGCTCGCCAGGGCGCGGTCGATCACCGCCTCGGTCTCGAAATCGGGCAGGCGCGGCGCCGCCTGCGCCAGGGCCGCCGCCACCGCCTCACGCCGGTTCATCGCCCGTTCTCCGTCATCGCCGCCCGCCGCCCGCATCCGAGTCGGGCGGGCACGAGGTGCGCGACCGCGCCGCAAAAGTCCACGACCGCCGATGGCTGCCGGCCCACACGCCGCGCGGCCGTCCCGGCGGGGGGCGTCGTGCGGGGGGCGCCGCCCGGCGGCGGCGTGGTGCGCCGGCTCCCGTGCCGCCCGTCGTCGCCGGCGCATCCACCCGCACGGACCCCCGCCGGCGGCGCTCGCATCGAGAGGTTGACAAGCTCTCGGCGCGCCTGCGCCGCCTGACCTGTGCCGAAACGGGATGTCTCAGGCACTGACACCCGTCGCTCATTCGCGGAGACCACGTAGAGGGGGCACCACGACTGCCTGATGCTTTGTCGTGAATTGTTCGATAATGATTTCGTGTCAAATGTTGAGGGTCGGGCTCGGAAGCCGGACCGCGCACCAGGTTGACGGACCCGCTCGTGACCCAGGACAATTCCGTTCTCATCGTTTCGGACAGGCCGCAACTGGCGGCCCTGCTCTGCCGCGCCGTCGAGAACGTGCTCGCCTGCCGCTGCATCGAGCCCCGCGAGGCCCTGCCGGCGGTGCTGCCCCTCGTCGCCGTGGTCGACATCACCGGCGACGCGCGCCTCGCCGCCGCCTGGATCGTCCGGCTCCACGGCGCCCGGATCGCGAGCCTGGAGCTCACCAACCGGCCCCCCGCCGCGCGCGGCCGAGCCGCCGTCGCCACCCGCACCCTGCCGGCGGATGCACCCCGCACGGCGGTCCTCGCCACCCTCTTCGCTCTCGTGGACGCCTGGCAGGCCGCCCGCCGGAGCGCCGTCGCCGCCCCCATCCGGAAGGTCCGGGACATCGCCGAGCGGGCGCGGGCCGCCGTCGGCCTGGTGGCGGGCGCCTTCGAGGCGGCCGAGGCCGGCCGTCCCGTGAGCGCGGAGGGGGTCGATGCCGGCACGGAGCTGATCCTGGCAGCCGTCTCCGATTCCGGCATCCGCACCTGGCTCGACGTCATCCAGAGCCACGACCAGCAGCTCTACCAGCACTCCCTCAGCGTCGCCGGCTACGCCGCCGCCTTCGGGGCCGGCCTGCGACTCGCCCGCGCCGACCAGAAGCGCCTGGCCCAGGCCGCCCTCCTGCACGATGTCGGCAAGGCGAAGATCCCCCTGGCGATCCTGAACAAGCCCGGCCGCCTCACCGCGGAGGAGATGGCGGTGATGCGCACCCATCCGGCCGTCGGCGCCGACCTCCTCGCCGCCCAGGGCGGATTCGACGCCGCGACCCTCGCCGTGGTGCGCTCGCACCACGAGATGCTCGACGGCAGCGGCTATCCCGACGGCCTCGCGGGGGCGGCGATCCCCGATCTCGTGCGCCTCGTCACCATCTGCGACATCCACTCGGCCCTGACCGAGCGGCGCCCCTATCGCGATCCGCTGCCCCACGGGGAGGCCCATGCCCTGATGCAGGGCATGGTGCCCAAGCTCGATGCCGACCTCCTGGCGGCGTTCCGCCGGGTCGTGCTGCAGGGCGTGCTCGACGACGCCGTCGTCTGAGACGCGATCCCGGGCGCCGTCCCGCGCGGACGAGGCCCGACGCCGTCCGGCGGTGAACGTCTCGCTATGATGAAATTCTCGGCACGATAATGCCTGTCGAACGGGATCATCTCCCGGGGGCGCGCAGTCCAGAGAGATCCTCTCCGCCGTGGCACGCATTCAAAAGAACGTTTCATTGATTCTCGTGCGTGCAACGGGCACGTTTTCGTCAGAACGACGTCACGGAAAACCCGTGGCAGAGCCCGGTTCACAGAGCACAGATCTCTCGAATGTCCAGAGTTGGCCAGCGCTCGTCTTGAGCGATGGCGCCGTCACGTCTGGAGATCTTTGGCGTCCACGAAAGTCACCCTATGTCGCTGCCCCGCATCGTCGGCTTCACCGCCAATCTCCAGCGCCCCTCGAAGACCCGGGCGCTGGCCGAGTCCCTCGCCGAGGCGGTGGGCACGCACCTGCGGGCCGAGATCCGCCTGTTCGACATGGTGGATGCCGGCACGGGCCTCGGGGCCGCCTGGTCGCGGGACCTGCTGCCGCTGCCGGCCCGCCGCATCGTCGAGGCCATCGAGGGCGCCGACGCGCTCATCGTCGGCTCGCCGGTCTACAAGGGCGCCTATACGGGCCTGTTCAAGCACCTGTTCGACTTCGTCGACCCGGCCGCCCTCGTGGGCAAGCCCGTGATCCTCTCGGCCACCGGCGGCGGCCCGCGCCACGCGCTCGTGGTCGAGCATTCCTTACGCCCCCTCTTCGGGTTCTTCAGCGCCCACACCATCCCGAGCGCGGTCTACGGCTCCGACGCGGATTTTCGCGACGGCGTCCTCGTCGACGACGGCGTGAAGGCCCGCATCGCCGACGCCGCGAGCCAGCTCGCGGACCTGCTCCAGGCCCGGGCCGCCCGGATCGCCGCGCCGGAGGCCCCGGTCGCCGCCTTCGCCAGCGCCGGCTGAAGGCGCCCCGCCGATGCTCTCCCGACGCACCCTCCTCGCCGGCGCCCTGGCGGCGGGCCTGCCCGCCCCGTCCCGGGCCGGGGAGGCCGGCACCTTCCGGATCGGCTACCAGAAGAACGGCATCCTCGTCGTCGCCAAGCAGCAGGGCGCCATCGAGCGGGCGCTGAAGCCGCTGGGCGTGTCCGTGCGCTGGACCGAGTTCTCGTTCGGGCCCCCCGTCCTCGAGGCCCTCGGCGTCGGCGCCATCGATTTCGGCCAGACCGGCGCGCCGCCCCCGGTCTTCGCCCAGGCGGCCGGCAATTCCCTCCTGTACGTCGCAGCCCAGGATGCCGGCGGCTCCGGCGAGGCGATCCTGGTGCCGCAGGGGTCGCCCCTCGGGACGCTCGCCGACCTCAAGGGCAAGCGCGTCGCCTTCGCCAAGGGATCGAGCGCCCACTACCTCGTCGTCCGCGCCCTGGAGAAGGCGGGGCTGGCCTACACGGACATCGAGCCCGTGACCCTGGCGCCGGCGGATGCGGCGGCGGCCTTCGCGCGGGGCGCCGTGGACGCCTGGGCGATCTGGGACCCGTACTTCGCCATCGCCGAGCGCCAGCCCGGCACCCGCATCCTGGCCAGTGCCGCCGAGATCGAGAAGCCCACCAACTTCTTCCTCGGCAACCGGGACTTCACGCAAGGCAACGCCCCCGTGGTCCAGGCGGCGGTCGGCGCTCTCGCCGAGGTGGCCGCCTGGTGCGAGGCGCATCGCCCGGAAGTGGCCGCCCTGCTGTCGAAGGGCACCGGCGTGCCCCTCGACGCGACGCAGCGCGCCGTCGACCGCAGCGTCTACGTCATCGCGCCGCTCACCGAGGCGGTCATCGCCGGCCAGCAGCGCGTGGCCGACCGCTTCCAGGCCCTGGGCCTGATCGCCAACCCCATCCGCGTCCGCGATGCCGTGTGGACGCCGCCGGCTCCCCCGGCGAGCAAGGGCTGACCGCAGAATGACCCCGTCCCTCACCACCCGCACCCTCGAGCGCCTGACGCCCTGGCTCGTGCCCGCCGTGATCCTGCTCGGCTGGCAGGTCGCCGCCTCGACGGGCCTCGTCTCCACCCGGTTCATGCCGGCCCCCTCGGGGGTCGTCGCGGCGGGCTGGGAGGCGGCGCGCAGCGGCGAGCTCTGGACCAACCTCTCGATCAGCTTCGCCCGGGCGGCCGTCGGCTTCCTGATCGGCGGCGGCATCGGCTTCGCCCTCGGCCTCGCCAACGGCCTGTCGCGCCTGTCCGAGCGCCTCACCGACACGACGCTGCAGATGATCCGCAACATCCCGCACCTGTCGCTGATCCCCCTGGTGATCCTGTGGTTCGGCATCGACGAAGAGGCCAAGCTCTTCCTCGTGGCGATCGGGGTGTTCTTCCCCGTCTACGCCAACACCCTGCACGGCATCCGCTCGGTGGACCCGCAGCTCGTGGAGATGGGCCGGGTCTACGGCATGTCGCCCACCACGCTCTTCACCCGCGTGGTCCTGCCCGGCGCGCTGCCCTCAATCTTCGTGGGCCTGCGCTACGCGCTGGGCATCATGTGGCTGACGCTCATCGTGGCCGAGACGATCTCGGCCTCCTCGGGACTCGGCTACATGGCGATGCAGGCCCGCGAGTTCATGCTGGTGGACGTCGTGGTGCTGGCGATCGTGATCTATGCCGGCCTCGGCAAGGCCGCCGACGCGGTCACCCGCCTGCTGGAGCGCCGGTTCCTGGCCTGGAACCCGGCCTACCGGAACGCGTGACGCGGCGGCGGCTCTCCTCCCGAAATCCTCATCTCCCCTTCGACGGTCCGTCCCATGCTCGCCACCGCCCTCCGCGTCCCCGAGGATTCCCCGATCCGCGATCCGAAACCCCGTGGGGTCGCCGCCCCGAAGGCGCCGGCCCGCGCCGCGCCGCCCTCCGCCACGGGCATCGGCGTCACCCTGCGCGACCTGCGGAAGGACTTCGACGGTCACACGGTGATCGAGGGCCTCGACCTGCACATCCCGGCCGGGCAGTTCGTGGCCGTGGTCGGGCGCTCGGGCTGCGGCAAGAGCACCCTGCTGCGCCTGATCCTCGGCCTGGAGCAGCCGAGCACCGGCCGCATCGCCCTCGAGTCGGGCGCCGTGCGCACGCCCCCGAAGCGCATCATGTTCCAGGAGCCGCGCCTGCTGCCCTGGGCCCGGGTCGTGGACAACGTGGCGGTGGGCCTCGGCGAGGGCGGCCGCAAGGCCGAGCGCCGCGCCAGGGCGCAGGCGGCGCTGGCCGAGGTCGGCCTCTCCGAGAAGGCCGGCAACTGGCCCGCGACCCTGTCGGGCGGCCAGCGCCAGCGGGTGGCGCTCGCCCGCGCCCTCGTCAGCCGCCCGGGGCTGCTCGCCCTCGACGAGCCCCTGGGCGCCCTCGACGCCCTGACCCGCATCGACATGCAGGCGATGATCGAGCGGATCTGGCGGGCGCAGGGCTTCACCGCGATCCTCGTCACCCACGACGTCGCCGAGGCCGTGGCGATGGCCGACCGCATCCTCGTGGTGGAGGCCGGCCGCATCGCCCTCGACGTCGCCGTGGACGTGCCGCGCCCGCGCCGGCGGGGCGATGCCGACCTCGCGGCCCTGGAAGGCCGCATCCTCGACCACCTGTTGTCCGAGCGCGCGCCGTCCTGAGCGCCGCCTCCCCGTCCAAGAAAGATTTCCCATGACCGGTCAGACCGACGTTCTCTGGTTCCTCCCGACCCACGGCGACGGCCGCTACCTCGGCGCCCAGGAGGGCGCCCGCGACGTCTCGCTCGCCTATCTGCGCCAGATCGCCCAGGCCGCGGACGAGCTCGGCTATTACGGCGTGCTCCTGCCCACCGGGCGCTCCTGCGAGGATTCCTGGGTGGTGGCCTCGGCGCTGGCGCCCCTGACGAAGCGCCTGCGCTTCCTCGTGGCCGTGCGCCCCGGCCTGCAGGAGCCGTCCATGGCCGCCCGCATGGCCGCGACCCTCGACCGGATCTCGGACGGGCGCCTGCTCATCAACGTCGTCACGGGCGGCGACCCGGTGGAGCTGCGCGGCGACGGCGTCTTCCTCGACCATGACGAGCGCTACGTCGTGACGGACGAGTTCCTGCACATCTGGCGCGGGCTGATGGCCGGCGAGACGGTCAGCTACGCAGGCAAGCACCTCCGGGTGGAGGAGGGCCGGGTGATCTTCCCGCCGGTGCAGACGCCCTATCCGCCGCTCTACTTCGGCGGCTCGTCGCCGGCCGGCATCGAGGTCGCGGCCGAGCATTGCGAGGTCTACCTCACCTGGGGCGAGCCCCCGGCGGGCGTCGCCGAGAAGATCGCCAAGGCCCGCGAAGCGGCCGACCGGAAGGGAAAAACCTTCTCCTACGGCATCCGCCTGCACGTCATCGTGCGCGAGACCGAGGGCGAGGCCTGGGCCGCGGCCGAGAGCCTGATCTCGCGCCTCGACGACGCGACCATCGCCAAGGCGCAGGCCACTCTGAAGCGCCAGGATTCCGTCGGCCAGAGCCGGATGATGGCCCTGCACGGGGGCGACCGCACCAAGCTCGAGGTCTCGCCGAACCTCTGGGCCGGCGTCGGCCTGGTGCGCGGCGGCGCCGGCACCGCCCTGGTCGGCTCGGCCGATCAGGTCGCCGACCGGATGAAGGAGTACATCGACCTCGGGATCGACCGCTTCATCCTGTCGGGCTACCCGCACCTGGAGGAGGCCTACCGCTTCGCCGAGCTGGTCTTCCCCAAGCTGCCCTTGCGCGCCACCACCGGCGTCGCGCCCACGAACGCCCGCAACAACGGCCCGTTCGGCGAGGTCATCGCCAACGACATCGTCCCGAGCCGGCGCATCGCGGCCCATTGAGGCGCTGACGTCGAAGGCGCCTCCTCGGCGTCGCCGCCGCTCATCGCGGGCACGACGCGGTGTCCGCGCTCCTCGCCCCGCAGGCGGCTACCGTATTCACGCATCCGCCTCTGCAAGCTTGGCGCGTCCCTCTCCCCCTTGTGGGAGAGGTGAGGAGTGGGGGGCGGGTGACCCTCAGCCGGCCGAGGCTGGCGGAGCCACCCCCACCTCCCACTCCTCCCCACGAGGGGGAGGAGGGCCGCGTCGTGCCGACAGGTGGAAATCCGGTCGCCGCAGGCGGGAAGAGAGCCTTCCCGGCGCTCCACCCCACCCCCAGCCCAAAGGACAGTCCCATGCCCGCCGCCACCCGCGCGCTCGCGCTCCGCTCCGACGGCACCCGCCGCGCCGGGATCCTGCTCGCCGCCCTGGCCGTGCTGACCTTCGGCGTCCTGCACGCCCGCGCGGACGAGAAGGTGATCCGCATCGGCTACCAGAAATACGGCACCCTGGTGCTGCTCAAGGGCAAGGGCCTGCTGGAGCAGCGCCTGAAGCCGCTCGGCTACCGCGTCACCTGGGCCGAGTTCCCCTCGGGGCCGCCCCTGATGGAGGCGCTGAATGCCGGGGCCGTCGATCTCGGCTCGGCCGGCGAGGCCCCCCCGATCTTCGCCCAGGCCGCCAACCCGGACCTGCTCTATGTCGGCCACGAGCCCGCAGCCCCCAAGGGCGAGGCGATCCTGGTGGCCCAGGACGGCCCGATCCGCACGGTCGCGGACCTGCGCGGCAAGAAGATCGCCCTGAACAAGGGCTCGAACGTCCATTACTTCCTGGTCCGGGCCCTGGAGCAGGCGGGGGTGCCCTACGAGGCGGTGACGCCGACCTTCCTGGCGCCGGCCGACGGGGCCGCCGCCTTCGCGCGGGGCGCCGTGGACGCCTGGGCGATCTGGGACCCCTACCTCGCCTCGGGCGAGCGCAGCACCGGCGGTCGCATCCTCGCCGACGGCACCGGCCTCGTGCCGAACCGCCAGTTCTACCTCTCGACCCGCGCCTTCGCCGCCGCGCACGGCCCGGCCCTCGACGCGACGCTCGCCGCCATCGGCGCGATCGACGCCTGGGCCAAGGACAACACCGACGCGGTGGCGGCCGAACTCGCCCCCTCCGTCGGCATCCCGGCGCCGATTCTCACGGTGGCCCTGCGCCGCCTCACCTACGGGGTCACGCCGCTGAACGCCGAGACCACCGCCGACCAGCAGCGGGTCGCCGACACCTTCCACCGCCTCGGCCTGCTGCCGAAGCCCGTGGACGTCGCCGCGGCGGTGAGGAAGCCCGGGAGTTGAGGCGGCTCAGCCCGGCAGCACCGGCGCCTTGACCGCCGGCAGGCGGTCGAGATCCGCCGGATTGAGGTGGGTGTGCGCCGCCACCAGGGCGTGCGGGGTGAGGGCGAGCCACTGGCGCAGGGAGATGTCCGCGTAGGTCGGGCTGCGGAACATCTCCAGGAAGGTCAGGGGCGTCGGGCCGGTGTTCTCGATGTAGTGGCCCATGGCGAAGGGGACGTAGCCGACGTCGCCGGCCTGGTAGTCGAAGGTGCGGGCCTTCGATTCCGAGCCGAACACCGTCATGCGGCCCTGGCCCGCGATGTAGAACTGCCACTCGTCGCCGTTCGGGTGCCAGTGCAGCTCGCGGATGGCTCCGGGCTCCAGCTCCACCAGGGCGGCCGCGATGGTCTTCGAGGCCTTGAACACCGAGGAATCGGTGATGCGCACGGTGCCGCCCGGCAGGCTGAGGGGGGCCTGGGCCAGCATCCGGTGGCTGAAGGGCTCCGGCACCGGGCCGCTGCCGCCCATCCGGTCCGCGTCGAGGGGGCCGGGCATCGGCCCCGGGAAGATGTAGAGTTCCTTCTCCGGCACGCCCGCGAAGGCGCTCTCCGGCAGGCCGAAATTCTTGGCCAGGATGTCCCTCGGCGTATGCGCCATCCAGTCGGTCAGGAGGAAGGTGGAATCCTCCGAGAACCCGCCATCGTCGAAGACCAGCAGGAACTCGCAGCCGTCGACACCGTCGGCGGACAGGCCCTGGATCGAATGCGGGATGCCCGAGGGGAAGTACCAGAGGTCGCCCGCGCCGACGTCGTCCGCGAAGGTCCGCCCCTGCGCGTCCACCGCGGTGATCCGGGCCCGGCCCTTCAGCATGTAGGCCCACTCGGCCTCCTTGTGCCAATGCATCTCGCGCACCACCCCGGCGCCGAGCCGCATGTTCACCCCCGCCATCGCCTTCGACACCGGCAGTTCGCGGATCGTCGTCTGCCGGGCCCAGCCCCCCTCCTCGAGGCGCATGTGGCTGTCGGCGAAGGACCATTTCAGGTTCGGCATCGTGCCGTGGTCGGTCCGGGGCGGGCGCAGGGTGAAGGGGTCCTGCGCCTCCCGGGCCGGGTTGCGGGGCCCCAGGATCGAGGCGCCGTCCTTGCCCCGGATCGGGCTCTGCGCCCCGGGGGGCGCGGGCTGAGCCTGCGCGCCGGCCACGGTGAGGAGGGAGCCCCCGGCGGCGGTGGCGGCCAGGAGGCTTCGGCGGGACAGGTCGGTCATGGGCAGCGGGTCTCGGGCATCGGGTCGCGTCTGGCGTCCGGGAGCGCCGCTGGGCGCCCCCACGCCCTCGTCAATCGGCCCCGCCGCCGGCCGTTCCGTGCCTCACGGCCTCGTGCGGCGGCCCGTCAGGCCGCCGCCGCGAGGGCGGGCGCCGGGCGCTCGCCCTGCGCCGCCAGGCGCTCCAGGAAGGCGGCGGCGAGGCGCCCGCGCGTCGCCGGGTCGTCGCTGCCCTGGCGCAGGAGCACCCGGTTGTCTTTGCGCACGATATGGGCGTGGGCGGGCACCGGCAGGGGCGGCGCGTTCGGCCGCAGGTCGGCGGCCAGCCCCTGCGGTCCGCCGCTGAGGCGGTGGATGCCGAGCCCGAGGCAGCCGACCCGGAGCCGGGCCAGGGCGATCAGGTCCTCGAAGGCGGCGGGCGGCGGGCCGAAGCGGTCGACCACCTCGCTGCGCAGGGCCTCCACCTCCTCCGGGTTCGCGAGGCGCAGGGTGCGGGTGTAGAGGCTGAGCCGCACCTCCGGCTCGGGCACGTAGTCGGCCGGCACGGCGCCCGACAGGCCCAGCCGGATCTCCGGGTTCCAGTCCTCGGCGGGCTCGCCCTTGGCGGCGCGCAGGGCCAGGTGCAGCAGGTGCTGGTAGAGCCCGAGCCCGATGAGCTTGACGTGGCCGGCCTGGTTCTCGCCGACGAGGTCGCCCGCCCCGCGCAGGTCGAGGTCCCGGGCGCTGATGGCGAAGCCCGCGCCCAGGCGGTCGAGGGCCTCCAGCGTCCTCAGGCGCTTTTCCGTGGCGGGCGTCAGCGGCCGGTCGGGGCGGCTCAGCAGGTAGACCACGCCGCGGCGCTGGCCGCGCCCGACCCGGCCGCGCAGCTGGTGCAGCTGCGACAGGCCGAAGCGCTCGGCATCCCAGACCAGCATGGTGTTGGCGCGCGGCACGTCGAGCCCGCTCTCGATGATGCTGGTGGCGAGCAGCACGTCGCCCTCGCCGTCGGCGAAGCGCACCATCACGTCGTCCATCTCGGCGGCGTTGAGCCCGCCGTGGGCCACCCGGGTCTGCAGGTCCGGCACCAGCTTGGCGAGGCGCGCCGCCATGGGGGCGATGTCCTCGATGCGCGGGCAGACCACGAAGCTCTGGCCGCCGCGCCGGTGCTCGCGCGTGAGGGCGTCCCGCATCGCCTCGTCCTCGAAGGGCCCGATCACGGTGCGGATGGGCTGGCGCACGGAGGGCGGCGTGGCGATGACGCTGAGGCTCTGGAGTCCCACCAGCGCGCTCTGCAGGGTGCGGGGGATCGGGGTCGCGGTGAGCGTGAGCACGTGGCCGTCCCCCGCCGCCTCCCGCAGCCCCTGCTTGATCTTGGCGCCGAAGCGCTGCTCCTCGTCGATGACCATCAGGCCGAGATCGGCGAAGCCCACGCCCTTGGCCGCGAGGCAGTGCGTGCCGACCACGAGGCGGATCGTGCCGTCGGCCAGCCCCGCCTTCACCCGCTTGGCCTCCGCGGCCGAGACGAGGCGGGAGAGGTGGGCGACCTCGAGGCCGAAGCGGGCGAAGCGCCGGGTGAAGGTCTGCACGTGCTGGCGCGCCAGCACCGTGGTCGGGGCGACGATCGCCACCTGCTTGCCGGCGAACACCGCCGCGGCGGCGGCTCGCAGGGCGACCTCGGTCTTGCCGAAGCCGACATCGCCGCAGACGAGGCGGTCCATCGGCCGGCCGGAGGCCAGGTCCGCCATCACGCCGCTCACCGCCGCCGCCTGGTCGGCGGTCAGGGCGAAGCCGAAGCCGGCGGCGAAGCGCTCCATCTCGCGCTCCCGGGGCACCAGGACCGGTGCCCGGATCGTCCGGCGCTTCTCGGCGTCCGCCAGCATCACCCGGGCGGCCCGGGCCATGCAGGCCTCCGCCTCGAGGCGGCGGCGTCCCCAGCTTCCGCCCTCCAGCTTGTCGAGGGTCACGGCCTCCACCTCGGAGCCGTAGCGCCAGATCCGGTCGGCCTGCGAGACCGGCACCATCAGGATGCCGTCGCCGGCAAAGCGCAGGCGCAGGGCGTCCTCGCTCCCGCCCTCGCCGGTGCTCACCGCCTCCAGGCCCTCGAACACGCAGAGCCCGTTGTCGCGGTCCACGGCGACGTCGCCGATGCGCAGCTCGACCTCGCCGATGGGCAGGATGGCGCTCGGGCCCCCGGCCGCCACGGTGGCGGCACGGGCGCCGAAGAGGTCGGCGGCGGCGACCACCGCCACCCCCTCGCCGGGCACCCGGAAGCCCGCCTCGATCGGGGCCTCCAGGCTGAGGAGCGCGCCGGGCTTGGCCGCGACGGCCTCGGCCCAGGCCCGGACCGTCCGGGCCTTGCGGCCCAGCGCCCGTTCGGCGATGCGGACGAGGCGCGCCAGGGGCTCGGCCGGTCCCGTGAGGAGGATGCGGTCGCCCGCCTTCAGGCGCTCGCGCAGGGTCTCGGCCAGGGCCGTGTTCGGCCGGGCCTTGCGCACGAAGGCCGGCATGGTGAGATCCTCGGCGCCCTCCGCCTCGGCCTCGGCGACCCGGCGCGCCGCGAGCTGGGCCGCCCAATCCGCGGGGCTGAGATAGAGGCCGCCATCCTCGGCCCCGCCGCGCCGGGACCGGGCCGCGGCCTCGCGGCCCTCGTCGATCTGCTCGAAGAAGGCCTGTGCCCGCTCCTCCGCTCCGTCCTCGACCACGAGGCGCGCGTCGGGCACCTGATCGAGGACCGTGACGAGGGACGGGTAGAACCGGGCGAGGCCGTGTTCCTGGCCGGTGAAGGGCGCGAGCCGGCTCTCCGAGCCCTCGGGCAGGAGGATCTCCGTGGCGGGGTCGATGACGAGCAGGTCGGCATCGGCCAGCGAGCGCTGCGAGACCGGATCGTAGGAGCGGATCGCGGTGACCCGGCCCTCCTCGTACTCGATGCGGCAGGGGCGGTCGGCGGCGGCCGGGAAGACGTCCACGGTCCGGCCCCAGACCGCGACCTCGCCGGGCTCGTCGACCCGGTCGTCGAGGATGTAGCCCAGCCGCTGCAGGAAGGCGGAGACGGCGGAGGGATCGAGGGCGTCGCCGACCCGGACCTCCAGGCGCGCCTGTGCCCAGGTCTCGGCCGGGGGCACGCGCTGGATCAGGGCGGGGGCGGTGGTGAGGACGATGTCGGGCAGGGCCGCGGTGTCGGTGAGCCAGCGCAGCACGCCGGTGCGCGCGCCCATCACCCCGCGCGAGGGCGACGCCCTGTCGTAGGGCAGGCAGTCCCATTCGGGGTAGATCGCGACGCTGCGCTCGGGCGACAGGGCGCGCAGGATCTTGGCGATGACGTCGAGCCGGTGGCTCTCGCGGGCCATGTGGATCAGGGGCTTGCCGGTCCGCGTCAGGTCCAGGAGGGCGACCGCCAGGGCACCGGTGGGCACCAGGGGCGCCACGATCTCGGGGCCGGCCGGGGCGGCCTGCGCCGGCGCCGCGGCCGGACGGCCCGCACCGGTCCCCTTCCCAGATTCCTTGCCGGCCCCCTTGCCGGATGCGGCGTCGGAAACCGTCTCGGCCGGTGTCCCCGAGGCCTTGCGGGAGGCGGGTTTCGGCGCCGCCTTGGCACGCGGCCCCTGGGGCGACGTCTTGGTCGGCCGCTCGACCGTTTTCTTGGCCGTTTCCTTGCCCGGTTCCTTGGCCGATCCCCCGGCCATTTGCTCGGCCGATCCCTCGGCCGTCGCGGTCGAAGCGGAAGACGACGCGGTCCTGCGTTTTGCCATCTGGGGTGTGCGCTGCCCGGCTCGAGGAGAGGACTCGGGAAACGCGGCCGGAGGGTCCGGGCTCCGTTCTTTCGCCCGCCGTCCCCAGTTTGTCGCAGGCCTGTGGATCACATCTCCGGGTCGGGCGCCGCCTCCAGGCGGCCCTGCGCGATGGCGGCCTGGAAGGCGGCGAAGTCGGCCTCGTTCTGGTCGCCGTAGGCCAGGGCCCAGTCGGCCAGGGCCTCGCGCAGGTCGCACTGGCGGTCGCGGCCGCAATAGCCCGCGATTGCCGCCGCATCCCCGGTGCGGGCATGCGCCCGCGCCAGCAGGGCGCCGTAGGCCCAGGAGAAGTAGATCAGCGGCTGGCCGGTGAGGCCGGCCACGGGGATGTCGCCCTTCATGTTCTTCATCTGGCGCACGTAGAACGGCCGGCCCTCGATGGTGGTCCAGCCCAGCAGCGGGTCGCCTACCGCCTGGAGCAGGCGCTGGCCGTAGATCACCCGCTCGCCCTCGTGGTCGCCGTAGGCGTCCGGCATGCCCGCGAGGTAGGGGGCATGGGCCGGCGTCACCGCCTCCTTGACCTGGAGGAAGAGGACGTCCTGGTCGGAATTCCCGCACAGGAGCGCCACGTAGGCGCGGGTGCCGACGCTGCCGACCCCGACGACCCGGTGGGCGACGTCCACCACGTGGTAGCGGCTGAGCATGAACCGGCGCTCGCGCGGCAGGGTCTCGGCATAGTGCTCCAGCCCGCCGATCACCGCCTCGCGGGTCTCGGCATCGACGCTCGTGAGGATCGGGGGGGCCGCCTTGAAGCGCCAGCCGCCGTCGGTGCGGCGCTCGCCGACCCGGGCGAGCAGGCTCTTGTTGTGCTTCTTGCGCGCCTTCTCCACCGCCTTGGCGATGACCGCCTCGGAATGGGTGTCGATGGTGAGCCCGGCGAAGTCGAGCTGGTCGGCCCGGGCCGCCTGGTGCCAGACGTCGAGGGGTCCCTGCGGCGCCAGCTCGGTCATGGTGTGCTGGTAGCCCGCCACCGCCGCGAGGGCGGCCTCGCGGCGCTCGGCCTTGGCGACCCCGTCGGTGCGCGCCGCCACCTCGATGCTGGCGGCGAGGCGCTTCAGGTCCCATTCCCAGGGGCCGATCGTGACCTCGTCGAAGTCGTTGAGGTCGAGGACGATGTCGCGCTGGGGCGTGCCGAACAGGCCGAAATTGGCCAGGTGCGCGTCGCCGTTCATCACCACCGCGATGCCGCTGCGCGGGGTGTGGGCGAGGTCCCAGGCCATGACGTGGGCGGCCCCGCGCAGGAAGGCGAAGGGCGAGCTCGCCATGCGGGCGACCCGGAGCGGGATGAGGTGCGCCTGGCGCCCCTCATGCGCCGCCTCGATCAGCGCGACGGGGTCGGGCCGGTGGGCGGGCGGCGTCCAGGCCGCGTGGGCGGCGTGCGGCACCGCCTCGCGCAGGGCCTTGCCGGCGTGGCGACGCTTGTCCCAGGGCTCGCCCGCCTCGCGCAGGTTGATGCGCGGGATGTCGGCGAGGGGCGCCAGCAGGATGTCGTCAGCCTCCGGGCGGACCTCGGTCGCGCTCGACCCGTCAGCGCGCAGGCTGACATCCTGGGGGCATTCCATGCACGGTCCTCACACGCGAATTCGTGAAGGACAAATCTTGACCGTTTGGGATCGTTCCCAGGGCAACACGTCTCAGGACCGGGATTCATCCCGGCGCGCAGCGTCGGGACGCGGCTGCGAAAGGCGACGTCGGCAAGGGGCGTTGCGGCGGCCGGCGTTCAGGCCCGGTCGTCCGCCCTTGGGGGGGAGGGCGAACCTCGAAGACGCGCCGCGAGGGGGCTGGTCGTTCAGGATGGAGGCCGGGGTCCGGATTTGAACCGGACGTACGAATCCTTGCGGGGATCCTGGCTCGACACTCACCCACCTGGCCGAGATCCAGGAAGCATGGAATCCGCGACGCGGCAAGGCGGATGTGCTTCGGGAACGCTGGCGTTGTCATCGCTCTCTGAAGACCATCCCCGTCCGCGACGCTGTCCGAAGCGTGCGTGGTCGCCCCCCCATCGGCGCGAAGCTTGCCCCGAAGGCCGGCTCCCCTGCGGGCCGGCGCCGATTGACCCGCAGCGGCAAACCGCGTTCTTGAGCGCGGCGATTCAGGAGTGCTTGAACGATGTCCGCAACGACCGTCCCGACGACGCCCTACGACGACCAGAAGCCGGGCACGTCCGGCCTGCGCAAGAAGGTGCCGGTCTTCCAGCAGGCGCATTACGTCGAGAACTTCGTCCAGGCGATCGTCGACTGCATTCCCGATCGGGCGGGCGCCACCCTGGTGCTCGGCGGCGACGGGCGCTTCCTGAACCGCCAGGTGGTGCAGACCACCCTGAGGATCGCCGCCGCCAACGGCTTCGCCCGCGTGCTGGTGGGCCAGGGCGGCCTGCTCTCGACCCCGGCCGCCTCCTGCGTCATCCGCAAGCACGGCGCCATCGGCGGCATCATCCTGTCGGCGAGCCACAACCCGGGTGGCCCCGAGGGTGATTTCGGCATCAAGTTCAACACCGCCAATGGCGGCCCGGCCCCCGAAAGCGTCACGGCGGCGATCCACGCGCGCACCAAGGCGCTGACCGAATACCGGATCGTCGCCGGGCCCGACCTCGACCTCGACACGATCGGCGAGACCCGGATCGGCGACATGACCGTCGCGGTGATCGACCCCGTCGCCGACTACCTCGCGCTGATGCGCGAACTCATCGACTTCGACGCGATCACGCGCCTGTTCGCCGGCGGCTTCCGCATGCGCTTCGACGCCATGAGCGCGGTCACCGGCCCCTACGCCCACGCCATCCTGGAGGGCGTGTTCGGCGCCGAGCCGGGCACCGTCCTCAACGGCACGCCGCGGGAGGATTTCGGCGGCCACCACCCGGACCCGAACCCGGTCCACGCCCACGACCTCTACGCGCTGATGCTGAGCGCCGACGCGCCGAACCTCGGCGCGGCCTCGGACGGCGACGGCGACCGCAACATGATCGTGGCCCCCGGCCTGTTCGTGACCCCGAGCGACAGCCTGGCGATCCTGGCCGCCCACGCCCACCTCGCCCCCGGCTACGCTCAGGGGCTCGCGGGCGTCGCCCGCTCGATGCCGACGAGTCGGGCTCTGGATCGGGTGGCGGCGTCGCTCGGCATCGCGGCCTACGAGACCCCCACCGGCTGGAAGTTCTTCGGCAACCTGCTCGATGCCGGCCTCATCACCCTCTGCGGCGAGGAGAGCGCCGGCACCGGCTCGAACCACGTCCGCGAGAAGGACGGGCTCTGGGCCGTGCTGATCTGGCTGAACATCCTGGCGGTCACGGGCAAGCCGGCCCAGGACGTCGTGCGGGGGCACTGGGCCGCGTTCGGGCGCGACTACTACACCCGACACGATTACGAGGAGATCGACGCCGGGGCCGCCAAGGGCCTGATGGAGGGCCTGCGGGCCAAGCTCGCCACGCTGCCGGGCAGCAAGCTCGGCGGCCTCACCGTCGCGGCGGCGGACGACTTCCGCTACGTCGATCCCGTCGACGGCTCCGTCACCGAGCAGCAGGGCGTGCGCGTCACCTTCGCGGAGGACGCCCGGGTGGTCTACCGCCTCTCCGGCACCGGCACGGCGGGGGCGACCCTGCGGGTCTATATCGAGCGCTACGAAGCCGCCCCAGACCGGCTCGAATTGCCGGTGGCGGAGGTGCTGGCCCCGGTGGTGGCGGTGGCCAACGCGCTGGCCGACATCGCCGCGCTCACCGGCCGCGCCGCGCCGAGCGTCGTCACCTGAGGGGCGCACGCCCGCACGGGCGCCCGTGATCCGGCGTCGCGGCCCGGAACAGGGCCGGGCGCCGGTCCCTTGTCCCCGCATCGATTCGAACGGTGCGAGGAGACGGGCTCACATGACGCTGGAAGGCAAACGCGCGCTGATCACGGGCGCGGATTCGGGAATCGGACAGGCGACGGCCGAGCTGTTCGCCCGCCAGGGCGCCGACGTGGCGATCACCTACAACACCGACGCGGACGGTGCCCGCGAGACCGCGCGCCGGGTCGAGGCGGCGGGCCGCCGCTGCCTCGTGATCCAGAACGATGTCGGCGATCCGGCCTCGGTGGCGGCGACCTTCGCGCGGGTCGCGCAGGATCTCGGCGTGCTCGACATCCTGGTGAACAATGCCGGCCAGGCGATGAGCGGCATGCCGGTGGCCGAGATGGACGACGGCAAGCTCGAGCAGATCCTGCGCGTCAACCTGATGGCCCCGGTCTTCTGCGCCCGGGCCTTCATCAAGGTCCGCCGGGCCCAGGGCGGGCGCGGCAAGATCGTCATCGTCTCCTCGGTGGCCCAGCACCTGCCCACCCCGGAGAGTGCCCCCTACGGCATGTCGAAGGCGGGCGTCGGCTCGCTGTGCCGCAGCCTGGCGCGGGAGCTCGCCGAGGATCGGATCAACGTCAACAACGTGGCGCCCGGCCTGATCGAGACGCCGATGACCGCCGACCGCTTCGAGAACCCGGACAAGTTCGCCCAGTCCCTGGAGCGCATCCCGTGGCACCGGGCCGGCCAGCCCGACGAGATCGCCAAGGCGATCCTCTACCTCGCCTCGGACGATGCCGACTACGTCACCGGCCACACCCTGGTGGTCGACGGCGGCCTGACCATGCAGTGGGGCGGCGCCTGAGGGGGTGACGGGGGCCGCGGGGCGGCCGCCCGGGTGGGCGGCGCCTGACGCCCGGTCCGGTCCGGGTCGGGCCGGACCTCGTCGGCCCGCCCCGCGCTCCGGCGGCCGGAAGGCCGGCGGAGCGCCCTGTGGCGAGATCGCGACGAAGCGGTCGCGAGGACACCCGCGTCGCGCCGGACCCCGGCCGGTCAGGCTTCGGGCCGACGCAGGGCGTCGATCAGGGCGCGAAGCGTCGGCGTCGCCTGCCGGCTCGGATGGTAGAGGTGGTAGCCGGGGAAGGGCGTGCACCAGTCCGCCAGAACCTGCACGAGGCGGCCCGCCGCGATGTCGGCGGCCACGTCCTCCTCCAGCATGTAGCCGAGCCCGGCCCCGGCCCGCACCGCGGCCCCCGACAGGTCCGCATCGTTGACGATGAGCTGCCCCTTGGCCCGCACGCGCACCTCCTGGCCGTCGCGCGCGAACTCCCACGGCAGCAATCCCCCGCCGCCGACCAGCCGGTAGTTGACGCAGTTGTGCGCGTCCAGGTCGGCCGGCGTCTCGGGCCGCGGATGGCGCGCGAAATAGGCGGGCGTGCCGACCACCACCGTGCGCAGGTCCGGCCCCAGCCGCACCGCCACCATGTCCCGCTCCACCGACTCGCCGAAGCGGATGCCGGCGTCGAACCGGTCCGCGACGATGTCGGCCAGGCGATCGTCGATGACGACCTCGACCGAGACGGCCGGATGGTCGAGGAGGAAGCGCGGCAGGGTTGGCTCGAGCACGCGGCGTGCGGCCGAGGAGAAGGTCGTCAGCCGGAGCGCACCGGACGGCGCACCGCGCCAGTCGGCGAGGGCTGCAAGGCCGCCTTCGATCTCCGCCAGCGCCGGGGCCAGCGACCGCACGAGCCGCTCGCCCGCCGGCGTCGGCGCGACGCTGCGCGTGGTGCGCGCCAGCAGCCGAACCCCGAGCCGTTCCTCCAGCCCGCGGACGGCGTGGCTGAGCGCCGAGGGCGACAGGCCGAGTTCCGCCGCCGCACGCGTGAAGCTGCAGGTGCGCGCGACCGCCGCGAAGGCCGCGAGATCATCGAGTGTGCCTCGTCGCATTGCTGAATTCCACTCACAGACCCTTGCCGATGAATCCGGCTAATCCCCCTGGGCCGGTGGCCTTATCCTGGGTGATAGCTGCAAGGATATGCAACAATGGACCTCACGCATTACCGTACGCTCGGCCGCTCCGGCCTGGCGGTCAGTCCCCTCGCGCTCGGCACCATGACCTTCGGGACGGCGCGCTGGGGGCTGGACGAGGCCGGCAGCCGCGCCGTGTTCGACGCCTATCGGGAGCGGGGCGGCAACTTCGTGGACACGGCCGACGTGTATGCCGGGGGCGAGGGCGAGGCGATGCTCGGGCGCTTCATCCGCGCGTCCGGCATGCGGGACGGGATCGTCCTCTCGACCAAGTCGGGGTTCGCGACGGGCAACGGTCCGCATGCGGGCGGCAACGGTGCCAAGCACGTCCACGCGGCGCTGGAAGGCTCGCTGCGCCGTCTGCGAACCGACTACGTCGACCTCTACTGGGTGCATGTGTGGGACGGGGTCACGCCGGCCGAGGAGTTGCTGGAGACGATGGCCGGTCTCGTGCGCGCCGGGAAGGTTCGCTATTGGGGCGTGTCGAACACGCCCGCCTGGTACGTTGCCACGCTCGCGACGCTGGCCGCACGACGCGGGCTGCCGGGGCCGATCGCCCTGCAGTACTTCTACGCCCTCGTGAACCGGGACGTGGAGGACGAGCACATCCCGCTCGCCGCCGCATTCGGCCTGGGCGTGGTGCCGTGGTCGCCGCTCGCCTACGGGCTGCTGAGCGGCACGTACGACCGCGCGACGGTGGAAGCGGCCGGACCCCGCGCGGGCGGCCTGCCGAGGGATGCGGCGGCGTCGGGCGAGGCGCGTCCCGCCGGCGACAAGCGGCTCGATGGGGCCAATCCGTTCGGCGACAGCCTGTTCACGCCGCGCAACTGGACCATCGTCGAAGCGGTGCGCCGGGTGGCGGAGGCCATCGGGCAATCGCCGGCGCGCGTGGCGCTCGCCTGGGTGATGGGGCGACCGGGTGTGACCGCGACGCTGATGGGCGTGAGCCGACCGGCGCAGGTGGCCGACAACATCGCGGCGCTCGATGTCGTGCTCGCCGCGGAGCATCGCGCCGCGTTGGAGGCGGTCAGCGCGCCGGCGGAGCCACGCCTGATCTACGGCCTGTCGCGAGCGCCGTTGCGGCAGGCGGTCGTGTTCGGCGGCGCGCGGGTTCAGGCCTCGGGCGAGGCGGCCTGAGGCCCATCCCGTCCCGCCCACGCTCCCGCGCCCTGAGCGAGCACCGCTCGATCGGACGGCCAATGTCCGACGTCATGGCGGTGCGCCCCAAGAGCGGACGGTCGGCCGGGGCGCGTCCCGGGCCTCGAAGGCCGTCCCTCGAGGGACTGTCAGGCTCATCCTGAACCCGACAGACCCTCGAGTCCTGTCCGGTCGTTGGTCTTTTCGGGAGAACCGGTTTCCCCGAATCCCGGACAACCGCTAGCGCGGGTTCTGCCAGGTGGTCGCGGCGGGGGCGGTGGTGACCGGGGCGAGGCTGCCGGTGGCGGCCGGGGCGGCGGGGCGGACCGGCGCGGCACGCTCCTCGGCCACCCGCAGCTTGGGCGGGGCGACCGCGGCCCGCCGGGCGGCGCGCACCCGGCGGCGGCGCGGGCGGGGGCTCTCGGCGGTGGCGCCGATATAGCCGCCGACGATGCCGCCCACGACCGCCCCCACCGGTCCGCCCACCAGGGCGCCCGCCACCGCGCCGGTGCCGACGCCCACCGTGGTCTTGCTCGCGGCCATCGCGGCCTGCGGGGCCGCGAGGGCGCCGAGGAGCAGCAACGCGGAAGTAAATGCCTTCATGATCCCCGTCATCCCTTGATTCCGGCTGCGGTCCCTGGCGGGCCACCGTGACGAAATCGGGGCCGCTTCGGGCCGGGGCGCGGGTTCGGCCCGCCGGGACTTGCGCCGGGCGGCGCCTGTGCTTTCCGCACATCAGTCGTCGCGGCCGGCCCCCGTCGTCGCGGCCGGCAGAAGGGCGAGGAGATCCGAAAAGTCCGGGCGCGCCGCGATGTCGGGCCCCGTGCAGGCCCGTTCCAGGTCGCGCCAGGGGCCGGAATCGAGGCGCGCCAGGGTGAGGAGCTCGCCCAGGAGCAGCCCCCAGGCCCGCATCTCGATCCGGCGCAGGGCCGCGCCGGCCGGCCCCGCGGGCAGGGTCGAGGCGGCGCCGAAATCGCTGACGACGGCGGCGCCGTCCGTGCCGTCCCACAGGATGTTGTGGCCGTAGAGGTCGCCGTGCAGGATGCCGCGGGCGTGGAGATGGGCGCAGGCCTCCGCGGCGGCGCCGGCGATGCGCAGGGCCGCCGCCGGCGTCAGGGC
>NZ_LMMK01000045.1:6436-61184 GCF_001422795.1 Methylobacterium sp. Leaf88 | reverse complement strand
AGGCTCGGCGGCCCGGCGAGCACCCGCCAGTCCGCCGGCAGCAGCGGCATCAGCAGCCCCTCCGCGCCCGCCGGGTGGTCGACGAGGCGCCCCAGGGCGCCGGTGAGGTGCGGGTGCGCGCCGGCCGCGAGGCAGGCCGCCATCTCGCGCTCGGGCAGGCCGTCGCTGGTCATGGCACCCTTGAACAGCTTCAGGGCGACCGCCTCGGCCGGGGCCCCGCCCCGGCGCCAGAGCGCCCGATGCACGCGGCCCGAGGCGCCCTCGCCGAGGAGGTCGCCCGGTTCGAGATCGCGCCAGGGCACGCCCGGCACGTCGCGGCGCCCGGGCGCGTCATCGACGGGATTGCCCGCGAAGGAGGTCCAGGCCAGGGCCGGCAGGGTGGTCAGCCAGGGCGGCAGCGCCTCCAGGCGGTTGGCGGCCAGCCGCACCAGCTCCAGGTTCGGCGCCCCCGCCAGGCTCTCGGGCAGCTGGGTCAGGGCGTTGCCCGAGAGCATGAGCTTCTGCAGGTGCGGGCGCTGCCCGAGGGCGTCCGGCAGGGCGGCGATCCGGTTGTCCGTGAGGGTGAGCCAGCGCAGGGCCGGGGGCAGGGCCTCGCCCGGCACCTCCTCGAGCCCGGTGCCGCGAAAGCCGACCTGGCTCAGGGACGGGCAATCCCCCAGGACCGGCGGCAGGCGGGTGAAGCGGCTGCCCGAGCAGAACAGCACGCGCAGGTGCCGCAGGCGGCCGAGATCCGCCGGCAGCGCGTCGAGGTGGCTGCCGCTGAGGTCGAGGAGCTCGAGGGTGTCGGCGAGGCCGAAGACCTCGGGCGGGAATTCGGCGAGGCCGGGGGGAAAGCGCAGGGCCCGGGCCCCGGCGCAGTCGCCCCGGCGCAGGGAGGCCAGCAGGGCGGCCAGCGGGTCGGCCAACGGGTCCTGGGTCATGTCGGGGGCGCGGGGAGCCGGATCATGCCGCCGGTCCTAGCGCGGGTGGGGGACCGGGCGCACGGCTTTTCGCGCGCAGGGCCGCGGCCCGGGCGGCGCCGGCGCGGGGATGGGCGGCGTCGAAGGCCTCCATCAGGCGGGCGGCGTCGACCTTGGTGTAGAGCTGCGTCGTGGCGAGGGAGGCGTGGCCGAGCAGCTCCTGGATCGCCCGCAATTCGCCCTGGCGCGCCAGGAGGTGGGTGGCGAAGGAGTGGCGCAGGGCGTGCGGCGTCGCGCTCGGGGGCAGGCCCAGCCCGCCCCGCATCGCCGCCACGGCGTACTGGATGATCCGCGGCGAGAGCGGGCCGCCCTTGGCGCCGACGAAGAGCGGGCCGTCCGGCGCCAGGGCGTAGGGACAGGCCGCCACGTAGTCGGCCACCGCCGCCGCGACCACCGGCAGCACCGGCACCATCCGGGTCTTGCCGCCCTTGCCGAGCACGGTGACGGAATCGGTGCCCGGCACGGGCGCGTCCTTCGCCCGGATCCCGAGTGCCTCCGAGATGCGCAGGCCCGAGCCGTAGAGCAGGGCCAGCACGGCGGCGTCGCGCGCCAGCACCCAGGGTTCGCGGGTCTCGCCGGCCCGCAGCTCCGGCCCGGTCATCGCCCGGGCGGCGTCGATGGGGATCGGGCGCGGCAGGCGCCGCTCCACCTTGGGCGAGCGCACGGCGCCCAAGGCTGCCACGGTGCCGTGGCCCTGGCGCTCGAGGTGGCGGGCGAAGGAGCGCAGGCCCGCCAGCGCCCGCATCAGCGAGCGCCCGCCGACCCCGTCCGCCCGGCGCGCGGCCATGAAGGCGCGCACGTCGCGCGGTTTCAGGGCGACGAGCTGGGCGATGCCGGGCGGGCCGTGCCGCCCGGCGCGATGGGCCAGGAACTGGCGCAGGTCCCGGGCATAGGCCTCGACGGTGTTGGGCGAGAGGCGCCGCTCCCGCGCGAGTTCGTCCTGCCACGCCCGGGCTTCGGCGCGCAGGGCCGCGTCCCCGGGAAACGCCAGGGCGTCGGCGGGGAGCGGGGCGGGACTGGGTGCGGAGGATGCCATCCGGCCACTGAAGCCCGAGAGGCGTTGACGCTCCGTTGCCGAGGGGGCGCGGGGTGGCGGGATCTGACTGCCGGGGAGGTCGGCTTCCGACCCTTTGCAGAAGCCGACAACGTCCGCTTCCAGGTTGCTAATTAGACAGAAGCCTACGGCCGGCACGGGTGGAGTTCTGCCAAACTGGTTTCGAATGACAATTCTCGGTCCCAGTCATTCGATAGAGTGGATGTGAGTAAAGTATCCATCCATAGTGCTGTGGTTCGCATGCTGCGAATTGACAGCAACAGGAGCAGCATATGAGAATAGTTGCTACAGCCGTGGCGTGCTTCGTAAGCGCTTCCGGAGCCTTCGCATTGGATACACAGGACATCCACGGGACGTGGCGCCTTTCGAGTGCTACCCGGAAGATCGTGGATACCAATGAGGTAATCGACGCCTATGGTGGTCCTCGGCCAACCGGCTGGATCAACTATGGGAAAGACGGGCGCATGATGGTGATTTGCGCTTTCGAGGGTCGCGAAAAACCTGCGGCAAACGATAAGATGACGGATGAGGATCGGGTCCGCCTCCACAAGACGTTCTTTGCTTACGCAGGCACCTTTAAATTCGACGGCAAGAAAGTCACACATGCCATTGATACGTCGTGGAATGAGGTTTGGACAGGTACGTCACAGGTCAGAGAAGTGGAGTACAGCGATAATAAACTCATACTGGTCACTCCGCCCTTTAAGTTCAATGTCGACGGCAAGATGAGCGTAATCACGCTTGTTTGGGAACGGTATCCTTGAAACTTGAGGTTTTCAGATTCATTATTGTCCTATAACGCCAAGCGAAATCTGGTTTTTCGAAGCATTGCGAGCGAACCGTACGAAAGCACTTGTTACGTCCGTTTTAGCAACAGAGTGGATCAGCGCTCAGGGTGAGGTTTAAGTGTGGAGAGGAATGTCCGCTTCGGCGAGAAAGGCCAAGGGCGGCTTCCCACCCATCACCGACGCAGAGGGGCGGGCCTAACACCCGCCCTCGATCCGAAACGGGCCGCCGCGACGTCTCATTGCCATACAGAAGCGCCCGTCACTCGCCCCACATCCAACCCCTCACCCCTGGCCCATCCGGTCCCCCAAAAAATCCCAGATCCGCGCCTCGGCCCGGCGGGATTCCGGCAGGCCCAGCAGCGGGTAGACGTGCATCAGGCCGGGCTCCTCGTGATAGGCGAGGGGGGCCTCCTCCGCCCGGGCGAGGGCGGCGAGGCGGCGGGCATCGGCCACCAGGATGTCGTGGGTGCCGCAGAAGAGTTCGATCGGCGGCAGGCCCCGCAGGGTGCCGAAGAGGGGGCTGACCCGCTCGTCCGTGAGGTCCCAGTCGCCTGCGTACCAGCGCCCGAGGGTCCGCACGCCCGGGCGCATCAGCATCACGTCCCGGGGTTCGATCCGGGCCTGGGACGGGTCGGCGGTGGTGACGTCGAGCCAGGGCGAGATCAGGACGAGGCCGGCGGGACCGGGCAGGTTGCCTGCGCCGCCGGTCTCCCGCACCTGCATCGCCAGGGACAGAGCGAGGCCGCCTCCGGCCGAATCGCCCATCAGGGCGATCGGCGCGCCCGGATCGGCCTCGGCGCAGGCCCGGTAGACCGCCATCGCGAAGGCGCTCGCCTGCGCGCAGGCATGCTCCGGCGTCAGCGGGTAGAGCGGCACCGTGACGGTGAGGCCCGTGGCCGAGACCAGCCGCGCGAGGAAGCGCCAGTGGAGGCGGGTGATCGGGCTCGTATAGGCGCCCCCGTGCAGGTAGATCACCCGCCCCGTGCGGGCTCCCTGGCCGGGTGCCCCGGCCCCCGTGCGCGGCGCCCGTGCCCCTGCGCGCGGCGCCCGTGCCCCCGTGCGCGGCGCCAGGGTGTAGACCTCGAAGCCGTCGCGGGTCTCCCAGGTCACCGCCAGGGTCCGGCGCAGGGCGGGCGTCGGCCGGGCCGGCCGCGGGCGCCGGGCCACCGCCGCCTCGGGGTCGCGCTCCGCCTGGGCGAAGCTGCGCCGCCGCCCGGTGAGGCGGATCGCCAGGGCGAGGAGGCGCGCGGGCAGGCTGGTCACAGCCGCCCCGCGATGGTGTCGCCGACCCGCAGGGCGTTGGCGATGATGGTCAGGGTCGGGTTCACGGCCCCGATCGAGGGGAAGAAGCTCGCATCGGTGACGTAGAGGTTGTCGATGCCGTGGGCCCGGCAATCGAGGTCGAGCACGGAGGTGGCCGGGTCCGTGCCGAAGCGCAGCGTCCCGGCCTGGTGCGCGGTGCCGCCGATGGGCGTGTCCTTGCCGAGATAGAGCGAGCGGTCGAACAGGTGCGGGTGCACGTCGAGCTTGCCGCAGAGGTCGCGCAGCTTCTGCTTCAGGCGGGTATGCCCCTCCATGTTGCTCTCGGTGAGGTCGAGGCGGACCCGGCCGCCCTCGTAGAAGATCCGGTTCTCCGGCCGGGGCAGGTCCTCCGAGGTCAGCCAGAAGTCGAGGGAATGCTTCGCGATCCAGTCGAAGGGCTTTTCGGGAAACCATTGCAGGAAGCCCGGCAGGCCCTCGCCGTGGATCTGGGTGCCGTCGGACTTGCCGACCATCTGGATGTGGCCCAGCGGAAAGTCCCAGTCGTCCGAACCGAAGTAGAAGTCGTTGAGCCCAAGGGTCTTCTGGAACTTCGTCGGGTTCGGGGTGCGCGAGACCGCCAGCACCGTGGCGTTGTTGTGGCGCATGTAGTTGCGCCCGACCTGGCCGGAGCCGTTGGCGAGGCCGTGCGGGTGCGCCTCGTTGGCCGAGCGCAGCATCAGCAGGGCCGAGGAGAGGGCGCCGCAGGCCACCACCACGATGTCGCCCGAGACCGTCCGGCTCTGCCCGTCGCGCACGAGCTCGACGCCGGTGATCGCCCGCCCGCTCGGGCTGGTGAGGAGGCGCTCGACATAGGCGCCGGTCCACAGGGTGAGGTTCGGGTGCCGGGCCAGGGCCGGGTCGACGCAGATGATCTGCGCATCGGCCTTGCCGTTGGTCAGGCAGGGATAGCCGTCGAAGGCGTCGCAGCGGATGCAGGCCGAGTGCGGCAGGGCCTTCCCGTCGCGCTCGTCGAGGAGCACGCCCACCGGCAGGTGGAAGGGCCGGTGCCCCTCGCGCTTCAAGCCGTCGAACAGCTCCTGGATGCGCGGCTCGTGGGAGACCGGCGGGTAGGCGTAGGGCTTGTCCGCCGGAGGCTCGGTCGGGTCCTCGCCGCGCAGGCCGTGGACGTGGAAGAGCTCCTCCGCCGCCTGGTAGTAGGGCGCGAAGGTGTCGTACTTCACCGGCCATTCCGGCGCCTCGCCGTCGGGGTGGCGCACCACGTCGAAGTCGCGGGCGCGCAGGCGCAGCAGCACCGAGCCGTAGACCTTGCTGTTGCCGCCCACGTAGTAGTGCAGGCCCGGGTGGAAGGTGCGCCCGTCGGCGCCGTACCAGGTCTCGGGCGCCTGGTAGCGCGCATCCACGAAGACCGCCTGACTGTCCCAGTTCTCGCGCTCCCGCGGCAGGTAGCCGCCGCGCTCCAGGAGCAGCACCCGCTTGCCGGTCTGGGCGAGGCGCCAGGCCATGGTGCCGCCGCCCGGCCCCGAGCCCACGATCACCACGTCGTAATGGTCCTGATTCATGGGGGTTTCCATGGGGCGTCCTTCGGAATCCTGCGCCGCGGGCGGGTCGGTTCGCGGATGCCGGCACCGGAGCCTCGCTTGCGCCACGATCGCGCGCCGCGGTGCAGCATCCGATGCTCCGAACGTTTGAACCCCCGCGCGGGTGCCGCGTTCAACCGCCGATGGCATCACGTTCTGCCGAGCCATCCCATCCCGGCGGGTCGCCCACCTCTCAGGTCAGGACCGGATCTTGGTCGCAATTAGCATCGGTATCGCCTTCGCGGTCCGGCTCCTCCTGGTCCTGCTGTTCCTGCCCTTCAGTGCGCTGGACAAGATCCTGAATTTTCGGGGCGCGGTCGGCCAGGCCCGCGAGCGCGTCGCCAGCACCGGGCTCGCCCGCGCCCTCATCCTCGCGGGGCTGTTCGTCGAGGTGGTGATGTCGGCCGGCATCCTCACCGGCATCGCCGACCGGGCCGCGGCCTTCGTGCTCGCCGGCTATTGCGGCGTCACCGCCCTCCTGTGGAAGCAGTTCTGGCGCCCGGGCGACTTCTGGGCCGGCGGCGACAGCGAGGGCCGGGGCCTGTTCTGGGACTTCCTCAAGAACATCGCCCTCGCCGGCGGGTTTCTGCTCATCACCTTCGGCACCGGGGCCGACACGGTGCGGCTCTTCCTGGCCGACCCGCTGGCCTCCTCGCAGCCCTACCGCACCACCCCCGTTTCCACCCCCGTCAGGACGAGCCCATGAGCGACGAGACCGCCCCCGAAAAACCCCGCGTGCCCTACTGGCACCTCTGGACCGACGCCGAGGGCGTCAGCCACCAGACCCGCTGCGCCCTGACCGATTTCGACATGAAGTCGATGCAGCCGCCGGCCGATCCGCAATGGCAGGGCACCAAGACCCATGACGGCGCCACCGTGATGGTCACGGTGCAGCCGGTGGGCTGGACCGGCGCCTGGCACGAGAACCCGAAGCCCCAATGGATCATCCCGCTCTCGGGGCGCTGGTTCGTCGAATCCATGGACGGCACCCGGGTCGAGATGGGGCCCGGCGAGATCTCCTTCGGGGAGGACCAGAACACGAAGGCGGTGGACGGGCGCCAGGGGCACCTCTCCGGCACGGTCGGGCCTGAACCCGCCGTGCTGATGGTGGTGCAGTTCGATGCGCCGCCCACCGTCGCCACCCCGTGCCGGTTCCGGTAGCCCCATGGCGTCCACGCGCGAAGATCCGGGGTTCGAGGTCGTCGATCCGCGCTTTGCCGGATACCTGCTGGGCAATGCCGAACTGGAGGAGATCGCCACCGGCTTCCGCTGGATCGAGGGGCCGGTCTGGTTCGGGGATGCCGACTGCCTGCTGTTCCAGGACCTGCCCCGCGACCGCACCCTGCGCTGGAGCGAGGCGGAGGGGCTCTCGGTCTACCGGGCGCCCTCGCACTTCGCCAACGGCCAGACCCGCGACCGCCAGGGCCGGCTGATCGCCTGCTCGCACCGGAACCGCTGCCTCACCCGCACCGAATACGACGGCGCCGTCACCACCCTCGCCACCCACCATGCCGGGCGCCGCCTCAACGCCCCCAACGACGTGGTGGTGGCCTCCGACGGCGGGATCTGGTTCACCGACCCGGTCTACGGCATCGCCACCGACTACGAGGGTGGGCGCCAGACCTCCGAGCAGCCGCCGGCCCTCTACCGCCTGGACCCGGATTCGGGCGCCGTGCGCGCCATGGCCACCGATTTCGACGGGCCGAACGGGCTCGCCTTTTCCCCCGACGAGCGGAGGCTCTACGTGGCCGAGACCGGCGACCAGAGCCGGCCGAACCCGCGCCAGTACATCCGTGTCTTCGACGTCGGCTCCGACTTCGCGCTCTCGGGGGGCGGGGTCTTCCACACCGTCGCCCCCGGCTACTGCGACGGGATGCGGGTCGACGAGGACGGCAACGTCTGGAGCAGCGCCGCCGACGGCGTCCACTGCATCGATCCCTCCGGCCACCTGATGGGCAAGATCTTCGTGCCCCACCGGGTCTCGAACCTGACCTTCGGCGGCCGGATGAAGAACCGCCTGTTCATCGGCGGCTCGCACACCCTCTACGCGATCTTCCTCAACCGGCGCGGTGTGCAGACCCCATGACGGGGGACGTGAAGCCGGATAGCGGGGCCGGACCGCTGCGCCTGGACCGGATTCGCCTCGTCAGCGCCGATCCTGAAACGCTGGCGCGGTATTTCACGGCGGCGCTCGGGTTTACCCGCGTGACCTCGACACGACCTCTGGTCGACCGGCGAACCACTTTTGGCGAAACCGTCGTGTCCCTCCGGCTCGGCGCGCAGGCCGTCGACCTCGTCGGGTTCGACCGTCCGGGGCGGCCCTATCCCGACGTCGTGCCGGGCTGGAGCCCCCTGTTCCAGCACATCGCCATCGTGGTCTCGGACATGGCGGCCGCGGTCTCACGCCTGTCGGCGACGCCGGGCTGGCGCCCGATCTCCACGGCCGGGCCGGAGCGCCTGCCGGCGGCCTCGGGCGGCGTCACCGCCTTCAAGTTCCGCGACCCCGAGGGTCATCCCCTTGAATTCCTTGCGTTTCCCCCCGGGCAGGTACCGGAGGCCTGGCGCGGCGGCGGCCCCGATCCCTGCCTCGGCCTCGACCATTCGGCGATCTCGGTGACGGATACCGCCGCCAGCCTCGCCTTCTACGCGGGCCTCGGCTTCAGGGCGGCGTCGCGCTCCACCAATGTCGGTCCCGCGCAGGCCCGCCTCGACGGCGTGCCGGACCCGCACGTCACCGTGACGGGCCTGAGGCCGCCGGGGGCACCGACACCGCACGTCGAACTCCTTGACTATGCAGGCGAATTTTCCCGCGGCGGTCACGTCTGCGACGACCGCGACATCGCCGCCACCGTCCTGGTCTTCGCCGGCGCCGATGGCGCGCCCCGCCACCTCCGAGACCCGGACGGCCATCGGCTTCGGCTGACCTGAGATCCTCGTCCGGAGCGGCCCGCCCGTGGGGCGCAGCGCCGAATGCGCCCGGAACCGGAAATTCACGGCCTGCGGACCCCGTCGCGCACGCCCTCGCCGGACCGCGTGTCCGCCTGCGTCGCGATCCAGGCCAGCGCTGCAGCCAGATCGCGGAAAGGCGCCGGCCTCGGAGAACCGAGGTTGCCGAAACCCACCTCCAGGAACCAGTGTCCGGCCTCCGCGCCATGGTCGGCCGAGAGTTGGATCAGGATCGCGACGAGGAGCCCCTCGTCCATGACCAGCCGGCCTTCCTCGTCGCTGCTCCCTGTCCGGATCCGGACGGACTGGAGGCTCAGCGTCATGGGCCGGGTGGCCGCTTCTGATGCAGGTAGGCTGGGTCGAATTCCGCGCGGTTCGTCAGTGCGTCCCAGTCGTGGATGACGAGGCGCTGCCCCTGAAGGGTCAGCAGTCCCTGGCCGCGCAGATCCTGTAGGACGCGGTTGACGTGGACGTTCGAGACGCCGATCGCATCGGCGATGTCACCCTGGGTGAGGGGCATCTCGCAGGCGAAGTCCCGCGCCAGTCCCATGCCGTGCAACTTCAGGTAGATCTCGCAGAACAGGTGCGTGATCCGGCCGAGCGTCGAGCGGCGTCCGATATTGGTCATCCACTCCCGGAAGATCGCCGCGTCCACGAGGGTATCCCGCCAGAGGGCGGCCGTGATGCCGGGATGGTTGCGGGTGAGGTCGAGCATCGCCTCGTGCGGGATGAAGGCCAGGGTGCAGGCCGTCAGGGTGCTGAGGCTATGATCCATCACCGGCAGGTGCAGGCTCTGCAGGTCGGGGATGTCCCCGGGGATGTGGACCGACAGGATCTGCCGCTTGCCCTCGTCGAGGAGCTTGTAGCGGAAGGCCCACCCTTCGAGCAGGAGGCAGCATTGCTTGGGATGGTCGCCGTCGCGCACGATGTCCTGATGGGCGCTCAATTGCCGGCGCGTGACCGGCAGGCGTTCGATCGCCCGACGCTCGAGGTCCGAGACGGTGATGATCGTCTCCAATTTTCGAACGAGCAGGCTGAGATCGGTGCCGGCGGCAAGGCTCATTGCGCAAGTGCCTTTCTCGGGCAGGTTTGGCGTGGGCAGGAGTGACGCATCGGAACTCCGTAGACCGGCCGGACCGCGCAATCCTCACCTACTAACATGAAGACAGGTGGGGAGGTGCCCGCGTTGGCCGGGTCTGCCCGCGGGTACCGACCTCGCCCTCTCGCCAGGGGGGGCGAATGGGCCTGCTTTAACAAGGCGAACGCCGGCGCATCAACAAATATCAGTGACAGGCCTGACTGTGCCGATCAGGCTGAAAGTATCACGCGGATGTGAATGGGCCCTTCGCTGGTGGAAGCGATCCCCGATCTTACCGAAGAACGTGGCGGGGGCGTGAGAGACCCGCGCCGCTTCGTTCAGGTTCAGATCGGCCACACCCCCTGGGGGCATGCGACCCGGCCCCTGCGAATCCGTCTGGCTCGCGGATTCTCATGTCGCATGACCGGGTGGGCGGGGATGAGATGCCCGTCACCCACACATTCCTGGTCCAGACCCTGGGATCCCAGCGCCTCGGCACGACCCTCAGTGTGCAGGCGCTCGTCGCCAGCAGCAACGGACCGCCCGAGGGTGAATATCACCGGCTCATTCCGCAGGGACCGGACCCGGAGCGCGGCGCCGGAATCTGAGCCGGTGTGTCCCGTCGGATGCGCGCGGCCTGACGCGGGTCTGAAAGGCGGGGCTGGGCGGTTGCAGCTGTTGAGACTCGAGCCGCCCAGCCCCTATCGGAGCGCGGACCTTGGGAAGGAGGCACTTCGATCGGGGGGGGAAATCTGCATTCTGATGGAACGCGATCACCCACGATTACGTCGCACCACGTGATGCCCGCGGGGTGCCTTTTAGAAAGTCGGAGCCGACGCAGGCGCGTGCGGCCACATCTTCAGTACGTCGGCATCACGGCTACCGGATTCAAGCGCATCGAAGTCCGGGCCTCATGGAGGACCCTCCTCTCGCCAAAACTCAGTCGTTATTTTAGACGAAATCCCATGCGAATGGTTGGGAGGCGGTCCGAGTTGAGGCAAGATCTCATGAATATTCAAAGATAAATTTGAATAACAGAAATGTATGAAGATAATCGGTCGCGGGGCGGATTTGGAAGATCCCATGGCAGGGGCCGACCTGCCTACGGTTCGCGACGAGAAATGCCTGTGGACTTGGTCGACCACGGCACCGTACAACCATTCCAAAGACGGGGCCGCCGCCGCGGACATCCGGCGGAGCACGACTCACGACTGGGCAACACGGCAGGAAACGCATGATCCGTTTGAATTTGAACGGCGCCATCCGCGAGGTCGAGGCCGAACCCGACACGCCGCTCCTCTGGGTCATCCGCGAGCAGGCCGGCCTCACTGGCACCAAGTACGGCTGCGGCATCGCACAGTGCGGCGCCTGCACGGTGCATATCGACGGCACGGCGGTGCGCTCCTGTTCGATGCCGGTCTCCAGCGTCACCCCTGACCAGAAGATCGTGACGATCGAGGGCCTGTCGAAGGATCGCTCGCACCCGGTGCAGAAGGCCTGGGCCGAACTCGACGTGCCGCAATGCGGCTTCTGCCAGTCTGGAATGATCATGGCGTCGGCGGCGCTGCTGGCGCAGAACCCGCACCCGAGCGAGGCGCAGATCCGCTCCGAGATCACCAACATCTGCCGCTGCGGCACCTACAACCGCGTCCTGGCCGGCATCAAGCTCGCCGCCGATGGCGGCCAGGCCGGTTGAGGAGACAGCCATGAATGCCCTCGCGAACAAGCCTTCCCGACGCGCTTTCGTGGCCGGCGCCGTTGCCGCCGGCGGCCTCAGTCTCGGATTTCACGTGCCCTTCCCCGAGGCTGCCGCGCAGGAGGCTCCGCCGGCGCTCGCGCCCGAGGTCAATGCCTGGGTGGTGATCAAGCCGGACGAGACCGTGGTGATCCGCATCGCCCGATCCGAGATGGGCCAGGGCACCCTCACGGGCCTCGCCCAGCTCGTCGCCGAGGAGCTCGGCTGCGACTGGAGCAAGGTGGTCACCGAGTATCCCACGCCGGGCCAGAACGTCGCCCGCGGCCGGGTCTGGGGCGATTTCGGCACGGGCGGCAGCCGCGGCATCCGCGAGTCCCAGGACTATGTTCGCAAGGGGGGAGCCGCCGCCCGCATCATGCTGGTCGAGGCCGCCGCCCAGGGTTGGGGCGTCGCTCCTTCGGAGTGCCGGGTCGAGAAGGGCGTGATCAGCCATGGGGGCTCCGGCCGCACCACCACCTTCGGTGCGGTGGCGATGGCGGCAGCCAAGGTCACGCCGCCGAAGGACATCGTCCTCAAGGATCCGAAGGACTGGACCATCGCCGGCAAGCCGGTGAAGCGCCTCGATACCGTCGAGAAGACCGACGGCAGCCAGATCTACGGCATCGATCTCACCATGCCTGGCCTGCTGAACGCGGCAATCCGCGACTGCCCCGTCTTCGGCGGCACCGTGAAGAGCTTCGACGCCAAGGCTGTCGAGGGTATGCCCGGGGTCAGGAAGGTCGTCGCGGTGGGCGATACCGGCGTGGCGGTCATCGCCGACACCTTCTGGCGTGCCAAGACCGCCGTGGAGGCCCTGCCGATCGTCTGGGACGAAGGCCCGAACGGCCAGGTTTCGAGCGAGACCATCGCGGCGACCCTGCGCGACGGCCTGGACGCCGAGGACGCCTATGTGGGCAACAAGGGCGGCGACGTCGCGACCGCCCTGAAGGGCGCGGCCCGGGTCGTGGAGGCGACCTACGGCGTCCCCTTCCAGAACCACGCCACCATGGAGCCGATGAACGCCACGGTGCGCTGGACCCCGGAGCGCTGCGAGGCCTGGGCACCGACCCAGAACGGCGAGGCGGCGCTCGCCGCCGTGGCCGAGGCCGCCGGCCTCTCGGCGAAACAGTGCGACGTCTACAAGCTCCTGCTCGGCGGCGGCTTCGGCCGGCGCGGCGCCACCCACGACTGGCTGCGCCAAGCCGTCCTCATCGCGAAGGAGATGCCCGGGACCCCGATCAAGCTGATCTGGACCCGCGAGGAGGACATGACCCACGGGCGCTACCACCCGATCACCCAATGCCGGATGCGCGCCGGGCTGGACGACGCCGGCAACGTCACCGGGCTGCACATGCGCATCTCGGGGCAATCGATCCTGGTCTCGGTGGCGCCGAACCGGATGGTGGACGGCAAGGATCCGGTGGTGTTCCAGGGGCTCAATGCCGGCGGCGCGGAGGCCGCGATTGGCTACGCGATCCCGAACATTTTGGTCGACCACGCCATGCGCAACCCGCACGTCCCGCCGGGCTTCTGGCGCGGCGTGAACATGAACCCGAATGCGATCTACCTCGAATGCTTCATGGACGAGCTCGCCCATGCGGAGGGACAGGATCCCCTGGCCTTCCGGCTGAAGCTGATGGAGCAGCACCCCAAGCACCGGGCGGTGCTGCAGGCGGTGGCGGACAAGGCCGGCTGGGGCACGAAGCCCCCCGCAGGCGTCCACCGGGGTCTCGCCCAGATGATGGGCTTCGGCTCGTACGTGGCAGCGGTGGCCGAGGTCTCCGTCGGCGAGGATGGGACGGTCAAGGTTCACCGCATCGTCGCGGCCACCGATCCGGGCCATGCCCTCAACCCACAGCAGATCGACGCCCAGATCGCGGGTTCCTTCGTGTACGGCCTGTCCGCGGCGCTCTACCAGGAATGCACCGTCAAGGACGGCCGCATCGAGCAGACGAACTTCGACACCTACCCCGTGATGCGGCTTCAGGAGATGCCCGTGGTCGAGACGATCGTGATGCCGTCGGGCGGCTTCTGGGGTGGGGTCGGCGAGCCCACCATCGCGGTGGCGGCCCCCGCTGTGCTGAACGCGATCTATGCGGCCACCGGCAAGCGAGTGCGCCAGATGCCGGTGAAGAACACGGACCTGCGCCGGGCGTGATGCGCCCGGCTGTGCTCGCGGCCTGGCTGCTCGCCGGGTCCGTCGGGATGGTCCTGGCGAGGGAGCGCCCGCCGCCGGGGGCTTCCTCCTGCGCCGGGTGTCACGCCGAGGGGGCCGCGATGGGGGCGATCGACGGTCGCCCGGAGGCCGAAATCGCGGCGGCGCTCGCCCAGTACCGTTCGGGCGTGCGACCCGCGAGCGTGATGAGCCGCATCGCCAGGGGTTTCTCGGAGGAGGAGTCCCGAGCGATCGCCGCCTACCTGTCGCGGCAGCGTCCGGCCGCCCCCGAGACGAGCCAGGAGCGGCCATGAGCCGGACGCGCCGGGCGTTCCTCGCCACCGGGGCAGCCTTCGCTTTGGGGCGGCCGGCTCTGGCTCAGGCCGCGCCGAAGGTCGTGGTGATCGGCGGCGGCTTCGGCGGCGCCACCGCCGCACGCGCGCTCCACGGCGGCGGCCTCGACGTGACCCTGGTCGAGGTGAATTCGACCTACGTCTCCTGCCCGTTCAGCAACGAAGTCATCGCCGGGCTCCAACCGATGGCGGCGCAGCGGTTCGGCTACGAGGGCCTTGCCCGTGCCGGCATCCGCATCGTGCACGCCGCTGCCACCGGCATCGACGCGGATGCACGCCGGGTGACGCTCGCAGACGGCACCGCACGCACTTATGACCGACTCGTGCTCTCGCCGGGGATCGACCTGCGCTTCGACGCCATTCCCGGCTACGACGCGGCGGCGGCCGAGCGCATGCCCCATGCCTGGAAGGCGGGCGAGCAGACGCTGCTCCTCGCCCGGCAGCTCGCCGCGATGCCCGAGGGCGGCACCGTGGTGCTGGCGGTGCCGGGCAATCCCTATCGCTGCCCGCCCGGCCCCTACGAGCGCGCGAGCCTGATCGCCCATGTGCTCAAGACCACCAAGCCCCGCGCGAAGCTGATCCTCCTCGACGCCAAGGACACCTTCTCGAAGCAGCGCCTGTTCCAGTCGGGCTGGAAGGCCCTCTACCCGACGCAACTGGAATACGTCCCCCTGGCGGAGGGCGGACAGGTCACTGCCGTCGACCCGGACGCCATGATCGTCCGCACCGACTTCTCGGACTACAAGGCCGACGTGGCCTGCATCATCCCGCCCCAGCGGGCAGGGCGGATCGCCGCCGTCGCTGGCGTCGCCGACCGCAGCGGCTGGTGCCCGATCGATCCCGTCACCTTCGAATCCCGGCTGGTGCCCGGCATCCACGTCATCGGCGACGCGGCCATCGCCGGGGCGATGCCGAAATCCGCTTTCTCGGCCAACGCCCAGGCCAAGGTCTGCGCCGACGCGGTGATCGACCTCCTGGCTGGCCGCGCACCCGAGACGCCGAAGCTGATCAACACCTGCTACAGCTTGGTGGCGCCCGGCTACGGCATCTCGATCGCGGGCGTCTACCACCCGGCGGGCGGCGTCCTCGCCGACGTGGAGGGGGCCGGCGGCATCAGCCCGGTCGACGCGTCGATGGCCCTGCGCGAGCAGGAGGCCCTCCACGCCGCCGACTGGTACCGCACCATCACCCGGCAGGTCTTCGGGTGAGGCGCGTGCCCGGATGGGTCTGGATCGGCTGCACGATCCTGGCCGCGCGGGCCGAGGCCGCGGCGGGAGCCGAACCGGGCGCGGAGCCCCTGCGGCCCGTCACCGTCGTCGACCGTGCCATACCCGCCAGCCTGACCGGCGTGCCGGGGGATCCCGCGCGGGGCCGGGCCCTCGTGACCGACCGCACCAAGGGGCTCTGCCTGCTCTGCCACGCCGGGCCGTTCCCCGAGGAGCCGTTTCCCGGCAATCTCGGCCCCGACCTCGTGGGCGTCGGCGACCGGCTCGCGCCCGGAGCCCTGCGCCTGCGCCTCGTGGACGGCCGGGTCTTGAACCCGGACACCATCATGCCCTCCTATTACAGCCTCGCGGGCACCATGCGGGTCGGCGCAGCCTGGCGCGGCCGGCCGGTGCTGGCACCCCAGGAGATCGAGGACATCGTCGCCTTCCTTGCGACGCTACGCGAAACCCCTTCGGAGAGGCCGGCGCCGTGAGCCCACACATGTCCCACCACCCGAGCCGACGCGGCCTCCTCGCCCTTGGACCCGGCCTCGCCGCGACCGTCGCCCTGCACCCGGTGGCGGCCGGGGCCGCGATCCGCACCGAGAGCACGGCCGAGGCCATCCGGCGCTTCGCGGGCGAGGCCGAGATCCTCCCGGGGCGCGTCCGCCTCGACCTGCCGCCGCTGGTCGAGAACGGCAACGCGGTGACGATCACCGTGGCGGTGGACAGCCCCATGACGCCGGAGGACCATGTCCGCCGCATCGCGGTGTTCAACGACAGGAATCCGCAGCCGAACGTCATCACCGTATACCTAGGGTCGCGTGGAGGTCGCGCTGCGATCACGACCCGAATCCGCCTCGCCGACACGCAACGCATCACCGCCATCGCGGAGACCAGCGACGGGCGCTACTGGTCGACCACGGCCGACGCCATCGTCACCCTCGCCGCCTGCCTGGAGGGCTGAGCCGCCATGGCCCGCACCCTGATCAACGTGCCGAAATCCGCCCAGGTCGGCGAGGTCGTCACGATCAAGACCCTGATCTCGCACCCGATGGAGACCGGCTTCCGGCCGGGGGCCGACGGGCGCATCCGCCCGCGGGACATCATCACGGAGTTCGCCTGCCTCTACGACGGCGAGACGGTGTTCCGGGCCGAGCTGTTTCCGGCCACCGCAGCCAACCCCTACCTGACCTTCAGCCTGCGGGCGACGCAGACGGGCACGCTCACCTTCACCTGGCGCGGCGACAACGGTTTCTCGCAGACCGAGACCGCGACCCTGACGGTGACGTGAGGCGGTTCGCGCTCCTGATGGTCGCGGTCCTGTCGGCGGGGCCGGGGCGGGCGGACGGGAGTCCCGCCGCCGCGCGGCGCTCGGGCTTCGACACCATGAGCCCCGACATCCAGGCGATGCAGCGCGACGGCATGGCCAACCCGGCCCTGCTCTGGCTCGCGGACGGCGCCGACCTCTGGGGCAAGCCGCCGGCCCCGGGCCGGCCCGCCTGCGCCGGCTGCCACGGCGAGGCCGGGACCACGATGCGCGGCGTCGCCGCCCGCTACCCGGCCTGGGACGCCGAGACCGCGGCCCCCCTCGACCTCGAGGGCCGGATCAATGCCTGCCGGCGGCGCCACCAGGGCGCGGAGCCCTATCCGTACGAGAGCCGTGAGCTCCTCGGGCTCGCCGCCTACGTCGCCGCCCAGTCCGCGGGCCTGCCGATCACGGCCCCGGACGATCCCCGCCTCGGTCCCGCCCGGGCGGCCGGCAAGGCGCTGTTCACGCAGCGCATGGGCCAGCTCGGCCTGTCCTGCGCCGCCTGCCACGACGACAACCCCGGACGCCGCCTCGGCGCGGCCCTGATCCCGCAGGGCCACCCCACCGGCTATCCGCTCTACCGCCTGGAATGGCAGGGGGTCGGGTCCGTGCAGCGGCGCCTGCGCAACTGCATGACGGGAATGCGGGCCGAGCCCTTCGACTACGGCGGGGAGGAGTTCGTCGCCCTGGAGCGCTACCTCATGGACCGGGCCGCGCCCCTGCCGATGGAGACCCCGGCGGTGCGCCCGTAGGGGTCAGCGGAGTCGGGCCAGCACGAGCCCGCCGGCCGCGGTGAGCAGGACGACGATCCAGGGGGGCGCCCGCCCTGCGGTGAGCAGCACGAAGGCCAGGACCGCGAGGGCGAAGTCGCGGGCGTCGCCCACGGCGCTGACCCAGACGGGATCGTAGAGGGCGGCTCCCAGGATGCCGACCACGGCGGCGTTGGTGCCGCGCATCGCCGCCTGGGCGCGGGGACGGGCGCGCAGGCCGTCCCAGTAGGGCAGGGCGCCGTAGACCAGGAGCAGGCCCGGCAGGAAGATCGCCACCAGGGCGATGACCGCCCCGGGCAGGCCGTGCGGCACCGGGCCGACCGCCGCGCCGAGATAGGCCGCCACGGTGAAGAGCGGCCCCGGCACCGCCTGGGCGGCGCCGTAGCCGGCGAGGAACCGGGCCGGATCGATCCAGCCGGGGCCGACCACCTCCGCCTGCAGCAGCGGCAGCACCACGTGGCCGCCGCCGAACACCAGGGCGCCCGCGCGGTAGAAGGCGTCGAACAGGGCGAGCCCCTGGCCCGCCGGACCCGCGGCGCCGCTCGGGGCGAGCAGGGCCGGCCCCACGAGGGTCGGCCCCACGAGCAGCCCCGCGAACAGGATCAGCGCCACCGCGCCCGCCCGGCGCGAGACCGGCACCGCGAGGCGGCCGACGGTGGCGGCGGGCGCACCCCGGCACAGGATCAGCCCGGCCGCGGCCCCGAGGGCGATCACCAGCACCTGTCCGACGGGGCCGGGCAGGAAGACGACCCCCATCAGCGCCGCGACGGCGATCCCGGCGCGGGGCCGGTCGGGGGTGAGCGTGCGGGCCATGCCCCAGACCGCCTGGGCCACCACCGCCACGGCCACGAGCTTGAGGCCGTGCAGCACGGCCTCCGCCCAGGGGCCCGTCAGGGCGCCGGCCCCGAGGGCGAAGGCGAGGAGCACCAGCGCGGAGGGCAGCGTGAAGGCCGCCCAGGCGGCGAGCCCGCCGAGGAGGCCGCCGGCCCGCAGCAGCCCGAGGGAGAAGCCGACCTGACTGGAGGCTGGCCCCGGCAGGAACTGGCACAGGGCGACGAGGTCGGCATAGCCCGCCTCGTCGATCCAGCGCCGGCGCTGCACCAGCTCGTCCCGGAAGTAGCCGAGATGCGCGATCGGACCGCCGAAGGACGTCAGGCCGAGCTTGAGGAACACGCCGAACACCTCGGCGGCCCGGCCGGGACCCGGACGCGTCTTGAGGAATGGAGGCTGTGCCTGCCCGTTCACGCGGTGATCCTCATCGTCGACACGTCTCCAGCACCCATCCCGCTCTCGATCGACCATGGACCGGTTCGGCGGGCGGATACCATCCGGCGCGGCCCAAGTCGCGGCGATTCCCGCCGGCCGGCCCGTCCCCGGGGCGCGGCGCACCGGCGGACCGCAGGCGCGCCTCGCGGGAAACGCCCAAACGAGGCGCAGAGCAATCAAGTCTGGCTATAGTACGCATCGTCCTAAGTAAAGTACGGATCGTCACCTAATCAATCGACTCAGAGGTCTGTACTTACAAATCCATAAACCAATCCTGGTCGAGATTGATGTGCCTAGACGGCATCGATGGCTCCAAACCTGGATTGCATCTCATGGACTATTCTGTTGGTCTAACTCAGGCTGCGCGTGACAATGTGCTCTCTCTGCAGAACACCGCGTCGCTGATGTCTACCAATCAGGAGCGCCTGACGACTCGAAAGAGCGTCAACAGCGCCCTGGATGATCCGGTCAAGTATTTCACCGCGCAGGCGCTCACGGATCGCGCCGGCTCCCTGACGAGCCTGCTCGCAGGCATGTCCAACGGCATCCAGACCATCAAGCAGGCGTCGAATGGCCTCGACACGATCAGCACCTACGTGAAGTCGATGCAGGCGGTGGTGCAGCAGGCCCAGAGCAGCGCCGCGCAGAACCTGCCCAAGATTTCCGGGACCGCCGTCCTCGGTGCTCCGAACTTGGCCACTGCCGCGGGCATGAGCGTCCGTGACTACTCCCTCGGCATGACCCTGATCGCTCCGGTCGCCCCGGCCAAAGCCGGTGCCAACGGAAACGTCGGGCTGGCGACGACCGTCAACACCCTGCAGATTTCGGCTGGCAACGCGAGCTACAGCTACACGATCACGGCGTCCGACACGGTCGCCGACCTCGTCAGCCAGATCAACAAGTCGGGCCTCGCCACCGCGTCGGTGGACAACCAGGGTTTGATGCAGGTGGTCGGCGAGGGATCCGATCCTCTCACCATCAATCTCGGTGCCGCCGCGACGCCGCCGGCGACCGGCTTCACCGCCAACACGACGGCGACGACGCGGATCTTCGGTGCGAAGTCGAATGCCGTCGTCGGCGGCCTCACCTCGGCGGCCCGTTCGGCTCTGGTCGAGCAGTTCAACACTTTGCGCACCCAGATCGACTCCGCAGCCAAGGATTCCGGCTTCAGTGGCATCAATCTGCTCAACGGCGACAAGACCTCGGTCGTCTTCAACGAGTTGACCGGGCCGGACCAGTCAAAGCTCGTCGTGCAAGGCACGGTGACCAACTCAGCAAACCTAGGGATCGGTCTGATGCAGGATATAGCTACGTCCGCCGGTGGGTCGAACTTCGGCATCCAGAACAACGCGGACCTCACGAAAGCGGCGGACGCGCTGACCGGTGCGCTCAACACCCTGAAGACCCAATCGAACGTGCTCTCCTCGAACATGTCGATCATCCAGACCCGCCAGGACTTCACCAAAAGCATGACCAACATTCTCGCGACCGGCGCCTCCAACCTGACGGCGGCGGACATGAACGAGGAGGTTGCCAACTCGCAGGCCCTGCAGCTTCAGCAGTCGCTCGGCGTCTCGGCGCTGTCCCTCGCCAATCAGGCGAACCAGAGCATCCTGCAGCTCCTGCGCTAAGCGGACCCGGCAACTCGGCGCGGTTCGATTGACCGCGCCGAGTTGCGCCCGGGGTTCGCGCACGCCGGTGCGACCGCGGCCCCTCTCCCAGCATGATCCGGCCGGCCATGGCTCTCGCTTCCGAACTGTCCAGATGGCTTGCCGCAGGGGCAGCGCTGACGGGTGCCATCGTGATGATGACGCAGTCCGCCCCCTCGTGGGACGGTGTGCGGATCGGGCTCGTGTGTCTCGTCTCATGGGCGATCTTCACGACGATCGGGTTTGCAGGCGGGTTTGCGGCACTCGTTACCGGCCGGAGGCGCAAGCGGACCGGACGTTCATCGACCGGGCGCCCGGCAAAACCGGACCCGGCCGGGCCCCTGACGGACGGCCCTGCCGCGAACGAGCGGACATCGCCGGAAGCCCCGTCCCCGCCTGCTCCAGCCTCGTCCGCCGCATCCCTTCCGGCCCATCGGAAGCGGATTCTACAACGGAGATTTCTCTGATCCATCCGGTCTGACAAGTTTCAGTCTCATCTATGTTCAAATAACTCTGTTTCGTCTCAGCGTAGAATACAGGTAACTGTAGATTTTTATCAGGTATCTGGGCCGCTGAGTGCGGGCTCGCTCGGGAATTATTCTGTCGAATGCGTGGTCGACCGCGATGAGAGACGAGCCTGATCCGTTCCGTTGCTGTTGGAATAGTTCCAAGGTCATGCGCCAGTGACCTCCTGGATTATCCTCCGGCGGGCTGCGATCGGGGCTTCCGGTCGGCACCATCGTTCTTGGACCGTCCCGCGTTGCGCGTGCTCCACTCTCCCGGCGTTCGAGCTTGGCAGGCTTCCGTCCGAGGGTCGGAGCGACCCGTCAGACCACCCGTCCGGTCCGGACTAGGAAGTAGTCTTTCTGTTTCCGGGATGAGGTTCGAAGTCGAATTCTATAGGCCAAATTATAATGTAAATTAAAAATATATCTGAATCTTATGGAAGATAGATACGGCGCCTGATCTTTCTTATCCCAGTCGGGAGGAGCGATTGCATGGTGTGCCCATTCGACCGAGATCGCAGGCGCTGACCGCGGCCTCCGCGTCGCCCGTCGACGCGGGTTCCGCACCCTGGGCGCCCTTTTCCGAGGATGGGCTTCTCCGAGGGAATCCGCCGCAGGCACGCCCCTGGTCGGGCGGTACGCGTCGACGAGTCCGACCGGGACGCACGCATCTCCGCGAACCGACTCAGGGCCGTTTCAGTCAGCCAAAACCGCGCGCGTGCACGCAAGACGGGTGCAGCGCAGCGCGCGCGGCGTTCTGAGACTGACGATGGCATGTGCACGGACGGACGTTCCGTCCTTCAATCCAGACAATCCATCCCGGAGCGTGCGGATCCGCTGTGGCGCTATTCACTGCGCGAAGAGCGAGCAATAGATTGTCCGGGAGGCGTACTCCGGGATATCCGGACTGTTTTGGGTCAATCGAGAGGGCCATAGAACTGGATCGGATAGATGATAGAGTATCTTTTCCAGAGCATCGCCGACAACAATACGCGTCGAAGAGCCTGGATTGATGCCTTGGCGGATCTATTCGAGGTGCGTTGCGAGCAGGACGTCTTTGTTCCGTGCAGTGTATACCAAAGATATTATAATCTGAAGAAAATGATGTTTACCGAGACCGACGGCTTCAAGCAGGTCGCGGAGAGAAAATCGTCTCAAATCGCGAACCAGAACATCGATCACATCTGCATCTCCCTCCAGCTCTCAGGTCGGAAAAAGATTGCAACCGAAAGGTGCGTTTCGGAAATCGAGAAGGAGATGCTGGTCGTCTTCGATCTTTCTCAGGAGCTCTCGATCGACCGCGCGGGCGGGGGCGCCGAATTGGGGGCGATCGTGCCGCGCCGTGTCCTGGATGGTTGGCGCGGCGATCCGTCGAGCTGGCATGGACGGGTCATCCCTCCGACGACCACACCCCTCACCCTTCTGCTCGCCGACCATCTGAAAGGCTTGCGGACCTGCCTTCGGACGGCGGCCCCGCTGCAGAAGAACAGGCTCGCCGAGGCCTCCATCGCCCTCTGCAACGCGGCGTTCATCGCGGAGGCGGACAGCGCCTACAATCACACCGGCGTCCTCGGGATCGCCGTGCGCCAGGAGATCGACCGAAACCTCGCCGCGATCGACGCCGAGACGCTGATGGCCAAGTTCGGCCTGTCGCGGACGCCCCTCTACAAGCTGTTCGAGGCCGATGGGGGGGTCTACGCCTATATCCGCAGCCGGCGCCTCGCGCACGCCATGCAGCAGCTCGCCTGCGCCGCCGGCGGGCGGCGCCCGAGGATCGCGCAACTGGCGTTCGAGAGCGGTTTCGAGAACGAGCAGGTGTTCAGCCGGGCGTTCCGGCGCAAGTACGGCCTGAACCCGAGCGAGGTCGACGCCACCTGCCAGGTCTGCCCGCACGACGACCGCGCGTCACGCCTGCTGTCCTGGCTGCGTGAACTCTAGCCGATCGCGGGTCCTGCTCACGGCGCCGCGCCGTTCGCGCCCCGTCGGCTCAGCAGGTCCTTGCGGAACTTGGCATCGGGGCACTGCAGGAAGTGCCCGGCGCAGCGCATGTGCTCGTGCATCTCGCGCCCGACACGTCGGCGCCCCGGGACCGAGCGGCGCTTCGATCCCAGGGCCCGCCTCGTCCCGGATGCGCGGGAATCGGTGTCCGGAGCAGCCCCGGTCGGGCACGGGCGGACCGCTTCCGGACTGGCCTGTGTTCAATTCGCAGGAGTCCGAAGACGCACGAAAGCAAAAATTCGAAAAACGGATTCATACATTGTGAATTGCTGGCCCGTATGCCTGTAGCGCGTAAGATTTAAAAATCGAGCCGCATGCAACTTCTGCGTTATAGAGCTTGTATCACAGAAACTTGTTCCGATGCTGTTCGATCAGAAAACCTTTCGAAAGATGGTCTTGAATCGTACAGGACATCCCTGCCAGCCTGAAACGACCGGAAAAGCCGACGTTTTTCTCAATGTGCGTGCGGTTGCGCTGCTCGAACGATTCCGCTCGGACAGTCGTGGCGCGACCGCCGTCGAATTCGGGCTCGTTGCAATTCCGTTCTTCACGATGCTTGCGGCGATCATCCAGATCTCGTTTCAGGTCTGGGCTGCGCAGAACCTCGACTATGCTGTGCAGAAGGCAAGCCGATCCATTCTGACGGGATCCTTTCAAGTGGCCAATAGCGGGCAGCGGGACCCGGCCGTTCTGTTGGGACGTCTGCGGGACAATCTCTGCAACTCCGGCGCGCTGATGCCGGCCTTCGACTGCCAGTCGATCAAGCTCGACGTCACGCTGAGCGGGTCCTACGGCAGCGGCAGCGTTTCCAGCCCGTTCGACTCGAGCACGGGCGGCTGGTCCCGCACGGCCGGGACGCAGTTCAGCTGTCCGCAGCCGGGCGCCATCGTCATCGTTTCGGCGGCCGCGAAGTTTCCGGTGTTCTTCTCGTTCCTGAAGCTGAGCCCGAATACCTTCGCCGATGGATCCCAGCTGATGCTGTCGACGGCCGTCTTCCGGACGGAGCCCTACCAGACGACATCGACCACGGGCTGCAACACCTGACATGGGTTCGCCAGGCTCCTTCCCGCCATCTGCCCGGAACGTCCACGCCGTCCGGATCCGTGCCCGTTCGTTCGGGCGGGCGGCCGAAGGCGTGTCGGCGGTGGAATTCGCCCTCATCTTCCCGATCATGCTCCTGCTGCTGGTCGGCATCATCGAGCTGTCGAATGGTGTCGACAACTGGCGCAAGGTGACCCTCCTGTCGCGGGCCGTCGCGGATCTCACGTCGCAGGGCGACAAGCAGAACCCGATGACGGATGCGGCGATGGCCGACATCCTGAAGTCGGCCAAGCTCATTCTTCGTCCCTTCGACACCACGAACGTCAAGATCGTCGTGAGCGCGCTGGGGGTCGACCTGAAGGGCTTCTCCCTGAGGCCCGTCGTCTGTTCGAGCGCCGCCACGGACAACGCCAAGGCGCGCGCCACCGGGGCCGCCGCGGACCTGAGCGTTCCGCAGGGATTCCAGGTCACCGGCACCCGCTACATCCTCGCGGAGGTGACGATGCCCTACGCGCCGATGCTGGGCAGCGCCCTGGTGAACCAGCTCGGCGGGACCAACGGGCAGATCACCCTGACCGTCAACACGCCCTGGCCGACCCGCGGCGGCCAGCCCTACGGGGTGAACCCCTACAGCGAGGTGGTCCTGCCCAAGGGATCGCCCTGCCCCGCCCCCGTGACCTGAGTGCGACGAGGTGAGGAGATGATCGTGCGTCGTCCTGGTTTGGTCCAACGCTTCCACGGCGATCGCCGCGGGAACGTCGCGGTGATCTTCGCGCTCGCGAGCCTGCCGCTGCTCGCCTTCGCGGGGGCCGCCCTCGATTACGGAACCGCCACGCGGATGCAGGCCAAGCTCCAGGCGGCCACCGATGCGACGGCCCTGAGCCTGTGCCAGAGCCCGAGCACGACGACCACGGCCCAGATGCAGGCCCAAGCCCAGGCCATGATGGCCGGCTACATGGGAGCCGCCGGATTGACGGTCGATCCCATCAGCGTGACGACGAGCCCGCGCAAGATCGTCCTGGCCACCCATATCAGCTCGCCGGCCCTGTTCGGCCAGGTCTCCAAGACGCTGGATCTGAATCCCACCGCCGTCGCGCAATGCGCGACGCCGCTTCCGAAGACGTTCGAGATCGCCCTCGTGCTGGACACGACCGGCTCGATGAGTTCGAGCGGCGGCAGCACGACGAAGATGCAGGCCGCCCAGCAGGCGGCGAACAACTTCATCGACTACGTGCACAACAACCCCGCCTTCACCGCGGATACGCGGATCTCGATCGTTCCCTTCGCGGCGTCCGTCGCGGTCAATCCGGTCACGTACCGGAACGCGGCCTGGATCGATAAGCTCGGCAAATCCTCCTACCACTGGAACAACGTCAGCGGCGCCACGGCGGCCGGGTTCACCAGTCGGTTCGGGATCTTCGATTCCCTCAAGACCGTCTCGCCGAGCTGGGGCTGGGGCGGGTGCCTGGAGACCTTGCCCTATCCGCTGAACGTCCAGGACGGGCAACCGGGGGCGAGCGCCGATTCCCTCTACGTCCCGATGTTCGCACCCGACGAGCCCGGTCAGGGGACGACGTCCTATACGACCTATGCGGGGAACTACACGTTCAACAGCTACCTGAACGACGCGACGGGCTCCAATTCCTGCAAGGCGGACACCAGCCTGAGCTTCGCCGCCACCGAGGCGCGGGCCTGCAAGTACGTCAATCCCCAGGGCGCGGCGCCCACGGAGAGCTCCTACCTCGCCCTGCCGAACGGACCCAATTTCGGCTGCACCAGTCAGCCCCTGCAGCGGCTGACCAACGACGTCACGATCCTCAAGTCGCTGGTCTCGAGCCTGAAGCCGCAGGGCGCGACGAACATCCTCGAAGGCCTGATGTGGGGATGGCGCACGGTGTCGCCCAACAGCGTCTTCGGCGATGGCGGCTCCTACGCCTCGGCGAACGTCAACAAGATCATCATCCTGATGACGGACGGGGCGAACAGCTGGAGCGACAACCCCTACCAGAACTACAACGGGACGTTCTTCTTCTCGATGGGGTATTTCAAGAACGCCGACGGCTCGACGCCGAACGGGCGCCTGCCGCCCAACTACCAGAATCTCACGACCACCACCCAGGCGCGCAACGCCCTGGACGCCCTGACCCAGACGGCCTGCACCAACGCCAAGGCGGCCGGCATCCAGCTCTACACGATCGGCTTCAGCACCGCGGGCGATCCGATCGACAGCCAAGGCCTGAGCCTGCTGAACGGCTGCGCGAGTTCGCAGAGCCAGGCGTTCATCGCCAACACCTCGGACGCCCTCATCGCGGCCTTCGACCAGATCGGAAAGAGCATCGGAACGCTGCGCCTGACCCAGTGAGGGTACCCGTCCCTGGGCCGGCTCCCAGACGCTGAGGGCCGTCGTCCCGGGCCCGACCCTCACACACCCGCGCCGTTCGCGCCCCGTCGGCTCAGCAGGTCCTTGCGGAACTTGGCATCGAGGCGCTGCATGAAGTGCTCGGCGCAGCACATGTGCTCGTGCATCTCGCGCCGGACGGCCTCGGCGTCCTCGGCCCGGTAGGCGGCCACGAGGGCGCGGTGGCTTTCGAGGTTGTGGGCGCCGAAGGCCTCGTGCTCGGTGAGGCTGTCGCTGCGGAATTCCACGAGGTCGCGCAGCAGGCTGTTGAGGAACCGGCACATGAAGGCGAGGAGCGGGTTGTCGCTGGCGTCGCACAGGATGTCGTGGAAATCGACCTCGACCACCCGGCCGAGGCCGCGCTGGTCGCCCGCGTTGGCGGCCTCGCAGGCGGCCATGTTCGCCTCCAGGCGGCGGAACTCCGCCTCGCCGAGGCGGCCGACCACGCTGACGCCGAGCGTCACCTCCAGGCTGCGGCGCAGGGCGTAGACCTGGGCGAAGTCGAGCTCCTGGAAATGCAGGAACCGGCGCAGCTGCTGGGCGGCGGCGTCCACCGAGATCGGGCGGATCTCCGGGCCGCCGTTGGGGCCGGACTGCATCGTCACCAGACCCTGGACCTCCAGGGCCTTCAGGGCCTCGCGGATCGTGCCCTTGGCGCAGCCGTAATGCTGCATCAGGGCGCGCTCGTTCGGCAGGCGGTCGCCGGGGGCCAGGCGTTCGCGGGCGATCCGGTTGCAGAGATCCTCGGCGATCTGGTCCGACAGCTTGATCCGCCGCATCGGCGCGGGCGGGCCGTCCGCCTCGGGCGTGGTCATCGGGGAGCCGGACTCGGTGGAGCCCAGGCCGCGTCGGCGTCGAGGGGGAAGATCGGGCGGGCGAGCTTGGCGAACGGGAACAGGCCGTAATCGGAGCTGGTGACGCCCCGGCTCGCGCACTCCACCACCGCCCGGGCGAGGGGCTCGAAGACCGGCCGGCAATACATCCGCGACTTCAGGATCAGCACCCGGGCCGCCGCCGGGTCGAGGCCGAGGCTGGTGAACACGCCGAGGTCCCAGGGCTCGTGCGGCTCTTCCGTGACGAGGACGCGGGCTGCGCCCGTGTCGAGCACCGCCGCCCGGCCCATGCGGCAGCGTTGCCCCGTATAGGTCGGGCCGGTGATGACGTAGTCCCCGTCGCCCAGCGCCGTCACCGTGCCGGCGAGGGGAAGGGGGGCCTGGCGCGGGAAGCCCGGCAGGGGCACGCGGTTGCCGAGGCCGCAGGCGACCCGGGCGCCCACGCCCGCCGCGTGCAGGGCGGCCACGGCCTCCGGATCGCAGATCGGGCCGGCGAGGATGCCGTCCATCCCGGCGTCGAGGGCGGCGGCGAGCACGTCCATCACGTCGCAGGTGCCGCCCGACATGCAGTTGTCGCCGTGGTCGAGGAGGAGCACCGGGCCGTCGCCGGGCTGCGCCAGCGCGGCTTGTCCCGCCGCGATGGACTCGGCCAGCGGCGCCTCCGCGTAGACGAAGGCGTCCCGGGCGTCCCAGAGCCCGGCCGCGAGGTCGCGGGCCGCCGCGTCGGCGGCGCCCTGCGTCTCGGCCGTGACCGTGACCGAGACGCCGGCCTCGGCGAGGTCGGCCAGGGAGAAGCCGCCGAAGATCGTGGCGGCGAGCACGCCGGGGCGGGCCTCCGCCGCCCGGGCGGCCGCCACCGCCGCCTGCATCGGGCCGGGTACGCGGGTGTCCATGCGCAAGGTGTGGGCGAGCATCGGCGGGTGGACCCAGGCGCGGTGGGGCCTGAGGCCTTCGTCGAGCATGCGCCCGACGATCCCGGCGACGCGGGCGCCGGTCTCGGCCATGTCCACGTGCGGGTAGGTCTTGAAGCCGGCGAGCGCGTCGCACTGCGCCACCATCGCGTCCGTGATGTTGCCGTGGAGGTCGAGGGCGACGCCGAGCGGCACGCCGGGCGCCAGGGCGCGGATGCGGGCGAGCAGCGCACCCTCGCCGTCGTCGTGGCTCTCCGTCACCATCGCCCCATGCAGGTCGAGGAGGATGGCGTCGCAGCCCGGGCGGATCGCGTCGAGGATCGCCGCGCAGAGCGCCTCGAAGGCCGCGTCCGCCACCGGGCCGCTCGGGTTGGCATGGGCCGAGACCGGCACCGCGACGGTGGCGCCGCGCGCCTCCGCGAAGCGGATGAAGGCGCCCAGCGCCGTGGTGCTGTCGCGGCCCGCCGCCAGGGCCGCGTCGCCCCAGAGCGGGTGGAAGGCGGCCAGCGGGGTGGCCAGGGGCGAGAAGGTGTTGGTCTCGTGGTTCACCCGGGCGGTGACGATGCGCATGGCGGCAACTCGTGTCGTTGGGGTCAGGCCGCGGCGCTGTGGCGGGCGTCGTAGTCGAGCACCGCGTCGAGCAGGACCTGCGCGCCGGCGGCGCATTCGGACGGGGCGGTGGATTCGGCCGGGTTGTGGCTGAGGCCCCCGGCGCTCGGCACGAACACCATGGTGGTGGGCACCAGGCCGGCGACGTGGGCGGCGTCGTGGCCGGCCCCCGAGACCATGTCGCGGGTGGCGTGGCCGCCCTTCGCGGCCGCCCGCCGGACGGAGGCGATGCACTCGGGGTCGAAGGCGACGGGCGCGGTCCGGGCGATGGCCTGCAGGCGGGTCTCCAGCCCGAGCTCGGTGGCGACGCGCGCCACGGCCGCCTCGAGTTCCGCCTCCAGGGCGTCGAGCACCGCGTCCTGCGGATGGCGCAGATCGACGGTGAGGAAGACGTGGCCCGGGATGACGTTGTTGGAGTTCGGCGTCACCGTGAGGTGGCCGACGGTGCCCACCGCGTCGGGGGCGTGCGCCTGAGCGGCGGCGTCCACCGCCTCCACCAGCCGGGCGGCGCCGACCAGCGCGTTGCGGCGCAGCGGCATCGGGGTCGAGCCCGTATGGGCGGACCGGCCCTCCAGGGTGACCTCGAACCAGCGCATGCCCTGCACGCCCTGCACCACGCCGATGGTGGCGCCTTCCGCCTCCAGGATCGGGCCCTGCTCGATGTGTAGTTCGAACATCGCCCCGAACGGCACCGCGCCCGCAGGCGCCGTGCCGCGGTAGCCGATGGCGTCGAGGGCTTCGCCGAAGCGCGTGCCGGCGCTGTCCTGGCGCGCCTCGGCCCAGTCGCCGGCATAGATGCCCGCATAGACGCCGGAGCCGAGCATGGCGGGGGCGAAGCGCGCGCCCTCCTCGTTGGTCCAGTTCACCAGCAGCAGCGGCGCCTCGGTGACGTAGCTGGCCCCGTCCAGGGTGCGCAGCACCTCGAGCCCGGCGAGCACGCCCAGCACCCCGTCGAACTTGCCCCCCGTGGGCTGCGTGTCGAGGTGGCTGCCGAGCGCGATGGGCTGCAGGTCCGGGTTCCGGCCGGGGCGCAGGGCGAACATGTTGCCCACCGCATCCACCGTGAGGGTGCAGCCCAGGGCCTCGACCTGGGTCCGCAGCCAGTCGCGCACCCGGCGGTCCTCGTCGCTCAGGGTCAGGCGGGCGATGCCGCCGTCGGGGGTGGCGCCGATGGCGGCGGTCTCGGTCAGGGTGTCCCAGAGGCGTTCGGCGTTGATGGTGAGGTTCGACATCGGTGTTTCGGAGTCCCTGCTGCTCACGCCGCCTTCACGCCGAGGAAGCGGTCGCGCGCCGCCTCGTCGGCGACGAAGTCGGCATTGCCGGCCGCGTAGGCGACGCGGCCGAGTTCGAGGATGTAGTGGCGGTCGGCCAGGCTCGTGCAGACCGCCAGGTTCTGCTCCACCAGCAGGATCGGGACCCCGGCCTCGCGGATGGCGCGGATCTGGGCCACGATCTCTTCGACGATGACGGGGGCGAGGCCCTCCACCGGCTCGTCGAGCATGAGGAGCTTCGGCCCGGAGAGGAGGGCGCGGGCGATGGAGAGCATCTGCTGCTCGCCGCCCGAGAGCTGCGCGCCCCCGTTGCGGCGGCGCTCTTCGAGACGCGGGAACATCGCGTAGATGTCCCGCAGGCCCCAGGGCGAGCCCTTGCGCACGGCGATGGCGAGATTCTCCGCGACGCTGAGCAGGCTGAAGATGCCCCGGTCCTCCGGCACGAGGGTGAGGCCGGCCCGGGCGATGCGGTGGGCGGGCCAGCCCGCTACGTCGGTTCCGTGGAACTGCACCCGGCCGCCGCGCGGGGGCAGGAGGCCGCTGATCGCCTTGAGCGTCGAGGTCTTGCCGGCACCGTTGCGTCCGAGCAGACAGACGATCTCGCCGTCGCGCACCTCCAGGCTGACGCCCTGGAGGATGTGGCTCTTGCCGTAGAAGCCCTGGACCGCGTCCAGGCTGAGGGCGACCGGGCCGCTCACGAGGCGTGCGCCCGGGCGGGCGTGAGGTCGCCCGTGATCATGTTGCCGAGATAGGCCCGCCGCACCTCCGGGTCGTCGCGGACCCGGGCCGGCGGCCCCTCCACCAGCACGCGGCCGGCGCGCATCACCGTCACGGTGTCGGAGATGTTCATGACGATGCCCATGTTGTGCTCGATGAACAGGACGGTGTGGTCGCGGCCGAGGTCGCGGATCAGCGCCGTCATGGCGGCGATGTCGTCGATGCCCATGCCGGAGGTCGGCTCGTCGAGGAGGATGACCTTCGGCGCCGCCGCCATCGCCATCCCGACCTCCAGGCGCCGCTGCTGGCCGTGCGAGAGCGCGCCCGCGGCGCGCAGGGCCACCGCGGTCAGGTCGAGGCGGTCCAGCATCGCCTCGGCCATGGCCAGCGCCGGCCGGTTCGCCTCGGCCCGGCGCCAGGGGGCCAGCGCCTGCCAGGGCGTCTTTCCCTGCGCGGCCAGCCGCAGGTTCTCACGGACGCTCAAGGTCGGGAACAGGCTGGTGACCTGGAAGGAGCGGGCGAGGCCGAGGCGCACCCGCTCGTGGTCGGCGGTGCGGGTGATGTCCCGGCTGCCCAGGGTGATGCGCCCGGCCGAGGGCGCGATCCGACCGGTCAGCGCGTGGAACAGGGTCGTCTTGCCGGCGCCGTTCGGGCCGATGATCGAGTGGACGCTGTTCTCGGCGATGCGCAGGGTCACGTCCTGCAGGGCGACGAAGCTGCCGTAGCGGACGCCCAGGGCGTCGGTGGCGAGGATCGGCGCGCTCATCGGGCGACCTCCGGTGCGCGGCCGGTCTCCGCGCCGGGAAGAGCCTCCGGCGCGGGCGCGACCTCGGGGGCGGTCACCACGGGCCGGTCCGGCGCCGGATCGTCGACCGGCGGCGCCCGCGTCACGAGGGCGACGGCGTGCTCGATCAGGCCCCAGAGGCCGCGCTGCAGGAACAGCGTGATGACGATGAGGAGGAGCCCGAGGAGGAGGAGCCAGCGCGGCCAGATTGCCGAGAGGGCGTCGGCGGCGAGCAGGTAGGCGCCGGCCCCGAGGAGCGAGGCGAACAGGTTGGCGCTGCCGCCGATGATCGTCATGATCAGCAGGGTCTCGCTGGTATGGTAGTCGATGTTCGAGAGGGGCGCGACGCCGATCAGCATGGCGTGGAGCGCGCCCGCGAAGGCCGTCACCGCCCCGGAGATCGCGAAGGCCGCGACCTTGAAGGCGCGCACCGGATAGCCGATCGCCCCGGCCCGGCCCTCGTTGTCGCGGATGGCGAGCAGGGTGCGCCCGAAGGTCGAGAGCGCGACCCGCTGCAGGGCGGCGAAGAGCCCGAGGAAGAGCACGGCCACGAAGGCGTAGTAGGTCCAGGGATCGGCCAAAACCGTGCCGGCGAGGCGCGGGCGGGGAATGTCGAGCAGGCCGTTGTCGCCGCCCGTGAGGCCGCTGAAGGTGTAGGCCAGGAAGTAGAACATCTGCGAGAAGGCCAGCGTCAGCATGACGAAGTAGACGCCCTGGCGCCGGATCGAGACCCAGCCCACGGCGGCCGCCACCAGCGCCCCCAGGGCCAGGGACAGCAGCAGCATGACGGGGGCGGGCAGGCCGGCGCGGACGAGGCCGAGCCCGGCGACGTAGCTGCCCAGGCCGAAGAAGATGCCCTGGCCGAAGGAGAGGAGGCCGGTATAGCCCAGCAGCAGGTTGCAGGCGGCGACTGCCAGCCCGTAGATCAGGATCTCGCTGGCCAGCGTGCCGGAGCGCATGACGAGCGGCAGGATCAGCACGGCGGCGAGCGCGAGGCCGAACCGTACGAGAGGCCGGTCGAGAAGAGGGACCATCGCGGAAAAATCCTCAGGCCCGGCCGAACAGGCCGCGCGGCATCGCCATGATGATGCCGGCCATGCCGAGATAGATGACGAGGCGCGCTCCCTCGGGCCACAGGGTGGCCATCAGGCTCTGGGCGATGCCGACGAGGAGGCCGGCGGCGAGCGCCCCGGCGTAGCTGCCCATGCCGCCGATCACCACCACCACGAAGGCGATGCCGAGCGCCTCGACGCCCATGAAGGGCTCGACGCCGCGGATGGGGGCGGCCAGCGCCCCGGCCAGCCCCGCGAGCCCCGCGCCGAGGGCGAAGACGGCGGTGTTGATGCGCAAGGTATCGTAGCCGAGGAGCGCCATGTTCGCGGGCGATTCCGACCCCGCCCGCACGATGGCGCCGAGCCGCGTCCGGTCGAGGAGCCACCACAGGACCGCGGCCAGGAGCGCCGTGAAGCCGATCACGAAGAGCCGGTACTCCGGATAGACGAAGTCGCCGAGGATCATCACGCCGCTCAGTTCCTCCGGCGGGGCGACGTTCCCGCCGAGGGGTCCCCAGACGATGATGACGAGTTCCTGCACCACCAGGGCGAGGCCGACGGTGACGAGGATGTGGAAGGTGTGGGGCAGCTTGTAGACCCGGCGCAGGAGCAGCCGCTCGGTCAGGGCCGCCAGCCCCGCGACGACGAGGGCGGCCAGCGGCATCGCCACCCAGAAGCTCAGGCCCCGCTCGACGCCCTCGTAGGCGAGGTAGGCCCCCAGCAGGTAAAACGCCCCGTGGGCGAAATTCACGAACTGCAGCAGTCCGAAGATGATGCTCAGGCCCACCGCCAGGAGGAAGTAGAGCATCCCGAGCCCGAGGCCGTTCAGCATCTGGAACAGGTAGGTCACGGAGTCTCCCGTTCAGCCAAGGTGTCGTCCGCGTCGCGGGTCGGGTGAGGGGTGCGCGCTGTCCGGAGAGGTCGCCCCCTCGCCCGGTCGCTCCGCGACCACCCTCCCCCGCGGAGGGGGGAGGGTCGGAGCCAGCCCTCACGCCATCTTCCTCACGCCATCTTGCAGCCGGCGGCCTCGGGCGAGAGGAACGACTTGCCGGACTGGATGACGTCGGCGAAGTCGTCCTTGTCCTTCATGGCGGACTTCGCCTTGCCCTTGAGCAGGTAGTAATCCTTGATGACCTGGTGGTCGGCGGCGCGGATCTCCTCCTCGCCGGTCAGGCCGGCATAGCGCATCCCTTCGAGGGCCTTGATCACGGCGGGGCCGTCGGCGCTGGCGGCCTTGGCGGCGGCGTCGAGGAGCAGCTTGGTGATCTGGTACGAGCCGGCGAAGGAGTAGTTCGGCGTCATCCTGGCGGTCTCGCGGACCTTGGCCACCAGGGCCTTGTTCAGGGGCGAGTCGATGCCGTGCCAGTACTGCGCGCCGAAATAGACGCCTTCGCAGAGATCGGCCCCCAGGGCCTCGAACTGCTCCAGGCCCGAGGCCCAGGCGAGCACGATGGTCATGCGCTTCTTGAGGCCGAAGCTCACCGCCTGGCGCAGGGCATCCGAGGATTGCGAGCCGAAGTTGAGGAGCAGCAGCACGTCGGGCTTGGCCGCGATCGCGTTGGTCAGGTAGCCGCTGAACTCCTTCTCGGCCAGCGAGTGATAGCTGTTGCCGACATGCTCGATGCCCTTCTCCTGGAAGACCGCCTTGGCTGCGCTCAGCAGGCCCTCGCCGAACACGTATTGCGGAGTGATGGTGTACCAGCGCTTGGCGTTGGGCATCTGCGCGATGAGGGGCCGCACCGTCTGCGCGATGGCGCCGAAGGTCGGCACCGTCCAGCGGAAGGTGCTGCGGTTGCAGTCCGAGCCCGTGATCTCGTCGGCCCCCGCCGTGGTGATGAAGACGCCGTCGGACTTCGCCGCCTCCTTGCCCATCACCAGGGCCTCGGAGGAGAGGATGCCGCCAGCGAAGAGCCGGGTGCCCTGCGCCATCGCCTCCTGCACCTTGCGGGCGGCCGGCGCCGGCTTGCCCTCGGTGTCGATGTCCGCGACCGTGACGCTGCGGCCCAGCACCGTACCGGCTTCCTTCGCGGCGAAGGCGGCTCCGAGCGAGGCATACTTGCCGTTGGCCGCGAAGGCGCCGGAGATCGGCAGCGGGGCGCCGATGACGAGAGGCCCCTCCGCCGCGTGGGCGCCGCGCAGGACACCGGACAGCGGGAGGCCGGAAGCCCCCAGGGCGGCCGCCGTCAGCGAGGTCTTCAGAAACGCACGACGATCACGCATGGCACCGCTCCCCGCTCTCGCGCCGGTCGAACTATCCAAACTATACGCATAGAATATGCGCGTGTTCGATCCGTCAAGCGGTCGTGGATGTTGCGCTGCACTTGTGCAATTGCGGGTCGTAAGCCGGGATTTCAGGCAGGCGATGCTCGTTATCGCTGCAGGATCGACCGGGTCTTGGCGCGCTTGACCGGGCCGAGGGCGAAGGTCGATTCGATCGAGGCGACGTCGTCGTGGCGGCTCATGTTGTCGTTGGGGAAGCGCGCCGCCTCCCGGTGGCGACGCCGGCGGGCTTCGCACGCCCGCCTCAGGGCGGCGCGCGCCAGCCGATCAAGGCGTCGCCGATCGGTCTGGGGCTGGACGGACGCGCCGATCCGACCCCGAGGGGGAGGCCGGTTCAGACCCCGATCGCGCCGTTGTGCAGGGCGCGCAGCTCGACGTAGCTCATGGTCTCGCTGCTCCAGCTCGGCCCGTCGCAATCGTGGAGCCGCTTGGGGAGCGGCTTGTGCTTGTCGCCCTGGTAGAACCCCAACACGACGGTCTGGCCGTCGGTATCGTCGCGCTCGATCCGGTAGGCCGGCCGAACCTCCGATCCGAGGCGGCTGATCCGAACCCGCAGAGTCGGATTGCGCGCCTGGTCGGGGACCATGTTGCGGTAGACGCCTCTCAGGTACTCGAGGCGGTCGGCGTTCCGGCCCGCGAGATCCGCGATGGAGACGTTCTCGGCGAGCATGGCGGGGGAGGTCATGGGGTTCGGCTTTCGGTTGGGAGCGGGGGCGCTTCGCAGCGCCGGTCAGGCGACGGCCGGGGCTTCCTCGGTCGTCACAACGAATCGGGTCAGGGTGTTGGGCCCGAAGGTCAGGGTGAGCGGCACGTCGGCCGCATCCCGGCCGTAGGCGATCAGGATGCGGCCGATCCGCGACGCATTGTTGCGCGGATCGAAGGTGTGCCAGCTTCCATCGAGGAAGACCTCCATCCAGGCCGCGAAGTCGCCCGGTGCGTGCGGGAGCGGCAGGCCGATGTCGCTGACGTAGCCGTTGCAGTAGCGCGTCGGGATGTTGAGGCAGCGGCAGAAGGCGATGGCGAGGTGCGCGTAGTCGCGACAGACGCCGCGCTGCTCCTCGAACACCTCGAAGGCGGTCCGGGTGGCGCGGGCATGCTCGTAGCCAAAGGTGATGCGGTCGTGCACGTAGTCGCAGATCGCCTGGACACGGCTCCAGCCGGGCGGCAGATGGCCGAACAGGTCCCAGGCGATCTGCGAGAGGCGGTCGGTCTCGCAGTAGCGGCTGCCCAGGAGGAACAGGAGGCTGTCGGTCGGGAGCTGCGCGATGGGCGTCTCCGCCGCCGTCGGGTGCGGATGGTCCCCGCGGCCCCCGTCGCGCACGATCGTCTCGGTCTTCAGCGTGAACGCGCCGGCCGGAGCCGTCATCCGCTGGCACCAGTTGCCGAAACTGTCGCGATAGCCCTCCAGCGGCACCGCGGGCTGCGTGACGAGGTGGTCCGGGCGCTCCAGGTCCGAAACCCGCGAGGCATGGACGTTGAGGGTGGCGATGACCGGGGTGGGCTGGGGGAAGGTGTAGGTCATCTCGCAGCCGACGAGGATGCGCATGGGGTCTCTCCGGGATTGTCGTCGCGCGCGGGAGGGGGCCGCCGGGCCGCGAGGGGGCGGTTCCGCTGGCCGAGGGGCTTCCCTCAGTGCAGGGTCGGCGGCGGCTCCAGGAACACGCGCATGCCATCGCCCGCCTCGACGGCCTCGGTGAACGCGTCGAGGGCATCCGCGTCGCAGGCGAAGGTGGTGTCCCAGAGGGTCGACCATCCCGTCGGATCGATGACCTCCAGCGTCCAGGGATCCTGGGAGCCGGCGAAGCGGTAGACGTTCACCGTCACCGTGATGCCGTCCTGGGTCGCCTGTCCGGTCAGGTCCGAGAACTCCATCGTCGGTTTCTCGTAGGGCATGCGGTGTCTTTCTCGATGGACGAGGTCACCGCAGGAGCCCGGACGGGTCCCTATCTCATGAGCCGAATAACAGGTCTTTAGCAGAGTTCGGGTCGCAACGGTTCGAAAATCGCAATCTACCGCAACGATGCGTCGTCTCATCGGCCCTGCACACTTTAGTCCAGTCCTCGTCGATCTCGGACCGAGAGAAAGTTCGCTGATCCGACAGGGCTGCATCGGGAGGCCGATGCGTCTGTGAACGTTCGGCCGCGAAGTCCTGTCACGGAGCGACGCGTTCCCAAGACACGGGCCAAGACAGAGGCCAAGGCACAGAGCCCGTCCCGCGCGCCGGTGCGGCCGGGTCGATGACGGAAGGCTACCCGGCCTGGGCCAATTATCCAGTCTTGGCCAACAGAAAGAGCCCGGTGCCGATGGCGAGCAGGGTTCGGGACACCCGGGAGAAGGCGAGGGCGCCCGCGCCGTCCTCCAGGGATCGCAGATGGGCGACCTGGGCGAACAGCGCGGCCCAATAGGCGGCCCAGAGGCCCAGGACGGAGATCAGCCCCATCGGCCCGGCGGCTAGGCTTCCACCCGGCGCTCGTGCCGCCACAGTGCGATGGCGTGCCGGCGCGCTTCGTAGGCCCGCCGCATGGGCGTATCGACGGCGCCTTGCCCCTCCGGACGGTAGCCGAAGCGGAGGACGCCGTCCGAGCCGTAGAGACGCGTCATCTCGGAACGCCACACCTGATCCGTGCGGGTGAGAACCGCCTCGGTCTCGGCCAATCGGTTCATGGGCATCGGGGCTCGCTGATGTGAAGTGATCTTCATCTCAACGCGCGCGGACGCCGGAGGCTCCGGGACGCGTTCGGCACTTTCTGGCGCCGCCAGGGCCCCTCGCAGCCGTCGAACGCCCCTCCGGCCGCAGGGCGCCTCGCTCCGACATCCGGCCTGGGCCCACCCTGAACGGAACCGGGTGTAGCCATTGTCAGGTATCCGGACTGGCCCCCTGGAGGTAATCCCCTTGGCGGAATTACTTTATCCGATCAACTGAGTATGATTCGAGACATGCGGGATTCGTTCCAGATCTGAAAGTTGTCGATGCCATCACGATTGCCGATGGATGGCGTCATCGAATCATTGATCTGCGTTGGCCAAAGAGAAAAAGCCTGAGGGATTTGTCCTTTCGGCGCTGGACCAATTTTCTACTCTTGTGAGGGGACGCTTTGTCATGCCCACGGTTGATGGCAACCTGAACGATTGGACATCGGCGGCTCGGCTCAATCCCGCAGGCACGACAGCGGCCGGATACAGTTTGTACGGCGACCTGTCGGGCGGTGTCCTGACCTTCGCCCTCCAGGCGCCGACGGGGACGTCGATCGGGGCGTACACGACGATCTGGCTGAACACCGACAAGAATGCCACCACCGGCTACAGCATCTGGGGTCTGTACGGGGGCTACGACTACAACATCAATATCGCTGCCGACGGAAAGCCGTACCTCTATCGCGGGGGCGACGGACAGACGCTCGTGTCGGCGACGCCGCTGACCGCCGTCTACAATGCCGATCGCACGGTGCTGGAGGTCAGCGTCTCGGCGGCGCAGATCGGGACGCCGAAGAGCCTCAACGTCCTGGCCGACGTGAACAACAGCGTCTTCCTACCAGGCGATTACGGGGCCGGCCCCTACACGGTCTCGGATGCCAGCACCCTGCCGGCCCGGACCTATACGGGGCACAAGGTCGGGATCGTCTACTCGGAATCCACGGCGGCGAACTACTTCAGCCCGATGGCGTATTCGCAGCTCTACATGGCGGCGCAGAACCAGGCCGCGGCCGCGGGCGTCCCCTACGACCTCCTGTCGGAATCGGATCTCACCGATCTGGCGAAGCTGTCGAACTACGACACGCTGATCTTTCCCTCGTTCCGCAACGTCGCCGCCGCGAAGGTCGCGGCGATCACCGACACCCTGACCAGCCTGGAGAAGACCTACCACGTCGGCATCATCACTGCCGGCGACTTCATGACGAACGACGAGAAGAACGCTCCGCTCTCCGGCGATTCCTACGCGCGCATGAAGGCGCTCTTGGATGTCAGCCGCGTCGACGGGGTCAACGGCGCGAACGTCGAGGTCAAGGCGGCGGCCACGACCAATCCCGTCATGGCCGGGTACACGGCCGGCGAGTCGATCCACCAGTACACGAACATCAGCACCTCCTACTTCACCAGTACGGACGGGCTGGGAACGACGCTCGCCAATCAGATCGTCAACGGGCAATCCAACATCGCGGTGATGGCGACGCAGACCGGGGGCAAGAACGTTCACTTCGCCACGGACGGCATGCTCGCCGACAACAACATGCTGGCCCACGCCCTGGATTGGACCATGGCGCCGGCGACGGGGCCGGATGTCAGCCTCCACATGAGCCGGAACAAGGCGATCGTCGCCGCCCGCGTGGACATGGATCAGGCCATGTACACCGATGATGTCCGGCCGGCCTCCGGATCGGGCATCTACGACAAGCTCCTGCCGATCCTGACGCAGTGGAAGCAGGCCTACAACTTCGTCGGATCGTACTACATCGATGTCGGCAACAATCCGGCCGAGGGCGAGGTCACGGACTGGACCTACTCGAAGAAGTACTACAACCAGATGTTGGCGATGGGGAACGAGATCGGCTCGCATTCCCTGACGCATCCCGAGAACACCAACCTCCTCACCGCGGCCCAATTCCAGACCGAATTCCAGCAATCCCGCGCGATCATCGAGCAGCAGCTCGGTTTGACCAATATCGGTGCCGCCGTTCCCGGGGCGGGAGAAAATCTCGCCACCGCGCGGCAGATCGCGCAGTACTATCCCTACATCTCGGGCGGCGCCTCCCTGATCGGCGCCGGGTATCCGGGGGCGATCGGCTATCTCAGCCCGACGGCCACCGATATGAAATCGGTCTACATCGCGCCCAATACCTCCTTCGACTTCACCCTCGTGGGCTACCAGCACCTCACCGCCGCGCAGGCCTCCGCAGCGTGGGCCAAGGAGTGGGCGACGCTGACGGCGCATTCCGACCTGCCGGTCGTGGTCTGGCCCTGGCACGATTACGGTCCGACGAATTGGCTGACCGATACGACGGATGCCGGCTACACCCAGCAGATGTTCACGGATTTCATCGCACGGGCCGCGCAGGCGGGCTCGGAATTCGTGACCCTGAACGATCTGGCCCAGCGCACCGCGACCCTCGAGAAGTCCGACGTCAGCTACAGCTTCGATGCGGCCGCGAACGTCCTCACCGCGTCGGCGACCACCGCGGCCGGAGATCTCGGCAAGTTCGCCCTCGATATCGGCAGCGGCCATACGATCAAGAACGTGGCCGGCTGGTACGCCTACGACAGCAACAGCGTCTTCGTGCCGAAGGCGGGCGGGACCTTCAAGATCGCCCTCGACGGCACGCCGGACGACGTCACCCACCTGACGACCCTTGCGGACCGGTCCGACCTCCTCAGCGTGACCGGCGACGGCACCAACCTCAGTTACTCGGTCGTCGGTGAGGGCCACGACATCATCCAGCTGAAGTCCCATGTCGGGCAGATGGTGCAAATCACCGGAACGGATGGCGCGAGCCTCTCCGGCGCCAACCTGGATCTGACCCTGACCGGACTGGGACAGCACAACGTCTCCATCGTCCTCGCGTCGGCGCCGGTCGGAACGACCGCGAGCGATTGGATCTTCGGAACGGACGGCGCGGATACGATCAATGCCGGGGCCGGCGCCGACACGCTGCAAGGCCTCAGCGGCAACGACACCTACATCGTCGACAACTCCGGAGACCGGATCATCGAGGCCGTGAATGCGGGGATCGACACCGTTCAGAGCGCGGTGACCTACACGCTGGCGGCGAATGTCGAGAAGCTCGTCCTGACGGGGACGAACGCCATCAACGGAACGGGCAATGCCCTGGCGAACGTCCTGACCGGAAACAGCGCGGCGAACACGCTCGCCGGCGGCGACGGCGCCGATATCCTGGAGGGCAAGGCCGGAAACGATATCCTGACGGGCGGGCTCGGCGCCGACGCCTTCCTCTTCAGCAAGGCCGGTCAGGGCATCGACCTCGTGCGCGACTTCTCGCGGGCGCAGGGCGACAAGATCCAGGTGCACGCCTCCGACTACGGGCTTCCGGTCGGCACGCTCGCGAGCGACTGGTTCGAGACGAGCGCCACCGGTCTCGCCACGAAGGCGCACGCGGAGTTCGTCTTCAATTCGGGGTCGCACACGCTGAGCTGGGACGCGGACGGCATCGGGAGTGCGGCCGCCCTTCAGGTGGCCACCTTCTCCAACAACCCGCTTCTCCAGTATCAGGATTTCGCGATCGTGGTCTGATCGCGCGATCGACCCGGACGGATCCGAAGCGCCCGGCGCGGGCGGCCCGGCATTCGGTCCCGGCCAGGGGGCAATCCGGCGGACGGACGATCGCGGCTCCCCGGGTGTTGCGCTTTTGTTCTAGGCCGCGACGGGCCGGACGGCCATACTCCCCTCCATGTCGATGACCGTCCGCTCCGCCTTCCTGCTGATCAGCCTCGCGCCACAGGCGGCGACGGCGCAGGTGCCTGGCCGGTCCGAGGCCGGGCTCGCCGCCCTCGAACAGACCTGGCACGCCTGCGTGCGGGACGCGTTCGCGCAGCAGCCGCGGACGCAGAGCCGCGCCGGCTCCCAGCGCAACGCCCTCGATGCCTGCCAGGCCCAGGAAGATGCCTTCGTGGCCGCGGCGATGACGGAGGTCGATGCCGGATCGCGCGAGGCGCGCGCGGGCGAGCCGGCCCGACGTCCCGCCCTGACCGAGCGGGCGCGCGCCTGGGCCGCCTCCGTCGCCAGCGACGTCCTCGATCCGGTTTCGTCCTGGCTCAGCGCCCTGCGCCGGTGAGTGGACGGCCCATCCGGGCCGCCCGAAAGGCCAGGAGGATCCCGGGGACGCCCACCATGCCGTACAGCACCATCAGGGCTCGTCCGAGGTGTTCGGCGCCGAAGACGGTGTCGGCCAGGAACCCCAGGAGGGGCGGCCCGGTACCCGAGGCCGTCAGGGTCACGGCGGCGATGAAGAGGGCGCTGACCCGCCCGCGGAGGCTGACGGGCGTGAGGAGCTGCACCCCCGTCACGGCGGGGGGGGCGGTGAACCCGATCACGGCCGTGAGGAGGGTGAAGGCGGCGAGCGAGAGCGTCCGGTCGGCGGCCACCGCCATCACGATCGCGGGCGGCAGGGCCGCCATCAGGCCGAGACCGAGCAGGCGCGAGGCGGCCGCACGCCGGCGCGCCCGCGCCACCCGGTCCAGGAGCAGGCCTGCGGACAGATGGCCGAGCGGACCGCCGATCAGCAGCAGGCCGCCCAGAACCACGCCGCTCTCCGCGGGGCTCATGCCGTGGTTTCGCACGTAGAGGGTCGGCCCCCAGGCGGCCAGGGTCCGACCCATCAGGACGGCGCAGGCCGCGGCCGCGAAGTGGGGCAGGTAGATCCGCCGCCGCCGCAGGATCCACGCCCAGGCGGGGTTCAGCCCCGCCCTGGCGGCGGGTGGCGCCCGCGGAAGCCGGACGGCCACCGCGCCGAGGATCAGCACGAGGTTGGGCAGGCAGGCGAGCAGGAACAGGGCGCGCCAGGGCGGCAGCGGGTCGAGGCCGGGAAACGCCAGGCCGCCGCGCAGGACGAGCCAGGCCAGGACCGCACCGCCGGCGAGCAGGGCGAAGCTCTGCCCGAGGCTGCCTCCCGCCGTGTACAGCGACACGTTCCGGGCCATGCGGCCCTGCTCGGAGCCGTGGGCGATGAGCGACAGCGAGGCCGGCGCGAGACCGGCCTGTCCCAGTCCGAGGACGAACCGGCTGAGGAACAGCACCGCGAAGGAGCCCGCGAGTCCGAATCCGAGGGTCGCCAGGGTCCAGAGGCCGATGCTGGCGAGCAGGATCGTGCGCTGGTGCCCCCGATCCGCCAAGCTGCCGAAAAGCGGCATGGTCAGCGCGTACAGGATGACGAAGGCCGAGCCGTGGAGCAGGCCGAGCTGGGCGTCGCTGAGGGCGAGGTCCTGCTTCACCGGGGTCGTCACGAGGGTGATCAGGAACCGGTCGCTGGCCGCCGAGAGCTGCGCCAGGATGAGCAGGACCAGGGGGCCGAACCCCAGGACCCTGCGTGCCGGAGCCGTGAGCGGGCGCCGTCCGGCGGTCTCGCTCATACGGTCCGCGACGCGCGAGGGGCGGTCCGCGACGCGCGAGGAGGCCGACGCACGCCGGAGTTGAGGGGCATCAGTAGAGCTCGCTGTGCCAGGCCGCGAGGGGCCAGGATCGATCGCCCCGGGCATGCGGGTCGCCGCGCAGCTGCTGGATATGGGTCCGGAACTGTCCGGGTGGGCGGCCGAACGCCGTCCGGAAGGCGCGGTTGAAATGCTGCTCGCTGGCAAAGCCGTAGGCGTAGGCGAGGGTGGCGATCGAGCGCGTTTCGCCCTGGCGCCGGAGGGCATCGCGCACCCGTTCCAGGCGGCGCTGCTGCACGAAGCGCGCGACCCCGCCATCCGGCAGGAAGGCCCGGTAGAGGCGACTCCGCGAGATCCCGAGTTCCGCCGCGATGGTCTCGGCGCTGAGGTCGCGATCCGCGAGGTGCCGCTCCACGTGGGCCTCGGCCTCGCGGCGGCGGGCGGCGTCGTCGGGGCCATCGTGGACGGCGGCCCAGACGATCGCCTCGGTGGGGGCGGCATGGCCGCGCAGCGCGGCGGCCAGCAGCATGCCGAGGACCGCGCTCGACCGCGAGACCACCGAACCGTCGAGGGTCTCCGAGCGGCGGGTCAGGGACACGATGAAATCGGCCACGAGGCCGCCCACGGTCTCCGGAAGGATCGCCCCATGGAATTTGCGCAGGTCGGGGACCAGGGGCTCGATGAGCTCGCGCGCCACCGGCGTCGAGATCTGCCGCACGCGGTGCGCCCGGCTCTGGTGCGGCAGCGTGTTGTCGCAGACCAGGATCTCCCCCGGTCGGACGCGGCGCTCGTGCCCGGGCGGGCCAGCCAGGAGGTCGCCCTCGAGGAGCAGGTGGAGCGTGATATGGTCGAAGCCGTCCCGGCGCACCCGCTGCGGGGATCGGCTGTGCTGAAGCCCGTTCAGCTGGCGCTTGAACAGGATCATCCGATCCAGCCGGTAGGCCTGCACCTGCGCGGAGAAATCCGGGCCGATCCGTGCGACATCGGCGCCGCCGGCATAGAGGTCGCGATATGCCTCGAATGCGAACTCCGCACCGACCTCCTGGGTGGAAAAGGCAAACGACGGAAGCGACACGTCTGACTGAACCCGACCGGATGGATCAGAGGGCCCATCGGACAAATCCCAATCGACCCATTCTCACACCCCCCGGGATGGGCGTTCCGAACGCGCGAGACAACTCACGGTTCTGTGATCGATGCAAGAGATCAGTATGAGGGCGCGCCATCCCAGTTGAGCGCGCTGCCGGCGCGGCGGCAAAGGCTTCTTGGTGCCAGCGCCGTCGGCCCAGGACAATAAAGCGTTCCGCCTCAGTTTCCAGGATGGCGGATCACGACATACCATCGTCGAGGCCGTCGAGGCTGCCGCCGCGCCCGACACGCAAGCAATCGGACGCGCTGCGATCGGCGACCAGGATAAGACCTTCTCCGGGGCCGCCGCCCCCGCACGGCAACGCCTCGGTAACCGTTACGCCCTAACTCTCGCGAACCCCGCCGCCCACCAAACTCCGCGATCCGCACGATGACCAGAGACCAGCTTGCCGCCGAGTTGCTTCGTATTTCCAAGCTGCAACTCAGCGATATCACCCGTGCCGTCAAGAATGGCGAGAAATCCATTGCCTTGAACGAGGTCATCGATCTGGGTCGACGCCTGAACCGCCTCGCGGATGCGGTCGCGGGACGCCCGGCGCCGGTCGCCACGCCCGCGCCCGCCGACGACAGCCTCGTTCAGGCGTGAGCGCCGCATCGGAGTGGCGGGCCGAGCGGAACGTCGCCGCGCGCGCGCGCCTCGACCGCGCCCTGCCGGGAATCTTCCCGGCCCCCGTCCTGCGGCACGCCCTGTCGCGCCCGCTGATCCCGCCGACGCCGCGCCTCGCGGTGGAGAGCTACTGGCGTGCGCATCTCCTGCGCGCGGACCGGCTGGCGCGGGCCCTCGCCACCCGCTCGGGCCATCCCGAGGGCTGGACCTGGCGTCTCGGCACCGAGAAGGGATCCGGCCTCGCCGCCACCTTCCGGATGCCGCCCTCGCCCTTCCGGGAGCCGGCCCATGCGCGCGGCAAGGGCCATTGCTGCATCTGCGGGCAGCCGGTCTTCCGCTTCGGTTGGCACCGGGATCTCTGGGGGGCGGGCGTCCCGAACAAGAATGCGCGCTGGCACGCGGCCTGTGTCGCCGCCTGGAAGCTCTGGGTGGCGCCCAGCGACCAGGTGAAGGTTCTGAAGGCGCATCAGCGCCACCGCTGCGCCGCCTCGGGCAAGCGGTTGTTCAAGACCGCCGAGGTCGATCATCGCGTGCCCCTCTACCGCGTCTGGCGGGAGCACCGGGACGATCCCTGGCCGACGCTGCTCGGCTTCTGGGGTGCCCCGAACCTTCAGGTCGTCAACCGCGGGGTCCACGTGGAGAAATGTGGCCGCGAGGCTGGCGAGCGGGCGCTGAGCCGGCAGGTGGCGCTCCTGCGCACCGCCTTCCCGGCGGATCGCGCCGAGGAGGCCGCACCGGAGCGCCTGCCGGTCGACGGGACGGGCTGACGGGCCGGGCGGCCCTGGCCGCTCAGAGGATCCCCTCGATCAGGTCCAGTTCCCGCGCCTCGCCCGCCTCGATGTACCAGTTCTCGGGAGCCCGCTGCAGCACCGTGTCCAGGGTCACCTGCGAGCCCCGGATGAGGTTGGCGAAGCCCTCGTTCTGGATCGCGATGGAGCATTCGATCTCGTGCAGGGCGGCCTTCACGCTGGCGATGCAGGTCGTGAGCGGTCCGTTGAGGACCACCTGCTTGTCGAGCTTGCGCTCGTGGATCATCAGCCGCGTGCCCCGGGTGAGATAGCGGTTCGACCGGGCGAAGAAGCTCATGAAGGTGGTCCCGGCCGAGTAGATCGCGGCCTTGCCGAGGAAGACGAACCGGCGATCCGTCAGCAGGCCGGTTTTGAAGCGGATGTCCTCGCCCATCATCCGGGCGACCTCGGGATCGCCGCCGAGCGTCGTCAGCTCGACCACCACGAGGGTTCGGTCGCCGACCGCGTCGAGCTGGCGGCGGAAATCCCGGTACATCTCCTGGTCGACCGTCCCCGACAGAAGGATGGCGGGGGCGTCGAACGCGGATGGCGGCAGGGCGGGGGTATCCATGGGGCACTCCTGGTGGCCGAGGCGCGGCCGTCGCGGCAAGAACGCAAGTTCCCGGCCCGGGATCGGTTGCGTCAGCCGCGGACGGAATGCGTCGGCCCGCCCGCGCCTGTGCCCGCATGGACGAGGAGGCGAAACCGCGAGTCGATCGTCGCCACGCAGATACGGCCGCCTGCCGACAACAGGCGCGTTTCCAATTCGATCGGACCGGACCCGCTCTACCTCCGGCAGGGCATGGGCGCCGGCGGATTCCGGGTCTGGCGCCGCTCGTCCCATGGGAGCGTGCCGCAGACGGACCCTTCCGATCCGATCCTCTCGGGACGGAGAGCCTCGGACCCCCTCGGCGCCGCTCCCTCCGCACCGGTCGACAGGGCGTGCCGTGTCAGTACGGCGTGCCGTCATAGGGCTGCCGGCTCGGGCGAGGGCGCGCGCGAACCGGCCGATCGTAGCGGCCCTCGTAGGCGCCCAGATACGGGTCGAGGGCGGGATCGCGGTAGTTGCCGTTGTTCACGCCGGCCGAGCGGTCGTTGCCGCTCAGGGCGGCGTAGGGCGACAGGCCGTCGCCGCCGCTGCCGCCCCGGGCCAGCGCGCCGCCGCCGAGGCCCAGAACGAGGGTGGCGGAGAGCGTGGTGCGTCGGATGGCTGTGGCCATCATCGCATTGTGCGCCATGAGGACCTCCTGTCGCGTTGAGAACGGACGCGTGGCACGGACGTTCGGGCCGGGGCCGCGCGGCCGGAGGATCAGCGCTCGGCCCGCAGGCTCTTGAGGAAGCGGCGTGCGACCTCGCGCACGGCCTCGTCGTCCCGGGTGTCGTCGTCGGCCTTGTCCCAGAGGTGGTCGACGCTCGCCTCCAGGCTCTTGAGCAGGTCCGGATGTTCCTGGGCCAGGAACCGGATCGTTCCGAACAGGAGGTGCTCGGTCGCGAGTTCACGGTGGCGCGCGTCCGCGATTCGGGACTCGGCGGGGGCGGGATCAGTTGCAGCATGGGTCATGCCGACACAACGAACGGCCCCGCCAGCGGTTCAGGGACTTCTGCGGTCGTCGTAAGCTTTCTTTGGCCTCTTCGAAGGATTCCACCCCGTTCCGCGAGGAGGGTCACGGGTCGAAGCACGCAGGCTCAAATCCTCCGACCATGATCCCGTACCCCGATGCTTCCGTTTCGCCGCGGGTTCGGCGAGAACCGGCGGCGCATGGGGGGTCGGCCGATTCGACATCCCTCCACCCTGGATCCTCAGCAGACGCACCGGATGGCACCGATCTCCTCTTCGAACGAGCGTTCCCGCACGCGCCGGTCGGGCCCCCTCCGCATCGACACGGACCTCGCCGCCGGGATCGGTCTCGCCTTCGTGGCCGGCTTCGTCGACGCGGCCGCCTTCATCGCCCTGACGGGCCTGTTCACCGCCCACGTGACCGGCAACTTCGTGCTGCTGGGGGCCGAACTCGTCTCGACCTCGACCGGCGTGGTCGCCAAGCTCCTCGCCCTGCCGGCCTTCGTGGGGGCGGTCGCGGCCACCCGGCTCCTCGCCCTGGCCCTGGAGCGCCGCGGCCGGGCGCCCCTGCGCTGGCTGCTGGCCCTTGAGATCGCCTTGCTGGCCGCCTTCTGCGTCGTCGGTCTCGCCCTCTCGCCCCTCGGCTCCCCCGATGGCGCGGCGGCGGTGACGGTCGGGATGCTCGGCGTCGCGGCGATGGGAGTCCAGAACGCCATCGGGCGCCTCGGCCTCGCGCATCTCGCCGCCACCACGGTGATGACGGTCAACGTCACCCAGGCGGTGATCGACCTCGTCGACTGGGCGCGGGGCGCCGTGCCGCCGGACGGGGCTGCGCGGGGGCGGATGCGCCGGATGCTGCCCGCGGTGCTGGCCTTCGCCGTCGGCGCCCTCGCGGGGGCCTTCGGCGTCGCCGCCGTCTCGTTCGGCTGCCTCGTCATCCCGATCGCGGTGCTCACGGTCCTCGTGCTCCTTCGCGGGGATTGAGCCGCGGCGTGGGATCGGACTCAGGCGCGGCAGGTGAGCAGCCCGTAGGCGGTCACGCGCTGCCAGCCCATGCCCTCGACCGTCGCCATCGGTCTCACATAGGGTTCCGCGAGCGGGAAGACGCGCGCTCCGTCCGGCGGCGCCTGGCCCTCCCGCAGGGGCACCACGATCCAGGCGGGCCCGTCCGCAGCCGCACAGAGCGTCGCGACCGCACCGGCCGGCAGGTCGTCGGCCCGCGGGGGCACCGGAGGCGCGAACGGCCTGCGCTGGGCCTCGGTGGCGAGGCCGAGGGCGATGAGCCGGTCGATCCGCTCGGACCACAGCATCGCCAGAGGGCGCGAGAAGACGATGCTGGCGCCCTGCAGGTTGGTGATCCAGCTCGGGCGGCCCAGCGTCAGCCAGGTCTCGGCCCGCCCGTCCAGCCAGAGCACCTCGCCTGGCCGGCGCGCGATGGCCTCGACGAGACCGGGCAGCAGGGTGCGGTCCTCGATCCGCCGGAACGCCCGCGCGCGCTCGTCCCAGAGGCCCAGGAGGGCGATGACCAGCGCCACGGCCAGGACCGGCCGCGCGACCCGGGACCGCTCGGCGGCGAGCCACGCGAGGCCGGCCCCGAAGGCGAGCGAAGGCACGATCGAGAAACTTCGGATCAGGCTAAGGCCGAGATGGGCGCCCTCGGTCCGGTTCGCGGCGAGCCAGCCGAGGGCGAGCGCTTCGAGGAGGAGGCGGCCGGCGACGAGGAGGCCGACCAGACCCAGGGTCGCGCGCATCAGGCCGCGCGACGGCGCCAGCCGGTCCTGGCGGAGCGCCGCGTGGACCCCGACGGCGAGGAGGCCGGCGGCCGCCGCGATGGGCAGGTCGGTGGAGAACACCCAGGCGAGCCCCAGGAGGGCGAGGGTGATCCGGTCGCCCGGCGTCCCACGCGGGAGGGTGCTGGCGCACAGGCCCAGGGCGGCGGCGCCGAGGACGGAGGTCACCCAGAGGAAACGCCAGGGCTGGACCTGGATCACCAGGAGCGACGACCATTGCTCCTCGAACACCGTGGTGGCCGCCACCCCGCCGGCGCCCGCCAGGAGCGCGGCCAGGAGGAGCCTCCGAGCCCGGATCGGAACGCGGGTCGCGGCGACGAGGATCGTGGCGGCCTGCACGAGGGGCGGACCCCAGGCCTGGCTCGGCCAGAGCGTGGGGAAGAGGTCGGCACAGCGCTGGCGCAGAATCTCGAGGAAGGCGGGATCGACGGGCTGCAGCAGGCGCGCGAACAGCGGCACGCCGAGGCGGGCGGCCACCAGGATGGCGAGGAGACCCGGGACCAGGACCAGCAGCCAGCGCCGGTTCTCCGCCACCAGGGCGAGGACGAGCACCGCCAGGCCGGCCAGCCCCATGATCGGGTGGACGAGGCCTCCCAGGGCCATGAAGGCCAGGGCCCCTGCGCGGCGGCCGGACAGGCTCGCCGCGAGACCGGCGAGGACCGCCGCCTCCGCGAGCGTCCGGGGCGTCGCTAGCGCCTCGCCGACGCGGAAGATGCCGGGATAGCCGTAAGAGGCGGGCAGGACCGCCATCGCCGCGAGGACGACCCAGCGCCGCCGGCCGGCGCCCAGGGCCGCGGCCAGGGCCGAGGCGGCGCAGAACCAGGCGATCAGCCCGACGAGGCTGACGGCCAGGGCCGCCGGACCGGGCCCCAGCGCCCCCACCAGCGCCCGTAAGGCGACGGGGAACAGGCTGAAGCGCGACTGCCCGTCATGGGTGAACATGAGGTCGCGTCCGACCCCGTCCGGATCGAGGTCGGCGAGGGCCCGCCCCACGTAGATGCGGGCATCGCCGTCGATCCCCTCGTAGGGATGCAGCAGGAGATAGAGACCCGCCATGCCGAGCGCCGGCCAAGCCGAGCGGCGCAGGACCGCCGCCCAGCGCGGAACGGCTCCGGGCATGGGGACGGTATCCGGAACGGCCACCAGGGGGTCGGAGGTCCCGGACGCCGCGCACATCGTCAGGCTGCCCGGCGCGGCACCATGCGCTCGCTCGTCAGGGCGTCCTGTGCGCCCGAGACGCCCGCCTCGGTGTATTCCGCATCCTCGTTCACGCACCACGGATCGTAGCGGCGCTCCCCGGCGAGGATGTTCTCCACCGTGAGCATCGCGGTCATCATCGCGTGGTCCTGGTTGTTGTACTTGTGCATGCCGTTGCGCCCGACGAGGTGCAGGCTCGGATAGGCCTGTTCGAGGTCCCGCCGGATGGTGGCGACGTGGGCCTTGTAGTCCTCGTCGTAGACCGGATAGGCCTTGGGCTGACGCACGACGCAGGCGTCGACCACGTCCTCGGAGCGGATCAGCCCAATCTGCCCGATCTCGCGCTTGGCCAGCGCGATGAGGTCGGCATCGGACTGCGCCCAGAGCCCGTCGCCCTCGAAGCAGAAATACTCCAGGCCGAGGCAGGTATGCGCCGCGTCCGGCACCATCTCGGGCGACCACGAGCGGAAGTTCTGCACGCGCCCGACCTGCACGGACGGATCGTGGATGTAGATCCAGTTGTCGGGGAAATTCCGGTCCGAACGCGCGATCAGCGCCACGGTGAGGAAGTCCCGGTACTGCAGGGCGCGGGCCTGGAAGGTGCTGATCGGCGCGGGCGAGAGCGATCCGACGAGTTCGCGCAGCGGCGCCGAGGAGATGACGTTGCGCGCCGTGAAGGTCTCGCGGGTGCCGTCGGCGGCCTTGGCCGTCACGGTCCAGAGGCCGGTCCGGACCTCGTAGTGCAGGCCGTCCACGCCCCGGTCGAGGCGCAGCGTTCCGCCCTGGGCCGCCACCTTCGCGGCGGCCGCCTCCCACATCATGCCCGGCCCCTTGCGGGGATAGCGGAAGGACTCGATCAGCGTCTTGATCACGGGCTCGCCGGCGCGCGGCGCCCTGCGCAGGCCGAGGGAGCGAACCAGCGCGTCGCGGATCGCAGCCCCGAGATCGAGGCCGTTGATGCGCTGGGCCGCCCAGTCCGCCGAGATGGCGTCGCAGGACATGCCCCAGACCTTCTCCGTGTAAGTCTTGAAGAAGATCGAGAACAGGCGCTCGCCGAAGCGGTTGCGGACCCAGTCGTGGAAGCTCTTCGGCTCCGCGATCGGACGGGCGCGGGCATAGAGGTAGGAGGCGACGCAGGCGGTGCTCTCCAGGATCCCGAGGTTGCGCAGGGCCTCGAAGGCCTTGAGCGGATAGGCGTAGTACTTGCCCTTGTAGAAGATCCGCGACAGGCGCGGCCGCTCGATGAAGTCGTCCGGCAGCAGCTCGTCCCAGAGATCCACCACGGCCTTCGATTTCGAGAAGAAGCGGTGACCGCCGATATCGAACAGGTAGCCGTTATGCGCGACCGTGCGGCTGATGCCGCCGACCTGGGCCGGATCCTTCTCCAGGACCGTCACCGAACGCCCGGCCTTCGTCAGCAGATAGGCGGCGGTCAGGCCGGCGGGTCCCGCCCCGATCACGAGCGTTTCCGAGTGGTGGCTCATCGGGCAGGACCGTCAAGTTAACCGAAGGACGACACACCTCCGGGATAGCGCGCGAGTGGTTAAGGAAGCCCTGTCTGCGCCGGGGCGGGGGCCTCCGCGCGCAGGGCCCCCGGGGTCCCGCGGTACGCGGTGGCCCTCCCGCCGTCGGCCCGGCGCCCCATATGCGCACGGTCCTCCCGCCGTTCGGAACCGCCTTGCTCAAGATCGCCGCTCTCGCCTTCGTCCTCCTCTATATCGCGCCCATCGCGATCTCCGCCGCCCTCTACGCCCGCCAGACCCGCGGGGACTGGCGCTCCGCCGACCGGTCCAGCACCGGCCTCCTGCCGCCGGCCGCGACCCACCCCGAGGCGATCGTCCGGATCTTCTCGGCGCGGACGGTGAGTTGGCGCGGCATCCTCGCCACCCACAGCTGGATCGTCGTCAAGGAGGCGGGGGCCTCCGCCTATCAGCGCTTCGACTACACGGCCTGGGGCCAGCCGATCTGGATCGACCGCTTCGTGCCCGACGGGCGCTGGTTCGGAAGCGTTCCCGACACCATCGTGGCCGCCGACGGTCCCACCGCGGAGGCGATGATCCCGCGCATCCGGGAGACGATCCGGACCTACCGCTACGCGCAGCCGGGCGATTACACGGTCTGGCCGGGTCCGAACTCGAACACCTTCGTGGCCGCCGTGATGAGCGCGGTGCCCGAGATGGCGGCGAGCCTGCCGGCCACCGCGATCGGCAAGGACTTCCCCTACGACGGCCGCTGGATCGGCCTGACGCCGTCGCGAACCGGCCTGCGGCTCAACCTCGGCGGCTATCTCGGGCTGACGGTGGCTTGGGTCGAGGGCCTCGAGGTGAACCTGCTCGGTGCCGTGGCGGGACTCGATCTGCGGCGTCCGGCCCTCAAGCTTCCCGCCCTCGGTCGCGTGGGATGGTGACGGGCTCGGCCCCCACCGGGCTCCCTCGAACCATCCGACCGATGGACCGTTTCATGGCATCGGGAGGTGTGCTCATGACCGTCGTGGCTTCGAACAAGATCTGGCTGGAAGGCAGTACCGCCCGGACCGATGGGCTCCCGGTCTCCGCCAATCCCTATCCGGCCGGATCGCAGGAGAGCGCGGACTGGCTGGAGGGCTACACCACCGTCGAGGCCGAGCAACTCGGCGTCAGTCCGGATGCCGGCGAGAACATGTAGGCCCGGCAGGGGCGGGTGATCTCCGCTAGCGCGCCAGGCTCGCCTTCACCATTCCGGTCGTCGCCGGCTCGGCCAGGGCGGCGGCGAAGGGATTCAGTCCCCTCTGGTCGACCACGCTGGCCGAGTACAGCGACAGGGCCGCCAGTAGACCGATTCCCAACGTGGCCTTCAGAACCGTCCAGAGGCGGCCGGTAGCGGAGCGCATGGTTCCATCCCTGACGTGGCGTTCAGGCTGCTTCGGCCGGGTTCGTGGCGCCATGATGGCCGGCCGCGGGAAAGCGCTGCCCCGAGGGGGCGACGGGGGCCAGGGTCACGGGCGGCTTCGGGTGTCGCGGATGGCCACGGGACACATCCCGAGCAGTCCCGGTACAGCGACAGCAGCGCGGAGGCGAGGCATCGCGATCGACGTGCGTCGGCGAACCCGGATCCGCGGCGCCGCCACGAGCGGCTCCAGGGTCCGTCGCTCGCGTCACCGGCGTCCCCGCCCGGGAATGCGCATCCTCGGCGGCGATCCGGGGCGAGGATGCGCCGAGTTCAAGGGCTCGGCACGGGCCGCGGCCTGCGACTCCTTGCTTAGGCGTCGGCAAGGAACGCCCGTCGCTGCGAGACATTCTCTGCTCACATTCAGACAGTCGTGGCATACCAACGGGGTTCCCCGCATGCGCAACCATATCACGCCCGACCATCGCGCCCTGTCGGGGCCATCGATCGAGGCGGGTCAGAACTCTGGTTCCGCCGCCCCGACCCAGCGCCTCGAGCGGCTTCACGACGAGCACGGCGGGCCTGCGGCCGGCCCACCGTCCAGGCCGTCCGGCGCCCGCGTCTCGCCGGCTTCCGACTTCGAGGGCTTCGGCTCGTTTTCCTGAGCCGAAGCCCGCACCGGACCGCGTCCCCGACGCGATCATTCGCCCTCACAGGATTTCTTCGATGACCACCCTGACCCATCTCGATGCCACACCCCGCCAGACCACGAACGATGTCTGCAACGTCGACGCCAATCGGACCGGGCCGCACAGCACGTCGATGAACCGCGAACACCGCGTCGGAAACACCGTCGACCAGGTGGATCAGGTCAGCAGCGTGACCCTGCTCGGGTTTGCGGTGGCGGGATCGATCGTGATGCTCGCCGCCCATTGGCTGGTGGGCTGAACCTCCGGGGCGACCGGCGGTCGCCGATCGATCGTAGCTGCATGGACGGACCGATGACCCGCACCCTTCTGACCCTCGCCGCCTTGGCAATTGCCCTGTCCGCCTCCCCCCTGACGCATCCGGCCTTGGCGGAACCGCTCGCGCCCACCGGCGGAGCGGGAAATACCGGGGTCACCACGCCGTCCATGGCCCCGGGCGCCGCGCCGCGGGCCAGCGACGCCGTGGGTCGCCCCGCACCGAACGTCGTGGGCAATCCCAGCCCCAATTCCATTCCCGGAAGCAGCCCGGGCCTGAACATCGGCGGCACGCCAACCAGCGGGCCGCCCGGGACCGGTGGTGCGGCGGGCGGCCCTTCGATCGGCAACCAGTAGCGGGGCAGCCCGGCGCCGCCTCGGTTCAAGGGCGACACGCCCGGCCGCCGTCCACCGGATAGGGCGTGACGACGGCAATCCAGGTCGAGGCCCTGCCGCCCGCGCATGCCCGACAGCAGGCACCCCGCGTCGGCGCGTCGCCCGGAGAGGCGCCATCCGGCCCACGGAGTTCGCGCAACCATCGGATGATTCCGGCTCGGCCGTTCGTCTATCTCATGCCTCCCGAAACCCGGGGGCTGTTACCTTGACACCCGCGCGGTTCACGCCGTGGCGGGTGTTTTTTCTGGCTTCGCCCTAGGACATCGTCAGGAATCGTCCGGCGTGACGAGCATTGGGCCGATCGACCGACCGGCCGGCTCGTCCGCCCTGCGCAGGATGGGTGCGCGACTCTATCGCTGAACGCGGCAACGCCCGTCGCGACGAGGCGATCGGACGGGTCTGCGAGATCTGCGATGCCGCGCGAAGATCTGCGCAGCGCCGGCGTCCGATTGTTATCCGAGACAGGTCTCGAAAGGGACAGGGGCCCGAGTAAGGCGATCTTCGCATGCGACAGCGAAGATCCCGGCCGTGCGAGCCGACCCTGACCGCCAATGGTCGGAACGCCAATCCATCGCGGGGATGCTGCCGGTGCGACGCACGTCCTCCTCGGTGCCAGCATCCGCGGGGGGGCGTCCGTCGAATGCCTTCCCCGGTTCTGCGAAAGCTCCGACGCGTTTTTCGGTTCCTGTTGCTGGATTGTTGCTGCGAATCGTCCACGATTCGTGTCGAATTCCTCCGTTGAGGTCGACGCCCGATCAACCGTTAGGTCTCACCGCGCCCGCCCGGCTCCGGCCGCGGCGGGTTTTGATTGGCAAGTTCCGATTCGCAA
>NZ_LMMK01000045.1:260-6379 GCF_001422795.1 Methylobacterium sp. Leaf88 | reverse complement strand
TTCCGATCGACAGGTTCCGATCGACAGGTTCCGATCGACAGGTTCCGATCGACAGGTTCCGATGGGAACGACGAAGACGGACCGACTGTTGCCCTGGTAATCTCGCCATCAGGACACCCCATGATCAGAACTGCCGCCCTCGCCCTCAGCGCCTCCCTCTTCAGCCTGTCCGCCCTGGCCCAGCCCGCCACGGCCCCTGGCGCCGCCCCCGGCCAGCCGCGCGGCACCGTGATCCAGGGTCAGCCGAACACCACGGGCAACGACCCGAGCGTGTCCGTCTCCCGGGGTGCGACCGGTGCCGAGACGGCGACGACGGACTCGGCCGCGGGTGGAAATGCCGGCAAGCCCGAGCAGGCCGTCCCCAACAGCAGCGCCGGCGGCCGCTGACGCCTGACGGCCTTCGGCAAGGCCTGTTCTTGACAAGTCCCGACCGACCCGCCCGGCTCCGGCCGCGGCGGGTTCTTCATGCCCGGGGGTCAAGCCACCGGGGGCCGCCTCAGCCGACGTCGACGTCGATGTCGAACGCCATGCCGCGGCCCGGCCCCTGGTCGGCATAGTCGACGAGGGCATAGCCGCGCTCGCGCAAGGCGGCCTCGAGACCGTCCCGGTGCTTTCGGAACGTCTGCCCGATCGCCAGAGGCGTCAGGCGCGGATGGCTCTGTCGAAGCTGGTCGACGCCGATGCTCAAAGGCGCGCCCTCGCGGTCGGCGATGCGGATGAGGGCGGATGCCAGATCCGCGGCCTTGGTCTCGGCCGCCGATTTCGCCTTGAATGCCATGATCGGATCCTCTTCTCGTATCATCCGTGATGAGGACCGGCCCGTGTGGATCCCGCCTCGTGCCGGCCACCCCATCGCCCCCGGTGATCGAGTGGGCGGTCCGCGCCCTGCCGGGTTCGCCGGGCAAACGGAATGCGCCGAGCGTCCGCGCCCTCCGGCCCTTTCACCCGGCGTGGGAGAGGGGCCGAGCGCCCGTGCACGGATCGATACCGGGCCGGTGGCCGCGCCAACACATGTTCTTCCTTCGTTCTAGCAGATGCCAGGGCGGGATGCACGGGAGAACCGGCAGTCCCTCCAGACCCGAGGCGCGCCGGTCGGGCCGGCCTTCACGGCAACCAGGAGCTCGACGATGATCGAGGAACGGGAAGGGCGGGGTCCTCTACAACTAGGCTATAGCATCCCAATCACAAAGTCGTGTCTGAGTCTGCCGCCTTCAATCCGCGATAAAAGCCACGGACGACCATGATAACATCAAGCAAGAGTAACGCGGCGTTCACTGAAGCTTTTGACGAAGACATAAGGTCTCCCGGGCTAAATGCATCCCATGATGCTCACCCTCGCAACGCTTCTGGAAAGCCAGGCCGTCGTCTCCGTCCTGGCTGCAGCGACGATCTGCACCCTGAGTGCCTGGCTGACGGTGCACCTGCTCCGGAAGGCCGAGGCCGCGCCGGCGACCCGACGCGGACGATGGCTGGTGGGCACGGCCCTCGCCGCCGGGCTCGGAGTCTGGACCACGCACTTCCTGGGCATGCTCGGATATCGGACCGACGTCATCCTGGGCTTCCATTCCGGGACCACGATCGCGTCCGCCCTGATCGCCGTGGTGGCGGTGGGCGTGCCCTTCGCGCTCTCGGCCCTGCCGAAGGGTCGCCCGGCCCGGGGCCTCCTGGGTGCCGTGGCGGGGCTCGGCATCGGCGCGATGCACATCACCGGCATGTCCGCCCTCGAAGGCTGCACCCAAAGCCAGTCGGACACGGCCAACGCCCTGGCCTACCTGCTGGGGGCGGGGGTGATGGCGGGGGCGCGCCTCCTCCCCGAGCGCCGGCCCTTCGATGCGATCGCCTGCGCGCTCATCGTCCTGGCGGTGTGTGGAACACACTTCACCTCCCTGGCCGGGACGGTGCTGGAGGGGCAACCCACCGCGACGCTCGGCCCGAACGTCCAGGTGGCGCTGAGCATCCTGACCGCCGCCGGTGCGGCGATCCTCATCACGGGTGCCTTCGTCGCCCTGGCGGCGACCCGGCGCTTCGAGGCCCAGGAACAGGCCCACCTGAACGTCCTGGCGACGGCGCTCCAGAACATGTCCAACGGCATCCTGAAGATCTCGTCCCAGGGATCCATCGAACTCTACAACCAGCGCCTCCTCGGCATGCTCGATCTGGCTCCGGACGCCGTCCGGGTCGGGATGCACCTCGAGGACTTTCTCAAGGCCACGGGTGATTCCAACGGATGGGATGCCGAGCGCACCGCCCGTGTGGCGGGCAACCATTGGCTCTGGATGGGCAAGGACGAGGAGACCCGGATCGAGCACCTCTTCGACGACGGCCGGATCCTGTCGATCGCCTGCCAGCCCGTCGCCGACGGCGCCGTCCTGACCTACGACGACGTGACCCGGGACCGGCGCGCCCAGGCGGAGATCTCGCAACTGGCCTATCACGACCCCCTGACGGGTCTGTGCAACCGGCGCGCGCTCAACGAGCGGATGCTCGCCGTGCATCAGACGGGGGCTCGATCCACCCTGCTCCTGCTCGATCTCGATCGGTTCAAATTCGTCAACGACACCTTCGGCCATGCGGTCGGTGACCAGTTGCTCGTCGCGGTGGCGGGCCGGCTGCGCGCGCTCATCGGCGAGGCGGACTTCATCGCCCGGCACGGCGGCGACGAACTCGCGATCCTCACGGCGGGCGATACGGCCTCGGCCAAGGCCCTGGCAGACCGGATCGTGGCGGAGATCGAGAAGCCCTACATCCTCGCGAGCATGACCGTGGTCGTCGGCTGCAGCATCGGCGTGTGCGGCCTCGACGACAGCACCGGTCCCAGCGACCTGATGCAGCGGGCCGATATCGCCCTGTACGAAGCCAAGCGCCGGGGCCGCGGGGTGGCGGTCGGCTACCAGCCCGGCATGATCGAGGCGATCGCCGCCCGCGGCCATCTCGAGAACGATCTGCGCGGGGCGCTCGCCCTGCGGCAGTTCTATCTCGTCTATCAGCCGATCCTGTCGCTCACGACCGACCGGATCGTCTCCTGTGAAGCCCTGATCCGCTGGAACCATCCGCATCGCGGACTGGTCTCGCCGGATGAGTTCATCCCCCTCGCCGAGGAGACCGGGCTGATCGTTCCGATCGGACAATGGGTGCTGGAACAGGCCTGCCGGGAGGCTGCGAACTGGCCGGACGCGCAGCATCTGGCCGTCAACGTGTCCGCGGTCCAGCTCCGTTCGCCCCTCCTGCTGACGCATGTCGCCGAAGCCCTGGCCGCGAGCGGCCTGCCTGCGAGCCGGCTCGAACTCGAACTCACGGAGACGGCGCTTGTCGAGGACGGGCGGCAGATCGCCCATACCCTGGACGCTCTGCGGCGGGTCGGCGTCAAGATCGCGATGGACGATTTCGGGACGGGCTACTCCTCCCTTGCCCACCTGCGCGATCTTCCCCTCGACCGGATCAAGATCGATCGCAGCTTCGTCGCCGCGGCGCTGGACGACCGGCAATCCCTGGCGGTCATCAAAGCGGTGACGCAGATGGGCCGCGACATGAACATCCCGACCCTGGCGGAGGGCGTGGAGAGCCGCGAGCAACTCGATCTCCTCCGGGCGATCGGCTGCGACGCGGTCCAGGGCTACCTGATCGGCCGGCCCTCCCGTCGCCAGACGGTCGCCTACCCGGATGGGACGAGGTGGCTTCGCGGCGGTGAACGACAGACCCTCGTGGCGCATGCCTCTGGCGATTTCCCAGAGGGCGTGTCGGACCTTCATCAAGCGCCATGCGCGGGCGACGGTCGTGGTCTCGAGGAGGGCACCGTACCCAAGATCGATGTGATTGCAGGCCACCCACGCAGGCAGCAGCTCACAGAAGACGGGTTCGATGTCCCGGCAAGCGCGCTCCCATTCCCCTCCGATCTCGGGCGCCTTCCCGCATCCGTCCCCGTCGCGCGGTAGCGGGAGAAGCCTCGCCGAGCGAGCCGGACACGGGGATGCGCTCTGGCTCTTCGCCGGCGCGCCACGCATTTCATCGGGCGTTTCACGCTTCGGCGATCCGTTGCGTTGCGCGTCCGTGCTGTTCAAGGAAAGCGAAGCGGGCTTCAACGGTCCATGGCCACGAACCGATGCAGCTTGCCCTGTCCGGGGCTGACCTGCGCGATGCCGATGTGACGGTCGCGGAATCGGGTCGGCCTTGAAGCGCGAGCGCTGAGGCTTGTCACTGTCGACATCCGGCAGGCAGCGATGCAGCGACGAGTGGGTCGGATGCGGAAGGCTCGGCTGCTGCGCGGAGAGGTCGTCGTCGAACCTCTTCGTAACCTCTCACCTTTAGCGTCGCCTCCGAGGATGAGGTGGTTATGCGGCGCTCTACAGTCATGGCGGCCTTGTTCGTGGCCCTGTCGCCCCCTTCGGCCTCGGCCAACGGACACGCAGCGAGCGGAACCGCGCAGGCGGTCTTCATCGCAGACGGCGAGCCGACCTTGGCGCCGATGGCGTTTCTCAAATTCTGTCTGAAGTATCAGTCCCAGTGTGCGACACCTTCAGAGGAGACGCCCATCGTCATCGAGCTTACGCCAAATAATCTCGCCGAGATGCGGAGCGTCAATGCAGCTGTCAACGCGCGTATAGCACCGAATCCAGCCAAGGACGGTGATCATTGGTCACTGGAAACCCGATACGGCAACTGCAACGATTATGCGGTTCAAAAGCGGGATGAACTTGCGCGACGCGGTTTTCCAATTTCAGCCCTCTCACTTGCCACGGTCATGACGCGTGATGGCCAGGGCCACCTTGTTCTGACGGTGCGCACGAACAGAGGCGATTACGTCCTCGATAATCTGAATGCGGCCATCATGCCCTGGAACACCGTGCGCTACGCATGGCTGAAGCGGCAGTCGGCCGCAAAACCCCGCTATTGGGTCGACCTGAGTGGGAGCTCTCCTGCCCACCGTGCACAGACTGTATCGAGTCGTCCGCAGCCCGCGCATCGGAACCGCATCGCAAGCGCCGGAGCGCCCCTCTAAGCCATTCGATCGGTGGCATGCCGCGAGGGAACGACCGCGATCCAGTCCGCGCCGGAGTTCGACTGTCTGCCTTGACAGACGAAGGGGCCTGCACAAAGCTTCTGGGGGGTGCCCGCAAGCCAAGGTGAACGTGTCTTTTCCGCTCTTGTCCCGCCGTGAAGTGATCGCTGGCCTCGGTGCGGCCGGCTTCCCTCGCATCGCCTCGGCGACCGACAGGGAGGTCATCGTCAAGCCGGGCGACTCGATCGCTGCGGCGCTCGCTCAAGCTCCCGCCGGCACGACGCGGCGCCTGCGCCTCATGGCTGGTGGCCATGGGCCATTGACGCTTCAACCTCTGAAAGGTGGTCGGCTCGAACTGACCGGTGAAGACGGTGCGGTCTTGGGCCCGACGGTGGTGCGCGGATCCGATCAGATCGTTTTCCGCAACCTCGCGTTCAGAGGAGAGAAGGGCGGAGCGACCGTCCCAGGTCTGGTGCTGATAGATCCTAGTTCGCGGGATATTCTGTTCGAACGGTGCAGTTTCGCGACCTCCGACAGCGTCACGGGTTGGAGCAGCCGCGATTGGGTCGATCGGCCTTATCCGATCGGCCTGTTCGCACGCGGCCCGCAGGTCTCCGTGAAGGAAAGCCGCTTCTTCAACCTTCGCAATTGCCTGAGCGTGGCCGGCGATGGCGGAGTGGTTCAGGGTTGCAGTTTCGAAGCGTTCGGCAACGATGCGATCGAGTTCGGCGCCAACAATCTGAGGATCGTCTCCAACAGGATCCGAGGCGGGTACCATACGCAGGTAGACCCGCTCCATGCCGATGGTATTCAGGGTTTTCCGGCCCCAAATTCAGGGCAATACCAAAATATCTTGATCGACTCGAACATCATCGAGTTCATAGGGCCCGGCGACTACATGCAGGGCATTACGATTTTTGATGGTTCCTGGCAGAATGTTCGTGTAACGAACAATAAGGTCAGTGTTAACGTCTGGAACGCGATCGCGTTGTATGGCATTTCTGGTGTTTTTGTTGAGGGAAATATTGTTTCTTCGACGGATCCGAAGATCCGGAACTGGATCGAAGTTCGTGCTTCGAAGACCGGCGTGAGATCGACCGACGTCGTTGTTCGCAACAACGTT
>NZ_LMMK01000045.1:0-170 GCF_001422795.1 Methylobacterium sp. Leaf88 | reverse complement strand
CGTCCCCGGAGCGCCGGTGTGGGCTCGGCTCCGCCCGGGCCCGGGGCCGGGCCGACCCGGGGGGCGGGGACGAACCAGCTCCCCCGGCGCCACACGGGAAGCTCGGAGTCACACGAGAAGAATGTCGTGGGCGTGCAGGTTGGTCTGCGGGGTTGCGAAGGTGGCCACCA
>NZ_LMMK01000044.1:0-28806 GCF_001422795.1 Methylobacterium sp. Leaf88 | reverse complement strand
GGGCATCGGATAAACACCTCACGCGAAAGCGTTGTCGGTGTCCACCAAACCGGGGCAATCCCAGACGTCTGATGGGAAACGGCTGCCTGCCTGGAACGAGAACCGCAGCCGTCGTGACAAAACTTGAGCTTATCACCGGTGGTTTTCACGATTTTCACGCGCAGCAGCTTCAAAGATGCAGACGCTTTGATCGGGACGCAGATGCCAAATCATGCGATGGATGATAGGCGGTCGGAGCGGTCCACGCTGCAGTCGTGCGGTGCGCGTATCCTCATCGAGCTTGCCAATCCTGCGAGTTGTGCCCTCGTTGACCGCTCGTTGGGTGGAACACGATCGCGGGTCGTTGGCGTTCTGGGAATCCCCGATCGTTTCGTCTTGCAAATTCGATCCGTGAAACTTCGGGTACGGGTGGCTTGGCGCAACCTTGCCGAACTCCGCGTTGCGTTCGAGGGAGATTAATTCCCACACGGTCACGAAGTCAGTCCATCATCTGGCCTCGTCGCATCCGGCGGTCCCACCCGCGACATCTCCGGCTCGCCATTTCAGCGGAGTTGGGGATAGCCGTCAGACAGGTTCCGTTTGGCGATCTGCGGACGCTTCGGTTGCAACCAGTCCGAAACTTCCGCGACGGCATGCTGATACCGGCAAGATCGATCCAGGGTGAGCGATCCGTGTGCGAGGGACATGGCACAAACGTTCAGACGCCGCCTGTTCCTCGAACGGGTTTCCTGCCGGACATCTGCACAACCTCTCGCGCTTGAGGCCGAATTCACGCGGGACAACGTGGATATCGCCTGTCAGGCTCTGTCCTTGAAGCTCGTCTCGCTCGTGGAAGTGGATGATATGAGCAAATACGCATTTCGGATCACGCGCCCCGGGCTTCTCCTGCTTGCCGGGCAGATCGAGGACGCGGCGGCGCTGATCGATCGGGGGCTAGGCATCAGGCGGCTTCCGATCCCAGCGCCTTGGGGCTTGATCGGCAACAAGCTCCGCCCCGGCGGCCCGGGAATGTCCCTGAAAGGAAGTGGACCTCGTGCCTACGCGACGCAGCTGATCCTGGCGGTCGCCTCCGGGCATGCGATCGTTCAGGGGGATGTCGTTCGCGGCAACGCGAATGCTCCACGTCCTGGCGCGTTCACCGAAGCGCCGCGCCAATCGGAGCGACTCGGAACGTCGTTGCCTCTTAGAAACTGGGGCCGAACCAAGGATCGGGATCACCCAGTGTGATCCGGGCTTGGCCGCTGCTGCCGCACGCGGTGTTCGCGCACCGGATAGGTGCCGGCCGGCGCCTCGACACTCCGTCTTGATCACCCAAGCGTCATCGAAAGGCTTGCCTGGATGTGCAAGCGGCATGTCCGATGTACATTCAGGCCGATCAGGATTTCGCGTTGAGGAACTGCGTATTACGAATTTTCATATTGCGCTGGTCTGGAGCTCTGCCTGATTATCACCGCACTGCCGTGACCAACCCCAGCGCATGGAGGGCGCATTTCGGGGGTGAAGGATCGAGGTCACGCCACGTCGGAGATGCGAGCGCAGAATCCGCAGCGCCGCAGAAAGTCGGCGAACGCCGAGCCATCTCGGGGGCGTCGGATCGTCGGAAAGGCTCAGCGTAGGCCGCGCGCCGCCATTTCCTCGGGAGCCTGCAGCGCCGCGTCCAGACGCGCGATCAGCGTTGTCAGGTCGACTGGGCGGTAATCGCAGGCATCAGCGCCGACATCACAGGAACGGGTCGTATCCGGCAGGCAGGCATGCGTATGTCCATACAGGTGCCGGGTCTCCCGCCAGAAGCCCGGCCAGGACCGGTGCGGGTAATGCGAGAGAAAGAGCCGCAAAGCGAAGCCTTTGGAATTCTCTACGGTGATACGGGCGCTTTCCACCGGTGGCTCGCTCCAGGGCAGTTCGAGCACCCGGTTCGTATCATGATTGCCTCGCACCAAGCGCTTGATGCCATTCAGGCGAGCAAAGACAGCGGCACAATGCGCGCGGCTGGCATCAGCGGCGAAGTCACCGAGGTGCCAGACCTCGTCGGCCACTCCGACGACCGTATTCCAGCGGGCGATCAGGGCCTCGTCGTGGGCCTCCACGGACCCGAAAATCTGACGTCGACGCTGAACCAGAGATGCGTCACCGAAATGCGTGTCGGCCGTGAAGTAGGTTGTCATGCATCCTGAGGAATAGTTGCGCTTCAAAGAGGAATGAAAGAGCCGGCGCTCTGCCACGCAACGAGGTTGTGCGACCTCTTTGGCGTTCAAGCTGGCGCAATGTCGCTTGTATCGAGACGACAATCTTCACGGGGTCGGCCGTTCAGCGCGCTGCCACGCGCAGGAACCCTGGCTCGTTGGCATCCATTTCCCCGACGCAGCCCTACTCAGAGCCTGTTTGAGCCCCTCCGCCGGCCGCCCCCATCTGTCTGATCTTGCAAGCGGGATTGGACGAGGTGGCCCGTTTCCTGATTCGAGCCGATCCGCCGGGCCGTCCAGAAGCGACGGCGGCGCGTCAATTGCTGGCGGGGATCGCATGGTACCTGCGAACGGGCGGAGGATGGCGGACGTTGCCGGCCGGCTTTCCGCCCTGGCGCACGGTCTACGGCTGGTTCCGGCGCTGGATCGAGAAGGGACTGTTCGAGAGCCTGATGCCGGCTCTGGCGCGCCGTCAGCGGCGGCGTTGCGGACGTCGGCCCGATCCACGGCTGGCGATCATCGACACGCAGACAGTCAAGTGCATCGGGGTACGCGGGCCGCGCGGCTACGATGGCGCCAAGAAGCTGGTCGGGCGCAAACGCGTGGCCCTGGTGGATGCCGAAGGGCACGTCCTGGCGCTGGCCGTCGTGCCGGCCAACGTGCAGGATCGCGACACCCTGCCGGCGCTGGGTGCGGACAAGCAGGCGTGGCCCAGCCTGCGTCCGGCTCTCCTCGACGGTGCCTTCATAGGCCGAGCGCTGCAAAAATGGTGCAACCTTCGAGGCATGCGCCATCGCGTGGTCTAAACGCAGCGGGACCAGAAGGGCTTCGTCGTGCTGGAGCGGCGCTGGGTCGTAGAAAGGACCTTCGGCTGGCTCAGTCACTGGGGCGGCCGACACCGTGAGCGCGCTGGTCGCCTCGACGTCGCAAAGTGTCGCCTCGCCTGCGTCGCTAGCCTCATGGCCGCCAACGCCCTCAAGAATCCCGCCTGAAATCATGATCTCAAACAGGCTCTGAGGCGGACGCGCGTCCCGTCTCCGCCGGGTTCAGCGGACTTGGCCGGGCCGGACCGCTGGAACGAACGTGGGTTGTCTCCCATGCCGGCAGGCGCCGCACGGCTTCGTGAAGCCGTGAGCGAGCTGGGCATGGTCTACAGACAGCGCCTGTTGCCTCCCTGATGGCCGCGTCGTCCTCAGGGTTACCGGGTCCTCGGACGGAGGCGGCCAGCACCGTACGGGCAATTTCATGGTTCATACCGGCTACGACCCCGCCCTTGTGGCGCTCTCGATCGCCATCGCGGTCTTCGCTTCTTACACGGCGCTCGACCTCGCCGCGCGGATCCGCAGCGCGACGGCCGGCCTGCGCTGGGTCTGGGTCGGCGCCGCCTCCCTCGCGATGGGGGGCGGGATCTGGGCGATGCACTTCGTCGGCATGCTCGCCTTCGAGATGGGCGCTCCCGCCACCTATGATCTAAGCATCACGGCCCTGTCGCTGCTCGTTGCCGTGACCGCCACGGCGGCGGCCTTCGGCTGGGTCGCGATCCGAGGAACTTCGCTCCAGTCGCTCCTCGTCGCTGGGCCTCTGATGGGCCTCGGCGTTGCCGCCATGCACTATGCCGGCATGTCAGCGATGCGGGTCCCGGGCAACACGGTCTACGATCCGGCCTCGGTCGCCATCGCGGTCTCGGCGGCGACCGCCGCTCTATGGCTCGCCTTCCGCCGCAACCGTCTCTGGCAGAAGCTGATCGCGGCCTGCATCATGGGGCTCGCCGTGGCCGGCATGCACTACACCGGCATGGCAGCGGCCAGTTTCACCCTCACGGCGGGCGGCGCCCCCGCGGCGCAGCGGGCGATGCCGGCGGCCGGCCCGCAGAACCTCGCCCTGGCCGTAGCGGGCGTGACTTTCGTCATCCTGTTTCTCGCAATGATGGCGGGCTCCCTCGAACAGGGACGGGTTCAACGACGCCTGCACGTCAGTGAGGCGCGGTTCCGCTCCGCCGTCAGGGCGGTCCACGGCGTCATGTGGAATACCAACGCGGCGGGCGAATTCGTGGAGGAGCAGCCCGGCTGGGAGCAGATCACCGGGCAACCCTTCGTGGAATATCGTGGCGGCGGGTGGACGCACGTCTTGCACCCCGACGACGCGGAGAATGCCCGCCTCGTCTGGGAATTGGCGGTCCGAACAGGCACGCCCTACGTCGTCGATCAGCGCGTGCGTCACCCCGACGGCGGCTGGCGCCATTATGCGGTGCGCGCCGTGCCGGTACACGACCTCGACGGTGCGATCCGGGAATGGGTTGGCGTCCATGTGGACGTCACCGAGCGGCATGCCTACGAAGCGGCGCTGCGGGAGGCGCGCGACGCCGCTGAGGAAGCGAGCCGGGCGAAGAGCCGCTTCCTCGCCAACATGAGCCACGAACTGCGAACCCCGCTCTCCGCAGTCATCGGCTATGCCGAGATGCTCGAGGAGGAGGCGGAAGACCTCAGGCAAGACAGCTTTCTTGCCGATCTCGGCAAGATCCGCACGAATGCTCAACACCTGCTCGGTCTGATCAACGACGTGCTCGACCTATCGAAGGTCGAGGCCGAAAAGATGGACGTGTATGCCGAGGACATCATCGTTGAGGCGTTCGCGCGTGACGCCGCCGCGACCGTCGAGGCACTGGTGGCCAAGAAGGGCAACCGCCTCGTTGTCGACCTCGCATCGGACCTTGGCGATGCGCGCACCGACGCGGTGAAGCTGCGCCAGTGCTTGTTCAATCTGATCGGCAACGCCGGCAAGTTCACCGAGGAGGGGACCGTCACCCTCCGAGTCCGGCGCCACACAACGGCGACGGAAGATTGGCTGAGCTTTGCCGTCGCCGATACCGGCATTGGCATGTCGCCCGAGCAGGTGGCGGGGCTGTTCCAGCGCTTCGCCCAGGCGGACGAGACGACAACGCGCAAGTACGGTGGAACCGGCCTTGGCTTGGCCTTGACCAAGGCGTTCGCCGGCCTGATGGGCGGGGATGTCGTGTTGGAGAGTGCCGAGGGGCGAGGGACGACTTTCACCCTGACCGTGCCGGCCGTTCTCCCCGCCGTCGCGGTTTCTGACACTTCTGAGCCCGATGAGCGGTCCGAGCACGGGGCAGGGGGCAACCGGGGCCTCGTGCTCGTCGTCGACGATGAGGCGAGCCAGCGGGACCTCATGGCGCGCTTCCTGGTCCGGCAGGGGTTCTCGGTGCGAACGGCCGGCGACGGCCGGGCCGGCCTCGACTTGGCGCGCACCCTGTCGCCCCGGGTCATCCTGCTCGACGTGATGATGCCGGAGGTCGACGGCTGGACCGTCCTGGCAACCCTGAAGGCCGATGCGGCGACCCGCGACATACCGGTGGTGATGGTCAGCTTCGTGTCCGATGCGGCGCTTAGCGAGTCGCTGGGAGCAGCCGATGCGCTGCCCAAACCGGTCGATTGGGGACGCCTGAAAGCGGTACTCAGCCGGCTCGGCCCTGTGGGCGGCGGGGTGCTGGTGGTGGACGACGATGCGGGAATGCGCGAGCGCCTGCGCCATGTGCTGGAGCGCGACGGCTGGTCGGTGCGTGAAGCCGGCGACGGGGTCGAGGCCCTGGCGCGGGTTCACGAGACGCGCCCCGCCGTGATCCTACTCGACCTCACCATGCCGGTCATGGACGGCTTCTCGTTCCTCCTACGGCTGCGTGCTCTCACCGACTGCGGCGACATCCCGGTGGTGGTGCTGAGCGCCCGGGACATCTCTCCGACCGAGCGTAACGAACTCACCGGCGTCGATCGCGTCGTACGGAAGGGGGATGCCAGCCTGCAGGAGTTGGCCGCCGAAATCGCACGGCTCGGACAGCCTGCGGAGATGTCGCCCGTCGAAACCCTGGGAGGCAGCCGGCAGAGCGGTTGACCAGCAAGAAGGCAGCGTCCACCCGGTCAACTGCGCGCGCTGGCGCGGGACGAGGTCCGGCTTCACCAGAACTTCGGGCGGACCGCCATCCTCCGCCTCGACCCGCGCGAAGGTCTAGGCACGACACGCTCGAGGCCCACGTCGACCGTGGTCAGGCGATAGGGAGGCCGGGCTGACCCCGCGATGTGGTCGTAACCGGCGCCCAGCACGGCCTCTGGACAGCGTAGACAGAATTTCGACCCTCAACGCGTCGATGGCGCTCATCGCCGCCAGATCGTTCTGGCAGAACAGGCCATCTGGCCCGATGCCGAAGGCATAGAGTGCCCTCACCGCCGCGGACCCGCCGCCGTGGTGGTGGTCTCCCTGCGCCCGGGCGCAGTCCGTGATGCCGAGTTCAGCGAGGCCTTGTCGGAAGGCGGCCTCACGGCGCTCCTGGGCAAGCGTTCCCAGCCAGCACGAGATGTAGCCGAAGCGACAGGCGCCCTGCTCGTACAGATGCTGCGCGATCGTGTCGCTGGCCCCATGGTCGTTCGCCCACCACCGCGCGGACCCAACGATTGGTGACCGAGGCGTTCACCGATCACGATTGGGAACGGCGAAGCGCGTCGCGGCTTCGGGGGGTATTCACCGAGAGCGCACCGAGCATGGCGTCAACCTGATTGTCCCACAGCAGGTCCACGGCCGAGGCGAGCACCCCCTCCATCCTCGACTAAGACGAGCATGACCCACTGCCCCTCCGTTGGCGGACGCGTCCTGAGCATCTGTCGAACGCCCCTAACGGCACCTGCGCGGAGCGCAAGGCATCCCTGCGCGTCTGGCTGCATCGCTATGCAACATCCGCTGCAGCGCACAGTTGACGGGACACGCCTTTCGAAACCGCGGCGAGGCCCCCGGCCATGATCGCGACTCCTGACATGCTTCCCCCTTCGCACCCGGAGATTCGCATGAGCCTCGCATCTGCCCTCGGCCTCACCTCGGTTCGAAAGGTTCGCTACGCTTTCGTCGCCCTCGGCGACATCACCCAGGAGGCGATGCTGCCGGGTGTGGCACACACCGGAAACTCCGAAGTGGTGGCTTTCGTCACCGGGGATCCGGAAAAGGCGCGGGGTGTCGGCAAGCAGTACGGCGTCACAAATTCCTATGGCTACGAGCAATTTGGCGAACTCGTCGACTCGGGCAAGATCGACGCGCTCTATATCGCCACCCCGAACTGGCGCCACGCGGAGTTCGCGATCCCCGCCCTGAAAGCCGGCATCCATGTCTTGGTGGAAAAGCCCCTGGAAATCTCGACAGCGAAGTGCCGCGAGATCCTCGACGTCGCGAAGGGCTCGCCGGCGAAGCTGATGGTGGCCTACCGGCTGCATTTCGAGCCCGCAACCCTCGCGACCATCGACCTGATCCGCTCTGGCAAGCTCGGCGACCTGCTGACCTTCGCCTCGACCTTCACCCAGATGGTCTCGCCTGAGAACCACCGGGCTCGCAGTGGCATTGAGGCCGGACCCATCTTCGACATGGGTCCTTACCCAGTGAACGCCGCCCGCTACGTTTTCGGGTCGGAGCCGACCGAAGTGGTCTCCGCCGTCGGCGTACGCCACCCTGAGGCAGGTCTCGGCGATTTCGACGACACGGTCGCCGTGACCTTACGCTTCCCGGGCAACCGCTTGGCGCAGTTCGTCCTATCCTATGTGGGCAATACGCTCGACACCTACACGGTGGTGGGTACGAAGGGGAGCGTCGAGGTAAACCCCGGCTACATGTACGGCAAGTCTCTCGAACGCACCGTTACCATCGGTGGAAGTAAGACCCACGAGAGCTTTAAGAACACAGACCATTTCGGTGGTGAACTGCGCTACTTCTCCGACTGCATCCTGAACGACCGCCACCCCGAATGCGACGGCGAGGAGGGCTATGCCGACGTGCGGGTCCTGGAAGGCATCGCCAAGGCGCTGAGGACCGGCGAATCCGTCCACCTCGATCCGTTCGACCGGAGCAGGCGGATCGACACCGACGCCCAGCGCCAGACGCTCCGCGCCAAGGCATCGCCCGAACTCGTCAACACGTCGAACCCTGGCAAAGGGAAGGAGAAGGTGCCGAAGAACTGATCGCGGCTCGATCTCGCCCCCCCGTACCGGACCCCAGAACCATGATCGCATCTACGAGGCCCGAGTGGGCCCCGATTCAAGGCCGGACCGGCACGCCCGGCCTCGACGCGGCGCTGACCGGCGGAAGCCAGCGATGAGCGTCGTCGATCTCCGACAGACAACTCCTCTGGAAGCCGCGGCCGCGGTGGATCGCATGCCCGGCCTGCCGGCGCCTGCGTCGCATCCGAACCTTATTCTCGTCGCGCTGGCGACCGGGGGCTTCGCGATCGGCACCACCGAATTCGCCGCCATGAGCCTACTGCCCGCCTTCGCCCCCGATCTTGGGATCGATGCCGCCACGGCGGGCCATGTCATCAGCGCCTACGCCCTTGGCGTCGTGGTGGGCGCTCCCATCATCGCCGTGCTGGCGGCTCGCGTCGCACGGCGGACCCTCCTCGTCACCTTGATGGTTCTGTTCGCTCTCGGTAACGGATTGTCGGCGCTGGCTCCGAGCTACTCTTGGATGCTGGCCTTCCGTTTCCTCGCCGGACTGCCGCACGGCGCCTATTTCGGGGTGGCAGCCCTGGTCGCCGCCTCGCTTGTCCCGCGCGAGCGGCGCTCGCAGGCGGTTTCGCGGGTCATCGCGGGCCTGACCATCGCGACGGTGGTTGGGGTGCCGCTGGCCAACGGCATCGGCCAACTCGTCGGCTGGCGCTGGAGCTTCGGTCTGGTGACCCTCCTCGCCACGGTGACCGCGATCCTGGTTCGGATTCACGCCCCTCTCGGCGCACCGGCCCGGGGGGCCAGCGCCCTGCAGGAGCTTGGGGCTCTGCGGCGCGGTCAGGTCTGGCTGACCCTCGCCACCGGTGCCATCGGCTTCGGCGGGCTGTTCTCCGTCTACACCTATCTGGCTTCGACGATGCTGGAGGTCACCCACGCATCGCCGAGCGCTATCCCGCCGGTGCTTGCCCTGTTCGGCCTGGGCCTCACCCTCGGGAATCTCGTCTGTGCCTGGGCGGCCGATCGAGCGCTGATGCTCTCGGCCGGCGCGACCCTGGTCTGGAGCGCCTGCGCACTCGCTCTCTATCCCTACGCCACCGGGAGCCTCTGGACTCTCGGGCCGGTCGTCTTTCTCATCGGCTGCGGTGGCGGACTCGCCACGATCCTGCAGACCCGCCTGATGGATGTCGCCGAGGATGCACAGACGCTTGCGGCCGCTCTGAACCACTCCGCCTTCAACGTCGCCAACGCTCTCGGACCCTGGCTCGCAGGGTTCGCGCTCACGGCGGGGTTCGGCCTCCCCTCCACCGGCTGGGTTGGCGTCGCCCTGGCCTTGGGCGGTCTGGCGATCTGGGCGGCGTCGTTCCTCATGGAGCAACGCGTCGAACACCGGCTTGCCATCGACAGGCCGTGAAAGCAGCGAAGCCTGCGTTCCTTACGGGATCGCGACGTCGCGGCAGTCGGCCCCGTGTACGAGCCCGTATCACGCTGGTTCTCCATGGGTTCGGGGCGACGGCGAGCGACGGGATATGATAGCAGACGCTGCCTCTCGACATGCAGCATGAGGGACCGGACGATGGTGGGAGGCGAGGACGATCTGCTGAGATTTCTCGATCGCGACGCGGCGGATACGGTCTTCCGTGAGCATGTTGCCAGAGCGATGGAGGCAGCGCCGTCGGCCGATGAAAGGGTTTCCACGGCGTCACCTGCGGTTTCCTTGATGATCACCAATCGTCAGAGAGCCGATCTCCGGGCCCTCGGGTTTTCGGAGAATACCATTCGGTGCATGACGCCGGCCGAAGCGCATGAGCACCTTGGGCTCGACAAGCCCGGACGCTAGCGGACCGAATCCACGGCATGCCGATGCTCAACGGCGGGACGACCCCGCGCCGCAGCACTGGCAGTCTTCTGGGGATACTGAGCCGACACGGACTACCAGACCGCGCCAATCGGCGCGTAAGCTCCGCCCCGGATCGCCCCGGTACGGGTTCGCGCGATCGGAGGACTGCTGGACCTGGACAACGTGGCACCGACGCACGCCCTCGACGTGATCGCAGACGCCCTTGAGACGACGGGCGCGTACCGCGTCCTCCGGCAGCTCAGGCCCTTCGCGGATGCCGACGCGCGGCCGATTGAACCGACCTTCGTCGGCCTGATCGTCGACACGGAAACCACCGGGATCGATCACACCCACGACACGGTGATCGAACTCGGCATGATCAAGTTCGAGTACGGCGCGAGCGGGCGGGTCTACCGCGTACTCGACACGCTCAATCAGCTCCACGACCCCGGCCGGCCCATCCCGCCCGAGATTACCCGCCTGACCGGAATCGGTGACGCCGATGTGGCTGGGCAGTGCATCGACGACGAGGCTGTAATGGCGATGGCGGCCGACGCCGCCGTGGTGATCGCCCACAACGCCAGCTTCGACCGCCAGATGTGCGAGACCCGCTGGCCAGTCTTCGCCGAGAAGAACTGGGCCTGCTCCTGCCATCAGGTGCCCTGGCGCGCGGAGGGCCACGAGGGGCTGAAGCTCGGCTACCTGCTCATCGATCACGGGTACTTCCACAAGGGCCATCGCGCCATCGACGATTGTCACGCGCTGCTGGCACTCCTCGCGGCGCCTCTGAAGGCCTCTGGGCGTTTGGCTCTCGCCTGCCTGCTCGAGACCGCACGCAAGCCGACGGTGCGCGTCTGGGCCACGGGCTCTCCCATCGCCACGAAAGACGTCCTGAAGGGACGAAGCTACCGCTGGAGCGGGCGGCGACGCTGCTGGTACATCGACATCGAGGAGGAGCGTCTCGACCTCGAGCGCGCCTTTCTCTGCCAAGAAATCTACCAGCGCGAGATCCACGACTTCGTGGCGGACCGGATCACCGCCCGGGATCGATTTTCCGTCCGAACCAATCCGGAAATCTGAGTCAGTCTGAGGTCGACCGCCTCACAACGGACGCTTGGCACGCCGCCCGAGAACCAGGGCTGTCGCCGTCGCGAGACCGGCGGCGATCGACAGGGTGGTCAGTGGATGGAGTGTGGCGCGCGTGTAGGCGCTGGTGCGCATCACGTAAATCGGCGAGTCGCCACGCTCTGCGCCGGCCTGAACCGGGGCGTGCAGGGCACCGGTCGGGTTCCGGGGCGTCTCGGAACGCTTCTGCAGGGCAATGATGGCGGGCGCGAGTTCGTCGTAGGCGCCGGGCACGAACTCCTTGCCCATGACGAACATCTTGCCGGCCCCGCCCACGAAGATGTCCCGCTGCGGATGTACGGCCGCGTGGAGGATGGCGTTGGCGACCTCGGACGGCGGATAGATCGGCGGGGGCAGCGTCGGCTCCCGGTCCATGTAATTGCGCGCCCGGTTCGGCAAGGGCGTGTCGATGGAGGTAGGCTTGACCAAGGTGACCGAGACTGGCGCGCCCTCGGCGATCAACTCCATGCGTAGAGTGTCGGTGAATCCCTTCACGGCATGCTTGGAGGTTGCGTAGAGGCCCTGGAACGGGAAGGCGAGGTCAGAGGCGACGCTTCCGACATTGATCAGGGCTCCGCCGTGCCGGCGCAGGTGCTCGACCGCGACGAGGGAGCCGTTCACCGTACCCCAGAGATTGGTTTGAATCAGGCGCTCATGATCAGCGTAGTCGATCGCGCTCAATGGGCCGTAAACGGTCAGCCCGGCAACGTTGACCCAGGTGTCGAAACCACCAAAGCTCGCCCGCGCCTCGTCGGCGATCGCCTGCACGTCGTCGCGCCGACCGACATCCGCCGTCACGGCGACGGCGTGACCGCCCTCGGCCTCGATCTCGCTGACCACGCGCGCGAGGACATCGGTGCTGCGGGCCGCCAACACGACTCGGGCGCCCCGCTGGGCGGCCATTCGCGCGGTCGTCAATCCGATGCCGCTAGAGGCCCCGGTGATGACAATAACCTGATCCCGCAGGGCCTTGTGTCTCATGCACCCGCCTCCTCATCAAACCCAGCGATCCGCCAGCTGAGGAACATACGCACGAAGCAGCCGACTGTTGCGCGAAGGAGGCCAGCTTGCGTGCATTTCGCGCAGGCCGGCGTAGCCTGCGCTGGGCTCGTCCTAGAACTTGCGCAGGATGGGACGTGATCCCTCCGGCAGGTCCTTGTTCTGGTAAATCGGCACCGTGGCGCGCAGCCACCCACGGGTCTCGAGGCCTGCATAGTTGCGTTGAACGATGTCGCGCGTGACGTAGGCCTGAAGGTTCACGGGGCCGAAATTGTAGCCGACGAGCGCGCCCACCGCGACTTGGCCCTGACGTGCGTAGCTCGGATCGTGCGTCGGGAGATCGGTCGATCCAAAAGCGACCGGCCCGACCTCCCACCGGCCGAAATGTTTCGTGGCCGTGAGGTCGAGATTGAGGAAGTCCGGGTAAAAGGTCCCGCTGGACGAGCGCGTGTCGAAGAAGGTGCCATAGAGGAAGTTGCCCGTCAGATTCCAGCCGTCGCCGTTGTAGGTGATGGCGAAGCGCTGATGCAGGACCGGGTTCTGGATGACGATCTCCGTGTCGCTCGGGAGATAAGCGCCGAGGAGGTAGCTGAAGTTCACGTCGTGCCCGAGCTTCCAGGCCACCTGCGCGGCCAGCAGCGTCTGGCCGAACCCGCTCTGGTAGGCAGCCCCCCGGGTGCTCGACGCCACGATCGGTTGCAGGACGACAAATTGCAGTCGTCCTCCGACGACCTCCGCCGGGGTCGCCCAGATGAACGACGGCAGGTTGATGTTCGAGTCGGTGGAGCGTGGAGCGAGATCGCGCGAGCCAAAACTCGACGTGTTGATGAAATAGAGGCCCACCGGCAACGGCGCACCCGGCGGTTGCCCCACCGTCTGCCCCGGCTGTGCCGCCGAACCGGCCCTCGCGGAATTGCTGCCCAACGCGAGGGCCAGGAGGACGGCAATCGGCGCACCCTGCATTGTCCGGCGAAACCCAGCTGTCTTCATGTCCATAGTCCAAACCAGCCTGTTATCGGCTGGGGTTCATGACATGCCGATCGCGAGGATGGTGTCCTCCTATACGCGCGGCGCACAGTTGCAGTGGTGCCGTCGCCGTCGCGCAACACCCGCCGCCGTCGCCCGACAGCGACCATCGCCGCGGCGTCCATGGCTCACCTCATCGGGGCCGAAATTGCACCGCGCTCAAAGTAGACGGAACCCGATCCTCGGCGGTCTCTTCCCCGTATGAAGCACGAACCTGAGAGGGAAGCATGACTTCGGACAAGGCAGAAACGGATACCCGCGCCATCCCGCCTAGGGCCAAGTCGTTCGTCGAACCGCGGACCAGCAACGATGCCGCCGAGGCCGGCCCGACCTCACCCGGCAGTGTCGAGCCGTCCCGTAATCGGAGGCCGGAGACGGGCGGTTACGACGACCACTCGCCCAGCCGGCACCCGACGAATAAGGAAGGCGGGTATGGCGCCGGCTGAAGGCGGTCAACGGGGCATCGTACATCGGCAGGATGCCCCGTGCAGCCTCATGGCATCCGGTCCAACGACCCGCCCCAAGCAGAGGCGGCGGGCCGTTGTGTGTGACGGTCAGTCGTTAACAGCGGGAATGGCGAGGGGCGGCGTCTGCTGGTGTTGGACGACCTGCCAGACTTCATGGGAGATCCGGCGATAGGTTGACGTACAATTGGCTTCGTACGACTCGTCGTCGCGCGATGCCTTGGCATAATACGCGATGATGATGAGACCCTCCTGGGGACGCGAGATCTGGCCTTTCGTGATCTCAATGCCCGACCAGCGTGGGGTCGCGGCAACCGCCTCAATCGCTTGTGCGCCGCTGAGCACGAAGGGCGGCGTTGGCAAGACCATGAGACACTCGTTGTCGACCAGTTCGCGGTAATGGTTCGCGTCGCCAGTCCATAAGCTCTTCTCGAACGACCAAACGCGATCATCGTCCATGGCAGTCTCCTCAACTTCAACAAAGTCGAAGGATGACGCCCCTTGTGCGCGGTTCGTTCCCTCCTCCGACGCGGCGGGACCCGCATCGGAGGAGCCATGGGCCGGGTCGAAAGCACCGGGAGCCAGGATGACAGCACATTGTGACCGATGGTCAGTCCGAGGAGACACAGTCTCTATACGGCCGGCGCAGCAGGCTCGACCGGCCTGACAGACCCACTCAGACCCAACCATCCACGGCAGTGCGATGGTTGACACCGAAAGAATGGGCGTCCGTTAGTAGTCAAGAAGCAATGGTGCCCAGGGACGGAATCGAACCGCCGACACTGCGATTTTCAGTCGCATGCTCTACCAACTGAGCTACCTGGGCCTCAGCCGGTTCGCGTAAGCGGCACCGGCTGGAGCGGGGGTATAGGGGGTGGATTGCAGCCTGTCCAGCCTCGATTGGAAGAGATTTTGACGGGCGCTTTTCGCGCCGGAGCGACGATCTTCACGCGGTCTGATCCGGGCGCGGCTCGACGCCATCGGCGTCCTCGTCCTCTGCGGTGGGGATGGCGTAGCGGTCAGTAAGCCAACGGCCGAGGTCGATGTCGGCGCAGCGGGCGGAGCAGAACGGAACGTAGGCAGGCTCGGACGCCTTCTTGCAGATCGGACACGGGTCGAGCTGCGTGGGTCCAGAGCGTCTGCGGCCAGGGTTCGGATCGCTCATGCGGGACCTCCCCAGGCACTGCGGACTGGAAAGCCCTCCCCATCCAGGAGACTGACTGTTTCGTAGAGCGGCAACCCGACCACCGCGCTGTACGATCCCACGAGCTTGACCACGAAGGCCCCGGCCAGACCCTGAATAGCGTAGCCTCCGGCCTTGCCGCGCCACTCGTTGGAAGCGAGGTAGGCCTCGATGTCGCGGGAGGACAGGCGCTTGAAGCGCACCCGGGTCTCGACCACCCGCTCACGCCGGACATTTTGGGGCGTGAGGAGGCAGACGGCCGTGTAGACCCGGTGCTGGCGCCCGGAGAGCAGCCGCAGGCAATCGGCCGCCTCACCCGGCAGCTCGGCCTTGGGGAGCACCCGACGCCCCACTGCCACGACCGTATCCGCCGCGACGAGGAAGGCCTCGCGCATGTCATCCCGCCGCCGCGCTGCAGCCCCGGCGGCCGCGAGTTTTTCGCGCGCAAGGCGTCGGGCGAGCTCGCGCGGCGTCTCCGATTTCCGTGGCGTCTCATCGATATCAGATGCCAGTAGGGCATCGGGGTCGATGCCGACCTGCTGCAGGAGTGCGAGGCGCCGGGGTGAGGCCGACGCTAGAATAAGTCGGGCGTTCCGGCTCGGGCCTGGAGTTTCGTCGATCGTCGTCACGTGCTGGCCGTCATGCGCAGGGTTGGCATCCTGTATGGGGGACGTATGGAGAACGTTCGGCCGATGCTACGCCGCGACGGGCGCGCGGGCGGCCAAGCCGGGAAGGTAGTCGGAACCTAGCGGAAACCCCTAGCCTTGTGAACGTACGCCTGGGTGTCCCTGGCGCCGCCGACCCGTGGACAACGGATGTAGGTCTGATATGGTCCCGCTCGTGGCCCTGGCGGCTACCGTCGCGGCCTCCCCTCCGCGTCGTGCGGGCGTAGTTCAGTGGTAGAACGTCAGCTTCCCAAGCTGAATGTCGTCGGTTCGATCCCGATCGCCCGCTCCAATTCTTTCAGACACTTAGCCCCGATTGGTGGCAGCGTCCCACACAAGCGTCCCACATAGCGGCTTGAGACCGGCGCTCAGAGTGAGAGATCCAGCCCTCCTCAGCAGCCTCCGTGAGCGCGTCGCGGACGCATCCGGTCCAGACCGCGCACTCTTTGCCGAGGTGTGGTTTGCCTGCACCGGCAAACAGTCTCCGGATACGAAAGCCCGCTTCGCGATCCTCCTTGATGCGAAGGCTTGGACTGATGCAGCCCTTCTGTTGGCCCGCTCAGCCTTGCCGGAAGGCCGCCTGTCCATCACCGTCGATCGCGGCATCCTCTCCCTTGTGATTGGGGCTGCGAACCTGGCCCGTGGTGCTGGCGCTGATGGATCGCGCGCTATCCATCGGACGGATGATCTCGGTTGGGCGATCCTCGCAGCAGTTCTGGACGAGTTCCTTGCGTAGCGACCGTGCCAGGGTGAATAGGGACGCGGGAGCCTCATCCAAGGTAACGTTTCCGACAGGCGTCATTCGATCGTTCCGAGGCACACTCATGAAATTCGCCGTCCTATCGCTGGCAGGGATCAGCTTGCTCATGGCGGCCCAGGCTGACGCGCAAGGCCTTCAGCCTCCTTCCGACGATCCGAGCATGAGAGAAGCTCCTCGTACGCAGCGTGAGCGGGATTTAGGCCTGGATGGGAAGCCCCGTGGACAGAGGGAGCTGTCGGCTCCCGACAGGGACGGGTACCCGACAGAGGAGCCCGGCGACGATGAGGACGACGATCTCGGGGAGGCGCTCCGTGAGGTTCGGCCCTCGAGGCCACAGGCTCGTTGATCGGCGGCAGATCCCTATGCGCTCTCTGATGCTCGCCCTACTGCTTGCGTTTGCTGCCGCGCCAAGCGCCCATGCGGAGCCTGCGTCGACACTCAATGGACTGTGGCAGCTGCTCGGCTCCTGTTCTCAATCTGTTGGCGGGCCCGCAGGGTCAGCGGGCTCAGAGGTCACGGTCCTTTTCAGCGTCAAGCGCGATGGCAGCCTGCTGGGACAGCCGAGGATCACTCATTCGAAGCTTGTGGGCGACGACGCTGCTCAGAAGGAGTTCCTCGCTGGGGTGCTCGGCAGCATCGCGCGCTGCTTCCCGCTCTCCATCACGGACGGGCTCGGGGGCGCCGTTGCAGGTCGTCCGCTGCGCCTACGCGTAGTGAACAGCGCGAGGGAGCGGGGCGCCTAGCGAGCTTACGGCGGTCGCGTACCCACCCAAACTGCCGATAACCAAGTGCAGGCCCCATCGGTCAGCGCCCCAGCCCACAGTCACACGCCGTTCGAACCTCGCTGATCACGGGCCGTTGACCTCTCAACAGGAGAGACACTAATGCCCGCCGAAACCTCCACGACGACCGAGACCCTGGCGTCCGCTTCCTATGATGCTACGCGCGTTCGCATGCATGCAGGAGAGAAGGAGAAGGGTGGCAAGCCTTCCATCGAGGTCAACGAGGACGACATCGCTGCACCTCGCCTCACGCCCCAGGGCCGAACCGATCCTGATGAGGCAGGTGAAGACGAGACCGATCCCATGGGCGGCGTGAAGAAGGGCCAGAGCGACAAGGCTGAAGGATAGCGCCTACGCCCCTGGCAGGAAGGGTAAGACCTGGGCCGGCATCGATCGCTGGCATGCTGTGCTCTGCCCGGTCTAGGCTAAACGGCGCTCGAACGCCGATCCCGTGCGGCCTCCTTCAGCAGCGGCCCTCATGTCAGCCTCACCAAAGCCAAGGCTCGCCCCCTACTCTTTAGAGCAGGCAGGCCACTTCGTCTGCCTGAAGGCTACCAGTGGAGGATACCATGCCCGCGGGCAGCTCAAGCTGCTTTTCGCAAAGGCGCTAGGGCGGCTCGGGATTTCCCAAGGGCTTTCGCCTCGTAGAGGGCACGGTCGGCAGCGGAAAGCAGGCTTGCTAAGTCGGTGCCGTGCTCTGGAGCTAGTGCGATGCCGATGCTCACCCCGATCGTAACCGTTCGATCTTGAGCGAGGTCGTAGGGAGCAGAGATCTGGGTCACCAAACGCTCTCCGAGCTTGATGAGTGCTGCAGGTGCCAGAAGCTCAGAGAGGATGACGAACTCGTCGCCTCCAAGACGCGCGACGACGTCACTGGGCCTCGTGCTCTCACCTAATCGCGCCGCAACGGCCCTCAGCAACTGGTCGCCTGTGCCGTGCCCATGAGTGTCGTTGACCGCCTTGAACCCGTCGAGGTCTAGATAGAGGAGCGCCGACAAGCCATCGCGCCTTGCTGCTATAGCTTCTGCGAGGCCAGCACGATTTCGGAGGCCGGTAAGACTGTCGTGCTGGGCCCGGTAGGCGTTCTCGCGCTCGGCTCGCATGGTGACAATCAGCATCTTGTTCAGCCGAAAACCTGCGGCACTCATGCTCGCCAAGTAGAACGGGATCTGCAGGAATGTGATCATGAGGAGCGGCTCACCCGTGAAGGGGGCAGCAATGCAGCAGGAGCCGAGCGTGAGGACAATCATCGCGCCAGCAAGGCGCGGTGCCCCGAAGTTACGGAACGAGATGCCGCCGACCATTGCTGCAGCGGAGAGGCATGCCAGGGTCGCGACGACCCAGTCACCACTGAGTAGGCTAATGAGAGTGCCGTAACCAACGCTCGCGGCCCAGGCCAGGCCGAGTAGGATATAAATGTCTGTCGGGGTCTTTCGCCGTTCAGCTGCGGCTCGCTGCGCGACCACCAGCACAATGAGGCGAGTGAGGCAGATGCCGTACTCTAGGACGCACCAGATGAGGAACTGCTTCTGGGGGATCCGATACGCAACGAGCGTAGACACCGCCAGAGTATTCAGCACGCCTCCTGCAAAGATCGGGAGCGTGCCAAACAAGCTTCCGATCAAAGCTGTTCGGATCTCGCTAGGAACGTCACGACCGGCATCAGTCAACCAACATGTGACACGCCAACGGGGCAAGCTGAACAGTCGTGTGTTGTTGTGCATCGGACTGTCCGAACTTTCAGAACGAAGGAGCGCAAGCAGTGCGAGCTCAAGCTGACTGGCCATAATCAAGCACTGCTCGGCGACTACCTACCTGCCCTGGGGTTAACATTCCCATTAACACGATCCGGTAGCACCCGGCGTGAGAGAGCAATAAGGCCTGCAACAGGACCGAGCCGTGCTATCCTGGCGGCATGGTTGAGAACCGAACTACAGCGAACTCTACGGGGGAAGGCCATCCTTGAGGCTGACGTGGACGCCGCGGTTGATGCCTTTACATCTCCTCCACCAACGACGCCTTCCTGTTTGTGGGTAGCTGACGGTTCCACCTCCCTTTGGTAGTGCGATCCCGGGAATTGGCGTCCTTCATGGCCGTTACAAAGGATGCCGCGGAGCACTCGAAGCGAACGGCCGTCTGATCCGCGATCCTGCTGCGCGACCTAAAAAGGAATGACGATGGCATACGACGAAGTGGACGAGACGCTACTACGGAAGGCGGTCCGCTACCTTCTGGAGCAAGGGGCGCCTCTCAAACTCATCGGTGAGGCCGAAGTGTCGGGGTTCGAAATGGGAGGCCAAACTGTCGGTGCCAGTCAGGTCATCTTGAGGGCTTATGCAGCCGGGATGGCTGACGGCACTTAAGCATACGCCGTCGGTAGCTCGGCCACTTGCGTCGTGTAGCGCGGGCTGCGCATCTCGAATTTCGTCGACCAGGTCCGCTTCTCGGTGAGCCCCGCCCGGGCCGGCACAACGGCGCCACGGCCGAAGCGCGCATTGCAAGCGTCCATCGCCGCCATGAGCGGCGCGCTGCGCTCGCGGTCGAGCTGGCCGATCAGCGCCCGCGGCGCGTCCTCGAGGAGCTTCAGATCTGTGGTGACCACGCCGGCCTTGCTGTAGCGCCAGGGCCGGTCGCCCGGCGCCTCGCGCCAGGTGCGGACCACGCCGGCCTGCGCGGCCTTGATCAGCGCCAGCGTGTCGTTCGTGGCCTCCGGCATTGTCACCGTCGTCGAGACCGAGCGCATCGGGTCGCCCCGGTCGTGCTCGCTCGTGTGATAGAAGACCGACACGTGGGTAGTGCCGAGGCCGCCGCGCCGCAGCTTCTCGCCGAGCCGCGTCGCATGCGTGGCGACTGCCTGCTCTAAGGTCTCGCGCTCGGTGATGCGGCGGGAGAACGAGCGGGTGACGGCGCAGCCCTTGCGCTGGGCCGGCATGAGCTCAAGCGGGAGGCAAGCCAGCCCGCGCAACTCGTAGATGATGCGCTCCCCCACTACCGTCATGGCTTTGCGCACCGGGCGTGGGTCGAGATCCCGAAGGTCCGCCACCGTGTCGACGCCGAGCCCTATCAGCTTGGCGAGCGAGGCCCGTCCGATGCCCCAGACCTCCGCCACCGAGATCCGGCAGAGCCAGTGGTCGTAGGCCACCGGGTCGGTTAGGTCGCACACCCCGTCGAGATCCGGGATCGTCTTGGCGATGTGGTTGGCGAGCTTGGCCAGGGTCTTCGTCGGGCCGATGCCGACGCAGGTAGGGATGCCGGTCCAGGCCCGCACCGTCGCGCGCAGATCCCGCGCGAGCGCAACCCGATCCCGGTCCCGCACGTCCGAGAGGTCGAGGAAGCTCTCGTCGATGGAGTAGATCTCCACCGCGGGCGAGAAGTCCCGGTAGACCGCGTTCGTGCGGGCGCTCATGTCGCCGTAGAGGGTGTAGTTCGAGGAGAAGACGCGCACGCCCTCGCGCTGGCACTGCTGGCGGATCTTGAACCAGGGATCGCCCATCTTGATCCCGAGCGCCTTCGCCTCCGCTGTGCGGGCAATGGCGCAGCCGTCGTTGTTCGAGAGCACGATGACCGGCACGCGGGCGAGCTTCGGGTCGAAGACGCGCTCGCAGGAGCAGTAGAAGCTATTGCCGTCGATCAGCGCGATCGCCCGGCTCATCGCACCAGTCCGGCGCGCGCCACATGCCAGCGGATCGAGAAGCGGACCACACCCCAGATCTCGCCCTCGATCAGATCCTCGACAGCGAAGGCCGGCAGGTCGGGATTGTCGAAGGCGAGGCGCGCGACGTTGCCCTCGATGACGAGGCGCTTCAGGCTCATGGTACCGTCGACGATCGCCACCACGACGCTTCCGTTACCGGGCTTGAGGCTGCGGTCAGCGACTGCGAGATCCCGGTCGAAGATGCCGGCCCCGCGCATGCTGTCGCCAGAGATGTTCCAGGCGAAGGTCGCTGGCGGGTTGGGTGCCAGCCAGCGCGGCAGTTCCAGCGAGCCCTCGAGGAAATCGTCGGCTGGCGACGGGAAGCCGGCGCAGAGCGCGGCCCCCTGGATCGGGATGCGAACCGTGCCGGCGCCCTGAGGCGTAAGCTCCGCGATCTGGAGCAGCTTCATCGGCCATGATCCGAGAAGATCGCACCGTCGCGGATATAGCGGCGTGAGATGAGGCGGCGCTGCTTCGCCGTCTGGCGCTCCGCTTCGTCCATATCGGCAAGGGCATCGGCGATGACCTGGACGAGGACGGCCCACGGATCGTCATACGTGGGCGCGGGATCGTCGTGAGCAAACTCCTCGGCATTGGTGAGAGGTCGATCGCCAGTTCGTCCGTGCATCGCTGCCTCTCGCCTGATAGAACAAAAGAAGAACAAACACGGCAGGGGCCTTCGGCTCAAGCTGGCGTGAGGGACAATTTGTCGGCGCTGTGCACGCTTGTGGATGACGGGATGAAAGGCGAATGCGAGCGGGGACTTACCGTTTCCACTGCACTGACGGTCACCATGCCGTGCTCGATTTAGCTGGCCGCTACCTACGAGCTCGGTCGGATCTGCGGGCGGAAGCGATGCGAGTTGCCCGCGGGATCATGGGTCGCTGCGCCGGTCGGCTCGAGTGGTCGGCCTGGATCGTTGACGTGCACGACGCCGCCGGTCGGCGTGTGCTCATTCTGATGTTTGAGGAAGCCGGCCCAGCTTTGTAAGCGGCTTAAGGGAAGGTACGATAAGCTTCACTACAAAAGCATCTAATAAAAAACGGGTCTATTAATCATTAATGCGGGTTTCAGCGTATCTTTCTCGGAATGCTCTAAAATAATGTGAGGCAGTGCCCGATAAGCTTAAGGCCTTCGCCAGTGAACGACGAAGCTCTACAAGCATGTCGCTCGCATTTACTTGGGCCAACTGAACTCGATTAGGATCCGCGGTTCTACTTGCGGAGCCATAGCTGCCCCCGGTTAAGGCATCCGAGAACCCTGCCATATTCATCTCTAACCGGAGTTTATCACTTTCGGGCAATCGGGATGAGATCGAATACAGCATTCCATCTAGCCGGTTTTGGAAACCAAGCAATCTAGCCTCATAAAGACTTACTTCAATTGCCGCCTTTATTTCGTCGGAAGTTGGATTAACGCCGACGGAAGCGCTTAGTTTTTCTCTAATCCAATATTCGGCCGCGCATTCAGCTGCGGCATCAAGAGTATCACAAAACCGCTCAATTTCACCAATCCAAAGATCCCGACGGTATTGCCACCACCGGATTGCTCCTGTGGACGCAAAGCCGAAAGCTGCACCTAACGCTAATTGAAACGGATCAATGGACACGATCTAACGAGGCAGCTGCGGTCTGGATATAGCCCCAGATCTGCGAAGGATATCTTTGAAGTCTTTTAGTCTCTGCGACGATTTTGAGCTTGCGGTGAAGATCCGGAACTTTAAAGCCCTTTCGAATAAGTCCACCAAAAGCCTCTTCAAGAAACGAAGCAGGAAGACCAGCTACTCCATCCAAAACAACCGTAACTGTACTGCCGCTTGCAATGGCAGGAGCTAAGATCTGCTCTCGAAACAACTCGCCGCTATGAGGACCGTCGAAAATGAACCGCCCGCCGGGAAACCGGCTGAAATCCTGAGCGATCTGGATCATGGTGTCAGCCATCTCAAAATCGCAAGTCCCAGGTGACCAGAGTTCCGCCGATTGATGCGTTCCGGTTGACATAATGCGGCTTCTGACCCTTCAGGCGACGGTACTCGCCCGTCCGTGAATATATGGTTATGGCGCCCTCGACGCAAAGATCCAGGGCATCCTCCATCGAAGGCAAGCCCTTTCCTCGGTAGCCCTCACCGGTCGAGGATCTCCCAACTTCCATTGCAAGTGCTATCGCACTGCCGTCGCGGCTTACATCGTCCGGATCGGGCAATATGCTAAAGACCCGCCTCCAAGCTCGCTGGAATAGTGAATACTTATCCCAGGTTTGGAGTGTTCCTGGTATGCTCAAGCCGCGATCGTAGACACTAATTCGCAACCGCCTGCTGCCGTGATCCACAAACCCTGTCAGCCACCATCCTGGAAAGAAAGGCGCACTGAAAGCTACGTCTTTTGGGTAGGCATGATGCCTAGTATTAACTAGAGCTTCCAGAATTGCCCCATAAAGTTCTGGGTTATCTAAAGCAGCATCAACCCCCAATTCCGACAGCAAATTTCCAACCTGCTCACCATCTGCTTCACTGCCAGATTTGAAACGCAGGATCTTCCAATCACTTCCCTCTAGATAGGTCGGCCCTTGCTTGCGGACACCCGCCATATCCAAAAAGCCGATCCCTTCTAAGATCGCTCTAACTTCCGGCTTCCAAAGATGCATATCGACAGCACCTGGAACGAAGCCTCCAACTCGTCGGTAGCAATCATACTCCGCCGCCAATATTAATGCGACGGAAGCAGATATCTCCTCAATCATACTAAAATCAAAATATGTTTTTAAGTTTTTATGCGATCTTTCTATTGCTTTGAGATGTTGATTTGATTTCGGCATGTACTCGTCAGCACAGCCGTCAGCCAAGCTCTCGCGCACGTTGAAAATAAATTTTGAAGTTTCTTCAAAATTTCTGTTTAATGATAGAATAGCGGGAACAGGCCGCGCAGGTTCGACTACACGTGCGCTTTCATCACCCCGGGCGCTTCTAATTGTGATAAGCTTTGCACGCCGGATCTGATCGCTAGTAAATTTAGATGGCATACCGCCAGACGTCAGAAGGACGTATTTTTTCCGCGAGCGGCGGCGCAGGCCTTTAATAGCTCTGCGTATTTCGTATGCTCGGCGTTCTGTCGACAGCCGCTTCATAACCGCGCCTTTCTTTACAGCCAAAAAGCGGCGGTCGTTCCAGCGATTGCCCTATGGCGTTGACCAATTTAGGAGAAGCTGTACGACGCATGATCGTCAAGGGTCCTGATGGAGGACTTTGGGCTTTTACCACCCCCATCAGCGAGGGTCGTGAAATCTGGCATCGCAATAAGATTATGCGTCTCTGGCCCTGCCTCCTCGTCCTGCTCCTAGCATCTCCTGCTCTAGCAGACCCGATCGTCGGGCGGCCATCAGTGATCGACGGCGACACGCTTGAGGTCCGCGGCACGCGCATTCGCCTGCACGGCATCGACGCGCCTGAAAGCGCGCAGGTCTGCAAAGACGCCGCCGGCAAGGACTATCGCTGCGGCCAGACGGCGGCGCTGGCCCTGTCCGACTATATCGGCAAGCGCCTCGTGACCTGCGATCCACGTGACACTGACCGCTACGGCCGGGTCGTGGCTGTCTGCCAGGCCGAAGCCGAGGATCTGAACGCCTGGATGGTTCGCCAGGGCCACGCCATCGCGTACCGGCGCTATGCTGAGGACTACGCCAACGCCGAGCTCACAGCGAAGGCGCTCCGTTGGGGCATCTGGGCCGGCACGTTCCAGGAGCCATCCGGGCAGCACAATCACGCTTACCCTCAGCCTCAGTGACTGTGTCGAAGCACAAGGATGGCAACTTCGGTCCTTCGGTCCCCAGCCGCTGCTACGGGTTCGGCTAACAGGGTTACCAAACCCCCAGCCCATTCGACGGCCCGCAGGAACCGCTTGATCGCACGGCTAAATCCGCAGCGCTGGGAGCATCGAGACCCGCTGCACCGACCGTAACGCCCCTTCCGCGGAGCTGAAGCGACGCGCTCCGTCTTCAATCATATGAAGAATTCGTTAGGCGCCGTTCAGGCTTGGTTTGCCAGAACCTCCCGACATTTTACGAAAATTGCCTGGGTGGATGCAGGATTTAACGGAGGTCCGAGACGAGCATGTCCGATGGCGACACCCACGAGACCGCGACGTTTGGGCATCCGGATCCGGATCACGAAACGATGCACAGGGACGCCCCCGTGAGCGGGATGCCCGAGACCGTTCGGGCGCATCTCGGATCGGAGCTTCAGGCGCTCTATGCCGCCTTCCTCGCGGAGCCGCAGCCCGATGCCCTTCTCGACCTGATCGCGAAGCTAGAGACGGGGCCCGTCCAAGCCGTCGCAAGCTCAGAAGGCACGTTCCGCGCCGAGCTGCTGGCCGCGCTACCTGGCCTGCGTGCCTTCGCGGTCTCGCTCGCCATCAATCAGACGACGGCCGACGACCTGGTTCAGGAGACGCTGCTGAAGGCTTGGGCCAACCGGCACCGCTTCGAGCCCGGCAGCAACCTCAAAGCCTGGGTCTGTACCATTCTGCGCAACCAGTTCTACACCGAGTGCCGCAAGCGCAGGCGCGAGGTTGAGGACGCGGACGGCGTCCAGGCCGGGAAGGTCATCACCCCCGCCGCGCAGGAGGCCAGCAGCGACCTGCGTCGGGTCTGGCAGCATCTCGGCAAGCTCCCGGCCTCGCAGCGCGAGGCGCTGTTGCTCGTAGGAGCGCAGGGCATGACCTACGAGGCCGCCGCCGAGTTGATCGGCTGCCAGGTCGGCACCATGAAGAGCCGCGTCAGCCGAGCCCGGACGCTGCTTGCCGGTCTGCTCGGTGTCGAGGACGACCGCAGTTTGGCCTGAGGCGTCCAGCAAAAATAAAAGTCCGCCGCGGCGCGTGCCGGGCGGACTTCGTGACGTTACGGGGGTGACGCAGGCCTCAGTCGATGACCTCGACGATGCGGCGGCTGCGGTCCACCAGCACCGGACGCTCGTTCACCACAGTGTAGCGGTAGCCCGGGCGTGCCTGATACTCGCTCGGCACGTCGTAGTAGGTGACCTCGTCGTCCGGCAGCACGGTGCCGACCTGGACCGGGCCGCCCCAGCTGTAGGAGCGCACGCCGCGCTCACGCACGTAGGAGCGGAAGCGCGGCCGCTCATCGATGCCGAGGATGCCGCCGACCGTACCGGTGGCGGCGCCAACCGCCCCACCGACGATGCCGCCGATGGGACCAGCCGCGTCGGCACCGCGCTCGGCGCCCTCGGCAGCCCCGCGCAGCGTGCCCTGTGCCTGGGCCGCCATCGGAAGGGCGAGCATGCCGGCCGCCGTGAGGGCGAGAAGAAGCTTGTTGGTCATGATGAAGTCTCCTGAAGCCTCAGTGGGCCGGCTGCTCAGTTGCAGCCTTCCTTGTGGACGGTCTTGGAGTTGCCCATGCCGTCCTCTTTATGGACGGTCTTCGAGCCGCAATCGACACTGCCGGTGGTGACCTCACGGCGCTCGACCACGCCTTCGCGGCGCTCAACGGATACGCCCGGGGCGCTGTCGCGGCGGATGACGGTGGTGTCCTCGGCCGACGCCGGCGCGGCGAACCCAGCCAGTGATGCGACGAGGAAGCCGAAGGCAAGTGACTTGCGCATGTTGTGCTCCTTTGTGCTGACGGGCTGCCCGTCAGTGTCCGCCCCAGGAACGACGAGGTCAGAAGAACGGTTGCGTGGTTGATCCGATCCATTCCGGTGATCGGCCAAGTGACCGTCTCCCTAAAACGTCCGAGCCCGCCGGCCCGACTGGATAGCTGGATGGATTGTGGAGGCGAGACTGCTTGGGACCTGACCCGCATCAATACGGTCTGCCTTCGTCCGAACGGTCCCAGGGGGCGGGTCCAGGCTGAGCCACAGATGCTTTTGCGCGACGCTGGAACCCGTGACTGCGCCTATAGCTACCGGGTTGAACCTTAGTGTCGGCTACCAACGCGACGGACGCTTCTCACCCACCGCATCCATCAACCTACTGGGCCGCTTCGCGCAGCAACGGCTCTTCAATGAGGGTCGCACCGCAGGCGGTCATCAGGTCGCGGAGAAGATCCAGCGCTTCGGTCACTTCGCTTTCCGTTGCCAAACCTTCCCGGTAATGGGTGCGACCGCCGGCAAGGGTGACCGCGATGTCAAACCGGCCATCTGGCTTTTCAATGACTTGGTAGGAGACGCTTCGAGCCATCCCAGCGACCTAGGGCAACCTTCCGCCATGGGAAGGTTGCCCATCCTTGAACCTTCACGCCGTGGTCTTCACAGCGCCAGCCACCGGGTGCGGGAGGCGCTGTTGACGCCGGCGAGCTGCTTCTTACCCGAGGGATATGAAGGTTGAGGCGTGACTGTTCGCCTCTAGCCTCGTAGGGCTGTAACACTTCGGCGATCCTTAGGCTTTGCAGGCCAGATGACCATCGTTCCCACTCTGCACTTCAACACCGATGGTCTCGATCCAGCCCATGCCTTTGCAGCATGGCGGGATCTGATGGCGCCAATCATTCGGGTTGAGCAGAGTGAGCGGGCCGCGCCGCCGCGCGGCAATCTCTCCTGCACGATACTTGGCGACATACTCGCTAGCCGGATGGTTTTTACACCGCAGCGAATGATCCGAGACCGCCGTCATGCAGCGGTGACGCCAGATCATCTGACCTTCATGCTTTACGTCTCTGGGGGACTGACGGGCGAGATTGCAGGCTGCGCGGTGACGCAACAACGGAACAGGGTGATGGCCGCCGACATGGGCCGGGAACTCGATGCGCGCGGCGCACGCTCCAGTGCGATCGGGCTGACAGTGCCGCGTCAGCTCCTGGCGGATGTCGATATTGAGCGCATTCCGATGTTCTTCGATCGCGAGCGCAACAGGCTACTACTCGCACGCCTTTACGCGCTGTATCGGCATCTGCCCTCGACACGAGTTGAGAGAGCCGAGGAGGTTGCGGCCGAACTGACGGGGTTCGTGCGTCGCCTTCTCGATGGCTCTTCGGCGTCGGACGTCCTGCGAGGTCCCGAGCTCGACGCGAGCGTCGTGGAGATGGCCGAGCGTCTGATCGACCTGAACCTGCCCTCATCGAAGCTCTCGCCCGAGTGGCTCGCCGAACGTTTGGGAACGTCACGGACGTCGCTCTATCGCGCGTTCGAGCAAACTGGCGGGGTCATGCACCGCGTCTGGGAGAAGCGGCTGGAGGCGATCCGGACAGCGCTCGAGGATCCGCTTGAGACCCGGTCGATCACGCGCCTGGCGAGCGAACTCGGGTTCAAGACTTTGGCCCACCTCAGCCGAAGTTTTCGGAGCCGCTACGGGGTGGCGCCTCGCGAATGGCGCCACACCCGTGTCGGTTACTCAGCTCTGACGTTCGAAAAATCCCCGGCCCTGGCGCACGATTGGTACGAGCGACTTGGCCAGAGCTGACGCCTCGGCAAAGTTCACAGGAGCTGGATCATACAGCGGTCGTCGCAGCTTCGCCAAAATTACGCAGCCTTCTTGCGACCCTTCGCAGGCGACTGCTCATCCTCGGCGCGATCGGCGATCCGACCGAGCCCAATCGACTTGGCAAGCTCGGAACGCCGTGCAGCGTATTCCGGGGCGACCATCGGGTAGTCGGTCGGCAAGCCGAAGCGAGCTCGGTAGCCATGCGGATCAAGGCCATGCGTGCTCAGATGCCGCTTCATGGTCTTGTAGGTCTTGCCGTCGAGGAAGCTGATGATGCCGTTAGGCGTCACAGACTTGCGGATCTGAGCTGCGGTTGGCTTTTCGATCTCGGGTTCTGACGCGATTGCTGCAGCGCCGCTGGCAAGGCCACCGAGAGCAGCGTGGATGGTGCGTATCAGGTCCGGCAGATCGGTGGGCCGAATGGAGTTGTTCGATACGTACGCAGAGGTGAGATCGACAGTGAGTTCGACGAAATCGACGACTTGATTTTGAAGAGCTTCCGACATTTAAACTTCCGTTCCGAGGCTAACGGCACCACGGATATCATAGAAAATCGCTTATTCGAAATAACGGAAACGTCACCATAAAGTATGTGCATTATATGTATCGTTCTGATCCGCCCCCATTGAAGTGGTCCGCCCTTTGGTATGGCTTTTGAGCCTGGAGGACGGACG
>NZ_LMMK01000043.1:0-18702 GCF_001422795.1 Methylobacterium sp. Leaf88 | reverse complement strand
CTTCGCCATCCGTGAAGGCGGACGCACCGTCGGCGCAGGCGTCGTCGCCGCCATCAACGAGTAGACCCGCCGCCATCGGGCGCCCCTCGCGGGACACCCGACCGGCGACACGACGCGGCGCCCCGGATCGCTCCGGGGCGCCGTTGTCGTTTCCGAGGTCCGCGTTTCCCAGGTCCGCGTTTCCAGGGTCCGCGCCGGCCTGAGAGCCGTCGCAAAGGTTCTTCGCCGACGACGCCGTTTGACCATTGCGAAGCCCTCGCGACCGGTCTATAGCAGCGCCGCGGCGAAGGACTCGTCCTTCGCATAGGAGTGTAGCTCAACTGGTCAGAGCGCCGGTCTCCAAAACCGGAGGTTGCGGGTTCGAGTCCCTCCACTCCTGCCATTTGGCCGCATCAGACCCGTTGATCCTCCCAGCCCTCTTCCCTTTCAGCAGATCGCTCCTCAGCGAAGTCCGGCCGGGCGCAGTCGACAAGCCCGGCGACTTGCGTTAGAGCGGTCGCCTTCCGAGATCGATGAAGGCCGTCGATGCAGGCTCCTCCCCGGAGCCGCCGCGTCGCGCTTTCCCGAAGCTCGGGCCGATCTCCCTGTTGTTGGCGCCATGGCATCGAACGAAGCATCGAAGAAAGTGGATCTCGCGCGCACCCCGCAGCGCGGCTCCACCACGCCGACGCCCCCTCGGGCGACCCCGCCGGTGCGCCCCGCGCAGAAGCGCGTGGGTCCGGCCGAGTTCCTGAGCCAGGTTCGCGACGAGGGCCGCAAGGTCACGTGGCCGACCCGCAAGGAGACCGTCGTGACCACCGTGATGGTGTTCATCATGGTTGTGGTGGCGAGCATCTTCTTCACGGTGGTGGACCAGGCGCTGCGCTATCTCGTGACTCTGATCCTTGGGGTCGGCGCCTAACAACTTCTCGGCCCGGGCGCGCTGCGGCGTGATCGGGCTGACTGACGTCAGGATTTGGTGAGAACCGTGTCGAAGCGCTGGTACATCGTCCACGCCTACTCGAATTTCGAGAACAAGGTCGCGCAGTCCATCAAGGATCAGGCGGCCCAGCGTGGCCTGATGGAGCTGTTCGACGAGGTCATGGTTCCGACCGAGAAGGTCGTCGAGGTGCGCCGGGGCCGCAAGGTCGATGCGGAACGCAAGTTCTTCCCCGGCTACGTCCTGGTGAAGTGCGACCTGACCGACGAGGTCTACCACCTCATCAAGAACACCCCGAAGGTGACGGGCTTCCTGGGCGCCGACAAGTCCAAGCCGGTTCCGATCCCGGATGCGGAGGCCGAGCGCATCAAGGGGCAGGTCGCCGAGGGCGTCGACCGTCCCAAGCCCTCCGTGTCCTTCGAGATCGGCGAGACGGTCCGGGTTTCCGACGGTCCCTTCGCCTCCTTCAACGGCACCGTCGAGGAGATCGACGAGAGCCGGTCGCGCCTCAAGGTCGCCGTGTCGATCTTCGGCCGCGCCACGCCGGTCGAGCTTGAATACGGGCAGGTCGAGAAGGTCTGATCCGGCCCCATTTCGGGTGAGCCGTCCCCGGCTCGCCCCATGTCCCTTCCCGCCCGGCCTCGGCCGCGCGCGAAACCACCGTCCCGCGCGACGGTGTCATACGCGGGAGGCCCGCCCGGTTCGCCGCCGGGGTCCACGGACCGAACCGCGACCTGCAACCGCCCGTTCCGTCCGCGCTGAGGCCAGCCGGATGCCGGGCATTCTTTGGGAGCAGTCCCTATGGCAAAGAAGATCACGGGCTACGTGAAGCTTCAGGTTCCGGCCGGCGCCGCGAACCCGTCGCCGCCCATCGGCCCCGCGCTCGGTCAGCGCGGCCTCAACATCATGGAATTCTGCAAGGCCTTCAATGCGAAGACCTCCCAGATCGAGAAGGGCACCCCGATCCCGGTCGTCATCACGGCGTACCAGGACCGCTCCTTCACCTTCGAGATGAAGCAGCCGCCGGTCACCTTCTTCCTGAAGAAGGCCGCCGGCCTGAAGATCGGCAAGAAGCCGGCTTCCGGCTCGAAGACCCCGGGCAAGGCCGGCTCCAATGTCGGCAAGGTGACCGAAGCGCAGCTGCGCGAGATCGCCGAGAAGAAGATGCCCGACCTGAACTGCGACTCGGTTGACGCCGCCGTCGCCATGATCCGTGGCTCCGCGCGGGCCATGGGCCTCGACGTCGTCGCTTAAGGGGAGGGCACAATGGCACACGAAGGCAAGCGCATCCGCGCCGCCCGCGAGGGCATCGACGCGCTCAAGCTCTATCCCATCGACGAGGCGATCAAGCTCGTGAAGGAGAAGGCCAGCGCCAAGTTCGACGAGACCGTCGAGATCTCGATGAATCTCGGCGTCGACCCGCGCCACGCCGACCAGATGGTCCGCGGCGTCTGCAACCTGCCCAACGGCTCCGGCCGCACGGTGCGGGTGGCGGTGTTCGCCCGCGGCGCCAAGGCCGACGAGGCCAAGGCTGCCGGCGCCGACATCGTGGGCGCCGAGGACCTCCTCGAGATCGTCCAGAGCGGCAAGATCGAGTTCGATCGCTGCATCGCGACCCCCGACCTGATGCCGCTCGTCGGCCGTCTCGGAAAGGTGCTCGGCCCGCGCGGCCTGATGCCGAACCCGAAGGTCGGCACCGTGACCATGGACGTGAAGGGCGCCGTCGCCGGCGCCAAGGGCGGCTCCGTCGAGTTCCGCGTCGAGAAGGCCGGCATCATCCACGCCGGTATCGGCAAGGTCTCGTTCGACGCCGACAAGCTCGTCGAGAACATCAAGGCTTTCGCCGACGCCGTCTCCAAGGCGAAGCCCGCCGGCGCCAAGGGCCAGTACGTCCAGCGCGTCGCCGTGACCTCCTCGATGGGTCCGGGCGTGAAGGTTGAGCCCGCGAGCGTCCTCACCGCCTGATCCTTCAGGCTTGAACAGAATAGAAGCGCCCGGCCTCGCGGCCGGGCGTTTTCGTTTGTGGTCAGGCTCGCCGGAACGGCTTCTCAACATTCGGCCGGCCCAAGCCCTCGGGGACTGCGTTCCCCGACCACCGCGCACCGGCGGTTCGGGTTCGACCACGATCAAAGAGCCGTGAGGGAGGAATGCCACGCGCCGTTCCAGGAGCGGACGGTCGTCGGAGCGCCCAAGAAAAGAACACAGGAGGGTGACGCCTTCGCGTAGGCCTGTGCTAGGTATGCAGTCATGCGATGCTCCCTCTCCGTGACCTCGAAGCGACGCATCCTGTGCGTCTTTCCCGCCTACACGCCGTCCTTCGGGACCTTCTCTCACGCCTACCCCCTGATGGGCGGCGTGAAGGCCTTCATGCCCCCGCAAGGGCTCCTGCTGATCGCGGCCTACATGCCCGAGTCGTGGGAGTACCGGTTCATCGACGAGAACATCGCCCGGGCCGGCGCAGCGGACTTCGCCTGGGCCGACGCGGTGTTCGTGTCCGGCATGCACATCCAGGCCCCGCAGATCCGGGATATCTACGCCCGCGCCCACGCGGCCGGGAAGGTGACGGCGCTGGGCGGCCCCTCGGTCTCCGGCTCCCCCGAACAGTATCCCGAATTCGACTACCTGCATCTCGGCGAGATCGGTGACGCCACCGACGAGCTGGTCGCGATCCTCGACCGCGATGTCTCGATCCCGGCGGCCCAGGTCCGCCTGGAGACCAAGGAGCGGCTCCCGCTCTCGGACTTCCCGGCCCCCGCCTACGAAGCGGCGCCCCTGAAGCGCTACCTCATCGGATCGCTGCAATTCTCCTCGGGTTGCCCCTATCGCTGCGAGTTCTGCGACATCCCGCAGCTCTACGGCCGCCAGCCGCGCCTGAAGAGCCCCGAGCAGATGCTCGGTGAGCTTGACGCCATCATCGCGCAGCCCGGCCATCCGGCGGTGGTCTACTTCGTCGACGACAACTTCATCGGCAACCGCAAGGCCACGAAGGACATGCTGCCCCACCTCGTGGCGTGGCAGAAGAAGAACGACTATCCGCTCCAGTTCGCCTGCGAGGCGACGTTGAACATGGCCAAGCAGCCCGACATCCTCGAGCTGATGCGGCAGGCCAACTTCATGACCGTCTTCGTCGGCATCGAGACGCCCGAGGAGGACGCCCTCGCGGGAATCGACAAGAAGCACAACGCCGCCGTGCCGATGTACGAGGCGATCGAGACCCTGAACCGCTTCGGCCTCGAGGTGACCTCGGGCATCATTCTCGGCCTCGACACGGACACCGATCAGTCGGAGCAGAAGCTCATCGACTTCATCGACAAGTCGGCCGTGCCGGTGCTGACGATGAACCTCCTGCAGGCGCTGCCGAAGACGCCGCTCTGGGATCGCCTGACCCGCGAGAACCGCCTCGTCCACGATGCGGCGCTCGAATCGAACGTGCTCTTCAAGCGCCCGCACGACGACGTCGTGGCCTCCTGGCGCCGGGCCATCGCCCACGCCTACGAGCCGGCGCAGATCTTCGAGCGCTTCCGGCACCAGGTGGAGGTGACCTACCCGAACCGGATCAAGACGCCGGTTAGGGGCAAGCTTACCCGCACCAACCTGCGCCGCGGCCTCGTGCTCGGCTTCAACATCGCTGTGCGCGTCGGACTGCTGTCCGATTACCGGCGGGTGTTCTGGCGCGCCGCCGGCCACGCCCTGAAGCGCGGACAGATCGAGGCGGTGTTCAACATGGGCTTCGTCGCCCACCACCTCATCCGCTTCACCCGGGAAGCCCTGCGCGGCGAGCACAATGCCTCGTTCTACGCCGCCAAGGCGGACCAGAAGCGCGACGCCCGCGAGCCCTGGTGGCGGGCCGCCCGCAAATTCCTGCCGACCTGACAGGCTTTTGCGGCCCATCCGCAGGCGGCTTCGGGCCGCCTGCGGCGTCAAGGGAAAAGCGTCGCCTGCGACGGAATAATCGCCCCGGGGCACTTGGCAGGCTGCTTGCAAGGCTCTATAGACCCCGCTCAACGTTTTCATACATGAGAAAGGAATCGACCGATCGGTCGCATTCCGATTGAGAGATCGCCTGGGCAACCGGGTGATGTTGGCCGGAAGGCTTTGAGGGGCATGAAACCCCTTCTGAGCTTCGTCCGGCCATGTCCTGTCCGAGACTGCAGGCGCCGGGTCACCGGCTTAATCCACACGCCTGCACAGACTGGGAAGACCGAAATTCTACTGCCCTCGCCGGGTCCGCATCGCGCGGGCAGGGTGAGGCATCGGTTTGAACCATCTCACCCATGTCGTCCACCCGTTCCGGGGGGCGGTAGGGGACAGGGCCGTGAAGCGTCGCCAAGGACGTTCCGGCTTCGTGTTAAGCCGAGTTCCGTCCCGGGCGGCATGTGCAACCGGCGGACCCGTTTTCGGGTTCCGCCAACCGGAGAGAGCCCCAGTGGACAGGACAGCCAAAGCTGATCTCGTCTCGACGCTCAACGGCGTGTTCGCGAACACCGCCGTCGTCGTCGTGGCCCACTACAAGGGCCTCACGGTCGCCGACATGCAGAAGCTGCGCTCGCAGATGAAGCAGGCCGGCGCCACCGTGAAGGTCACCAAGAACCGCCTCGCCAACATCGCTCTCGATGGCACGGACGTCGCCTCCATCAAGCCCCTCCTGAAGGGTCCGACCCTGCTCGCCTATTCGAGCGATCCGGTCGCGGCCGCCAAGGTTGCGGTGGACTTCGCCAAGGTCAACGACAAGCTCGTGATCCTCGGCGGCGCCATGGGCACGACCGCCCTGAACCCGGACGGTGTGAAGGCCCTCGCCTCGCTGCCGTCCCTCGACGAACTGCGCGGCAAGATCGTGGGCCTCATCCAGGCTCCCGCGACCAAGATCGCCCAGGTCGTCAACGCACCGGCGGCCAAGCTCGCCCGCGTGTTCGGGGCCTATGCCACCAAGGACGAGGCTCAGAGCGAAGCGGCCTGAGGCCGCATCGCCCTTTTCAACCCATCCGTTCAAACCGATATCCAAGGGAATACCAACATGGCTGATCTTGCCAAGCTCGTCGACGACCTGTCCTCGCTGACCGTTCTCGAGGCTGCCGACCTCGCCAAGATGCTCGAAGAGAAGTGGGGCGTCTCGGCCGCCGCTGCAGTCGCCGTGGCTGCCGGCCCGGCCGCCGGTGGTGGCGCTGCCGCCGCCGCCGAGGAGCAGACCGAGTTCACGGTCATGCTGACCGCCGCTGGCGACAAGAAGATCGAGGTCATCAAGGAGGTCCGCGCGATCACCGGCCTCGGCCTCAAGGAAGCCAAGGACCTCGTCGAGGGCGCTCCGAAGGCCGTCAAGGAGTCCGTCAACAAGGAAGAGGCCGAGAAGCTCAAGGCTCAGCTCGAGAAGGCTGGCGCCAAGGTCGAGCTCAAGTAAGACACTGCGATGGGCCGTTCCGGCCCGTCACTCTCCGTCGGGCCCCTCCGGGCCTGACGGCACCAACGGCCCGCGGGTTCACGCCCGTGGGCCATGGTCGCTTCAAGCGGCCCGACCGGCCCGCGCAAGGGCCACGGGATTTTCAGTTCGGGAAGGCGTCGTCCGGCGGGGCGGGCCCGAAGCCTGGTTGCGGGAGGCAGACGCCTTCCCCGGGCACCCGGTACGCGGGACGTAGGAGCGAGGTCACCCATGGCCAACACGCTGGTCGGTCGCAAGCGGATTCGCAAATTCTTCGGCAAGATCAAGGAAGTCGCCGAGATGCCGAACCTCATTGAGGTTCAGAAGGCGTCCTACGACCAGTTCCTGATCATGGATGAGCCGGAAGGCGGACGGGGCGACGAAGGCCTGCAGACCGTGTTCAAGTCGGTCTTCCCGATCTCGGACTTCTCCTCGACGGCCCTCCTCGAGTTCGTGAAGTACACGTTCGAGCAGCCGAAATACGACGTCGACGAGTGCCGCCAGCGCGGCATCACGTACGCAGCCCCGCTCAAGGTCACGCTGCGCCTCATCGTGTTCGATGTGGATCCGGATACCGGTGCGAAGTCGGTCAAGGACATCAAGGAGCAGGACGTCTACATGGGCGACATGCCCTTGATGACGGAGAACGGCACCTTCATCGTCAACGGCACCGAGCGCGTCATCGTCTCGCAGATGCACCGCTCCCCGGGCGTGTTCTTCGACCACGACAAGGGCAAGACTCACTCGTCGGGCAAGCTCCTGTTCGCCGCCCGCATCATCCCGTATCGCGGCTCCTGGCTCGACGTCGAGTTCGACGCCAAGGACATCGTGCACGTCCGCATCGACCGGAAGCGCAAGCTCCCGGTGACGTCGCTGCTGTTCGCCCTCGGCCTCGACGGCGAGGAGATCCTGTCGACCTTCTACAACCGCGTGATCTACGACCGGGACGGTGCCGACTGGCGCGTGCCCTACGACGCCGAGCGCCTGAAGGGCTTCAAGGCCTCCGTCGACCTCATCGACGCGGAGTCCGGCGAGGTCGTGCTCGAGGCCGGCAAGAAGCTGAACGCCCGCAACGCCCGGCAGATCGCCGAGCGCGGCGTGCAGTTCCTCAAGGCCACCGACGAGGACCTGATCGGCCAGTACATCGCCGAGGATCTCGTCAACGCCAAGACCGGCGAGATCTGGGCCGAGGCCGGCGACGAGATCTCCGACAAGCTCCTGAAGAGCCTCGAAGAGGTCGGCGTCTCCGAGCTTCCGGTTCTGGACATCGACCACATCAACGTCGGTCCCTACATCCGCAACACCCTTGCGGTGGACAAGAACTCGGCTCGCGAAGGCGCGCTGTTCGACATCTACCGGGTCATGCGCCCGGGTGAGCCGCCGACCCTCGACACCGCCGAGGCGATGTTCCACTCGCTGTTCTTCGATTCCGAGCGCTACGATCTCTCAGCCGTCGGCCGCGTGAAGATGAACATGCGCCTCGACCTCGACGCCGAGGACACCGTGCGGACGCTCCGCCGCGAGGACATGCTCGCGGTCGTGAAGGCGCTGGTGGACCTGCGCGACGGCAAGGGCGAGATCGACGACATCGATCACCTCGGCAACCGCCGGGTGCGCTCGGTCGGCGAGCTGATGGAGAACCAGTACCGCCTCGGCCTGCTCCGCATGGAGCGCGCGATCAAGGAGCGCATGTCCTCCGTCGACATCGACACGGTGATGCCGCAGGACCTCATCAACGCGAAGCCCGCGGCCGCGGCCGTGCGCGAGTTCTTCGGCTCGTCGCAGCTTTCGCAGTTCATGGACCAGACGAACCCGCTCTCGGAAGTGACGCACAAGCGTCGCCTCTCGGCGCTTGGCCCGGGCGGTCTGACCCGCGAGCGCGCCGGCTTCGAGGTGCGCGACGTTCACCCGACCCATTACGGCCGCATCTGCCCGATCGAGACGCCGGAAGGCCCGAACATCGGTCTGATCAACTCCCTCGCCACCTTCGCACGGGTGAACAAGTACGGCTTCATCGAGACCCCCTTCCGGCGGGTGAAAGACGGCGTCGTCACCACCGACGTCGCCTATCTCTCGGCGATGGAGGAGGCGAAGTACTACGTCGCCCAGGCCAACGCGCAGATGGACGAGACCTTCAAGCTGACGGAGGACCTCGTGGTCTGCCGTCGGGCCGGTGACGTCATCGTCGTGCCCCCCGATCGCGTCGATCTCATGGACGTGTCGCCGAAGCAGCTCGTCTCGGTCGCCGCCGCGCTCATCCCGTTCCTCGAGAACGACGACGCGAACCGCGCGCTGATGGGTTCGAACATGCAGCGCCAGGCGGTGCCGCTGGTGCGCGCCGATGCGCCCTTCGTCGGCACCGGCATGGAGGCCGTGGTCGCCCGCGACTCCGGCGCCGCCATCGCCGCCCGCCGCACCGGCATCGTCGACCAGGTGGACGCCACCCGTATCGTGATCCGGGCCACCGAAGAGGCCGACGCCAACAAGCCCGGCGTTGACATCTATCGCCTGCAGAAGTTCCAGCGCTCCAACCAGTCGACCTGCATCACGCAGAAGCCGCTCGTTCGCGTCGGCGAGGCCGTGAAGAAGGGCGAGATCATCGCCGACGGCCCCTCGACGGAGTTCGGCGAGCTCGCCCTCGGCCGGAACGTGCTCGTCGCGTTCATGCCGTGGAACGGCTACAACTTCGAGGACTCGATCCTGCTCTCTGAGCGGATCGTGAAGGATGACGTGTTCACCTCGATTCACATCGAGGAATTCGAGGTGATGGCCCGAGACACCAAGCTCGGTCCGGAAGAGATCACCCGCGACATCCCGAACGTCTCCGAAGAGGCGCTCAAGAACCTCGACGAAGCCGGCATCGTCTATATCGGCGCCGAGGTTCACGCCGGCGACATTCTGTGCGGCAAGATCACGCCGAAGGGCGAGAGCCCGATGACGCCGGAGGAGAAACTCCTCCGCGCCATCTTCGGCGAGAAGGCGTCCGACGTGCGCGACACCTCGCTCCGGGTCCCCCCGGGCGTGACCGGCACGATCGTCGAGGTCCGGGTGTTCAACCGCCACGGCGTCGACAAGGATGAGCGCGCCCAGGCGATCGAGCGCGAGGAGATCGAGCGCCTCGCCAAGGACCGCGATGACGAGCAGGCGATCCTGGATCGCAACACCTACGCGCGTCTCGCCACGGTCCTCATCGGCCAGGCGCCCATCGCGGGGCCGAAGGGCTTCAAGAAGGAGGCCACGCTCACCCGCGAGCTCCTCAGCGAGTACCCGCGTTCGCAGTGGTGGCAGTTCGCCGTCATCGACGACCGTCTCATGACCGAGATGGAAGCGATGCAGAAGCAGTACGACGAATCGAAGAAGCGCCTCGAGCAGCGCTTCCTCGACAAGGTCGAGAAGCTGCAGCGCGGCGACGAGCTCCCGCCCGGCGTCATGAAGATGGTCAAGGTCTTCGTGGCGGTGAAGCGCAAGATCCAGCCCGGCGACAAGATGGCCGGTCGCCACGGCAACAAGGGCGTCGTCTCCCGGATCGTGCCGATAGAGGACATGCCGTTCCTGGAAGACGGAACGCATGCCGACATCGTCCTGAACCCGCTCGGCGTGCCCTCGCGCATGAACGTCGGCCAGATCCTCGAGACTCACCTGGGTTGGGCCGCGGCCGGACTTGGCCGCAAGGTCAGTCAGGCGGTGGATGCCTACCTGCGCAGCAACGACATCGCGCCCCTGAAGGCGGAGATGGAGGCGATCTACTCGCCGTCCGAGCTGGAAGGTCTGACCGACGAGGAGATGGCGGAGGCCGCCAACAACGTGCGCCGCGGCGTACCGATGGCGACCCCGGTGTTCAACGGCGCCAAGGAAGCCGACATCGAGCAGATGCTGGAGATGGCCGGTCTCGACCGGTCGGCCCAGTCGACGCTCTATGACGGCCGCTCGGGCGAGCCCTTCGATCGCAAGGTGACGATGGGCTACATCTACATGCTGAAGCTGCACCACCTCGTGGACGACAAGATCCACGCCCGGTCGATCGGCCCGTACTCCCTGGTCACCCAGCAGCCGCTGGGCGGAAAGGCGCAGTTCGGCGGTCAGCGCTTCGGCGAGATGGAGGTCTGGGCCCTCGAAGCCTACGGCGCCGCGTACACGCTGCAGGAGATGCTCACGGTCAAGTCGGACGACGTCGCAGGCCGCACCAAGGTCTACGAGGCCATCGTGCGCGGCGACGACACCTTCGAGGCCGGCATCCCCGAGTCGTTCAACGTGCTTGTCAAAGAAATGCGCTCGCTGGGTCTCAACGTGGAGCTCACTTCCTCGAAGAAGCTCGCCAACGACCAGATCGAGCCGCCCGCAGAGGCGGCCGAATAACCACCGCATCACGCTCCCGCGCCGGGTTCGACCCCGGCGCGGTCGGAGCGGGGAGGGGCAGGGCCTCCCGTTCTACGGTCAGTGACGATCCGGCCGGTCGTTGCGCCGCATCCGTTTTCAGCACGCGGTCAGCCCCTCGGCGGAGGGTGCGCCACGTCAGCAGGAGTAGATCATGAACCAAGAGGTCATGAATCTTTTCAATCAGCAGGCTCAGCCCCAGAGCTTCGACCAGATCAAGATCTCGATCTCGTCGCCGGAAAAGATCCTCTCGTGGTCTTTCGGCGAGATCAAGAAGCCCGAGACGATCAACTATCGCACGTTCAAGCCCGAGCGTGACGGCCTGTTCTGCGCGCGGATCTTCGGGCCGATCAAGGATTACGAGTGCTTGTGCGGCAAGTACAAGCGCATGAAGTACAAGGGCGTCATCTGTGAGAAGTGCGGCGTCGAGGTCACCCTCGCGCGCGTCCGGCGCGACCGCATGGGCCATATCGAGCTCGCCGCCCCCGTCGCCCACATCTGGTTCCTGAAGTCGCTGCCCTCGCGCATCGGCCTGCTGCTCGACATGGCCCTCAAGGACCTCGAGCGGATCCTGTACTTCGAGTCCTATTGCGTCATCGAGCCGGGCCTCACCCCCCTCAAGGAGCGTCAGCTCCTGTCGGAGGAGGAGTACCTGCGCGCTCAGGAGGAGTACGGCGAGGACAGCTTCACCGCCATGATCGGCGCCGAGGCCATCCGCCGGATCCTGCAGGAGCTCGACCTCGACGGCATCGCCGATGCCCTGCGCGAGGAGATTGCTACCACCACGTCCGAGCTGAAGCCCAAGAAGCTCCTCAAGCGCCTGAAGATCATCGAGGCCTTCCAGATGTCGGGCAACAAGCCCGAGTGGATGATCCTCACCGTGGTTCCGGTGATCCCGCCGGACCTGCGCCCGCTCGTCCCCCTGGATGGCGGCCGCTTCGCCACGTCCGATCTCAACGATCTCTACCGCCGCGTCATCAACCGCAACAACCGGCTCAAGCGGCTGATCGAGCTGCGGGCGCCGGACATCATCATCCGCAACGAGAAGCGCATGCTTCAGGAAGCGGTCGACGCGCTGTTCGACAACGGCCGCCGCGGCCGCGTTATCACGGGCGCCAACAAGCGTCCTCTGAAGTCGCTCGCCGACATGCTGAAGGGCAAGCAGGGCCGCTTCCGTCAGAACCTCCTCGGCAAGCGCGTCGACTATTCCGGCCGTTCGGTCATCGTCGTCGGTCCGGAGCTGAAGCTGCACCAGTGCGGCCTGCCGAAGAAGATGGCACTGGAGCTGTTCAAGCCGTTCATCTACGCGCGCCTCGACGCCAAGGGCTTCTCCGCCACGGTGAAGCAGGCCAAGAAGCTCGTGGAGAAGGAGAAGCCGGAGGTCTGGGACATCCTCGATGAGGTGATCCGCGAGCATCCGGTGATGCTGAACCGCGCGCCGACCCTGCACCGCCTCGGCATCCAGGCCTTCGAGCCCAAGCTGATCGAGGGCAAGGCGATCCAGCTGCACCCGCTGGTCTGCACCGCCTTCAACGCGGATTTCGACGGCGACCAGATGGCCGTGCACGTCCCCCTGAGCCTCGAGGCTCAGCTGGAAGCGCGCGTCCTGATGATGTCGACCAACAACATCCTGCATCCGGCGAACGGTCACCCGATCATCGTGCCGTCGCAGGACATCGTGCTCGGCCTCTACTACCTGTCGATCGTGGCCGAGGGGGCGATCGGCGCCTTCGACCCGACCAACAAGCAGAACCCGATGCAGGGCGTCTTCGGCAACATCGGCGAGCTCGAGCATGCCCTGGCGGCCAAGACCGTCAAGCTGCACACGAAGATCCGCTGGCGCTGGAACGGCATCGGCCCCGATGGCGAGCCGCTGACGAAGACCTACGACACCACGCCGGGCCGGGTGATCCTGTCCACGGCCCTGCCGCAGCACGCCAAGGTGCCTTTCGACGTCGTCAACAAGCTGATGACCAAGAAAGAGATCTCCGCGATGATCGACACCGTCTACCGCCACTGCGGTCAGAAGGAGTCGGTGATCTTCTGTGATCGCATCATGGCGCTGGGCTTCAACCACGCATTCAAGGCCGGCATCTCGTTCGGCAAGGACGACATGGTCGTGCCTGCGAACAAGTGGTCGATCGTCGGGTCGACCCGCGATCTGGTCAAGGAGTTCGAGCAGCAGTTCAACGACGGCCTGATCACCCAGGGTGAGAAGTACAACAAGGTCGTCGACGCCTGGGGCAAGTGCTCGGCCCGGCTCGCGGACGAGATGATGGCCGCGATCTCCGCGGTCCAGAAGGACGAGAACGGGACCGACAAGCAGGTCAACTCGGTCTACATGATGGCGAATTCCGGCGCTCGCGGCTCCCGCGAGCAGATGCGCCAGCTCGCCGCCATGCGCGGCCTGATGAGCAAGCCCTCGGGCGAGATCATCGAGACGCCAATCATCTCGAACTTCAAGGAAGGCCTCGACGTGCTCGAGTACTTCAACTCCACCCACGGTGCCCGTAAGGGTCTCGCGGACACGGCGTTGAAGACCGCGAACTCGGGCTACCTGACCCGGCGTCTCGTCGACGTGGCCCAGGACGCCGTCATCCGCGAGGTCGATTGCGGCACCACCAACGGCATCCGCATGCGCGCCATCGTGGATGCCGGCCAGGTCGTGGCCCCGCTCGCCATCCGCATCCTCGGCCGCGCCACGGCCGAGGATCTGGTGGCCCTCGACGGCACGGTGATCGTCAAGACCAACGAGACGATCGAGGAGAAGCACCTGCCGGCCATCCAGGCCGCCGGGATCCAGGAGGTCAAGATCCGTTCGGTGCTCGTCTGCGCCACGAAGAGCGGCGTCTGCGCCACCTGCTACGGGCGCGACCTCGCCCGCGGCACGCCCGTGAACATGGGTGAGGCGGTCGGCGTCATCGCCGCCCAGTCGATCGGCGAGCCGGGCACCCAGCTCACCATGCGCACCTTCCACATCGGCGGCGCCGCCCAGATCTCCGACTCGTCCTTCATCGAGTCGAGCTTCGAGGGCACGATCAAGATCCGGAACCGCGCCCTGGCACGGAACTCGGATGGCGATCTCATCGCCACCGGCCGCAACGTCTCCATCGTCATCGTCGGGGTCGACGGCACCGAGCGCGCCAACCACCGCCTGCAATACGGCGCAAAGTTGCGCGTGGACGAGGGCGACACCGTCAAGCGGGGCCAGCGCATCGCCGAGTGGGACCCCTACACCCGTCCGATCATCACCGAGACGGACGGAATCGTGGCCTACGAGGACCTCATCGACGGCCAGTCGATCACCGAGACCACCGACGAGTCGACCGGCATCGCCAAGCGCGTCGTCATCGACTGGCGCGGGACGGCCCGCACCGCCGACCTCAAGCCGGCGATGCTGGTGCTCGATGCCGACGGCAAGCCGATGAAGCTGCCGCGCGGCTCGGACGCCCGCTACTTCCTGCCCGTCGACGCCATCATCGGCTACGATCCAGGTGCGAAGGTGAAGGCCGGCGACATCCTGGCCCGCGTCTCCGCCGACTCGGCCAAGACCCGCGACATCACCGGCGGTCTGCCGCGGGTGGCGGAACTGTTCGAGGCCCGTCGTCCCAAGGACGCGGCCATCATTGCGGAGAAGTCGGGTACGATTCAGTTCGGGCGCGATTACAAGAACAAGCGTCGCCTGACGCTGACGCCGCATGATGGGTCCGAGGCGGTCGAGTACCTGATCCCGAAGGGCAAGCACATCCACCTTCAGGACGGCGACGTGGTCGAGCTCGGCGACTACATCGTCGACGGCAATCCGGCCCCGCACGACATCCTGGCGATCAAGGGCGTGGAGGAGCTCGCTGCCTACCTCGTCAACGAGATTCAGGAAGTCTACCGGCTGCAGGGCGTGTCGATCAACGACAAGCACATCGAGGTCATCGTCAGGCAGATGCTGCAGAAGGTCGAAATCACCGACGGCGGCGATTCCGACATCCTGACGGGCGACCAGATCGACCGGACGGAGCTGGCGGAGATCAACGAGAAGCTGCTTGCCGAGGGCAAGAAGCCGGTCGTGGGCGTACCGGTCCTCCTGGGTATCACCAAGGCAAGCCTGCAGACGAAGTCGTTCATCTCGGCGGCGTCGTTCCAGGAGACCACCCGCGTGCTCACGGAGGCGGCCGTCAACGGGAAGATCGATTACCTCGAAGGACTCAAGGAGAACGTGATCGTCGGGTCGCTGATCCCGGCCGGCACGGGCTCCATGGCGGCCGAGATCCGCGCCGTGGCGCGCCGTCGCGACAACCTTATCCTGCAGCAGAAGGCCGCCGAGAGCGGGGCTCAGCCCCTCTCCGAGCTGCCGCCCGCCGCGGAATAAGCGATCGCTCCAACGCGACGAATAGGAAGGGGCCGCCCCAAGGGGCGGCCCCTTTCGCATGGGTGCCGTCCGTCCGGATCTGCGGCGCGTTCGTGCCCCGCAACTTCATGAACTTGTAACGGAATGGGTTGACGCGGGGCGAATCCGCCTCTATCAGGCCCTCATTGAACGGCTGGCCGTAGGCAGCAATCGATCGTGAGGCCCAGAGCCTCGATCCAGGCTTCCTAAACGCATCCGACTTCAACAGACGAACACGTGTCAGCCCGGCACGATCGCTTGCTTCGATGCAGGTGATCCTCTGCTTGCAACGGCGCGCCAAAGGCTGACATCAGCCTGGGGCGCGGCTTTGCGTTTCGTCGCACGCCACGTGCGATGCCGGGGCCGGCCAGAACGAGATTTGGATTTCGACGGTCACCGCTGCAGGTGACGCGTTTCGAGAGGATTGGCATGCCGACGATCAACCAGCTGATCGCTCAGCCGCGCAAGGCGCAGAAGAGCCGCAACAAGGTGCCGGCGCTCGACGCCTGCCCGCAGAAGCGTGGCGTCTGCACCCGCGTCTACACGACGACCCCGAAGAAGCCGAACTCCGCGCTCCGCAAGGTTGCCAAGGTTCGCCTGACCAACGGCTTCGAGGTCATCGGTTACATCCCGGGCGAGGGCCACAACCTTCAGGAGCACTCCGTGGTGATGATCCGCGGCGGCCGCGTGAAGGACCTTCCCGGCGTGCGCTACCACATCCTGCGCGGCGTGCTCGACACGCAGGGCGTCAAGGGTCGCAAGCAGCGCCGCTCCAAGTACGGCGCCAAGCGTCCGAAGTAAGACCGACATTCGCGCACCCTGTAAGGATGTCGCCGGCCTCCCAGAGGCTCAAGGCGGCCTGCGCAGGGTGGTTTCAAGAAGACCAAGTTTAAGACGGAGCGAGCGATGTCCCGCCGCCATTCTGCCGAGAAGCGTGAGATCATCCCGGACCCGAAGTACGGGGACATCGTGCTGACCAAGTTCATGAATTCGATCATGTACGAGGGCAAGAAGTCCACCGCTGAGCGGATCGTCTACGGTGCCTTCGACATCGTCGAGAATCGCGCCCGCGCCAACCCGATCGAGGTCTTCCGCGCTGCCCTCGAGAACGTCGCCCCGGCCATCGAAGTCCGCTCCCGCCGCGTCGGCGGCGCGACCTACCAGGTCCCCGTCGAAGTGCGTACGGAGCGCCGCCAGGCGCTCGCCATCCGTTGGCTGATCCAGGCTGCCCGCGGCCGGAACGACCGCACCATGGTCGAGCGTCTCTCCGCCGAGCTGCTCGACGCCGCGAACAACCGCGGCAACGCCGTGAAGAAGCGGGAAGACACCCACCGGATGGCGGAAGCCAACCGCGCCTTCTCGCACTACCGCTGGTAAGCGGACCCGGACCCTTTCAGGAGCAATCCGATGCCCCGCACGCACGCGATCGAGGACTACCGCAACTTCGGCATCATGGCTCACATCGATGCCGGCAAGACCACGACCACCGAGCGGATCCTCTACTACACCGGCAAATCCCATAAGATCGGCGAAGTCCACGACGGCGCCGCGACGATGGATTGGATGACGCAGGAGCAGGAGCGTGGCATCACGATCACGTCCGCCGCGACCACCTGCTTCTGGCGCGACAAGCGCCTGAACATCATCGACACTCCCGGCCACGTGGACTTCACCATCGAGGTGGAGCGCTCGCTCCGCGTTCTCGACGGCGCCGTTTGCGTGCTGGATGGCAACCAGGGCGTCGAGCCTCAGACGGAAACCGTCTGGCGCCAGGCCGACAAGTATGACGTGCCGCGCGTCGTGTTCGTCAACAAGATGGACAAGATCGGCGCCGACTTCTTCAAGTGCGTGGCCGACATCATCGACCGGGTCGCCGGTAAGCCTGTATGCCTGCAGCTGCCGATCGGTGCCGAGACGACCTTCAAGGGCGTCATCGACCTGATCAAGATGAAGGCCATCGTCTGGACCTCCGAGAAGCTTGGCGCGGATTTCTCCGAGACCGAGATCCCGGCCGATCTTGCCGACCAGGCTGCGGAGTACCGCATCAAGCTCGTCGAGGCTTGCGTCGAGATGGATGACGACGCGATGGCCGCGTATCTGGACGGCGTCGAGCCGGATCAGGCAACGATGCACCGTCTCGTCCGCACGGCCGTGCAGCGTCGTGCTTTCCATCCCGTGCTCTGCGGTTCGGCCTTCAAGAACAAGGGCGTTCAGCCGCTCCTCGATGCGGTCGTGGATTATCTGCCGTCGCCCGCCGATCGCGGCGAGATCAAGGGCCTCGACTTCAAGACCGAGGAAGAGACCGTCCGTCACCCGGCCGATTCCGATCCTTTCTCCATGCTCGCCTTCAAGATCATGGACGATCCGCACGTCGGCACGATCACTTTCTGCCGGGTCTACTCGGGCAAGATCGAGTCCGGTGCCAACGTCCTGAACTCCTCGCGCGACAAGAAGGAGCGTGTCGGCCGCATGCTCCTGATGCATGCCAACAACCGCGAGGACGTCAAGGAAGCCTTCACGGGCGACATCGTCGCCCTGGCTGGCCTCAAGGAAACCCGCACAGGCGATACGCTGTGCGATCCGAAGGACGCCGTCATCCTCGAGAAGATGGAGTTCCCGGAGCCGGTGATCGAGATCGCCGTCGAGCCGAAGTCGAAGGCCGATCAGGAAAAGCTCGGAATCGCCTTGGCCAAGCTCGCCGCCGAGGACCCGTCGTTCCGGGTCTCGACGGACCAGGAGTCGGGCCAGACCATCCTTCGTGGCATGGGCGAGCTTCACCTCGACATCAAGGTCGACATTCTCCGCCGGACCTACATGGTCGATGCGAATATCGGTCAGCCGCAGGTTGCGTATCGTGAGAAGCTGACGAAGCGCACCGAGATCGACTACACCCATAAGAAGCAGACCGGTGGTACCGGTCAGTTCGCCCGGGTGAAGTTCATCGTGGAGCCCAACGAGCCCGGCAAGGGCTTCGAGTTCTCCTCGAAGATCATCGGCGGCACGGTGCCGAAGGAGTACATCCCGGGCGTTGAAAAGGGTCTGAATTCGGTGCTCGGCGCCGGTATTCTGGCCGGCTTCCCGGTGGTCGACATCAAGGTCGAGCTGATCGACGGCGCCTACCACGATGTCGACTCGTCGGCCCTCGCCTTCGAAATCGCGTCGCGTGCCGCGCTCCGTGAGGCCCTTCAGAAGGGCGGCTCGGTGCTCCTCGAGCCGGTCATGAAGGTCGAAGTCGTCTCGCCGGAAGAGTATACCGGCTCGGTGATCGGCGATCTCAACTCCCGTCGCGGCCAAATCCAGGGCCAGGACATGCGTGGCAACGCGAACGTCATCAACGCGATGGTGCCGCTGGCCAACATGTTCGGTTACGTGAACCAGCTCCGGTCCTTCTCGCAGGGCCGCGCCAACTTCACGATGCAGTTCGACCATTACGAAGAGGTGCCGCGCGGCGAGGCCGAGAAGGTCGTCGCCAAGTACGCCTAAGCCGGCGGCGCCCTTCGGGGCGCCTCCCGCACCCCTTCAGACGCAACATCAGATCAGACGGAGCCTATCATGGCCAAAGAGAAATTCGCGCGTACGAAGCCGCACTGCAACATTGGCACGATCGGTCACGTG
>NZ_LMMK01000042.1:0-10930 GCF_001422795.1 Methylobacterium sp. Leaf88 | reverse complement strand
CGTGGACACGTCCGCCCCCTCCACAACCGCCCCCGTCGTCGGGCCGGCCGCAGGCAGAAGCGAGGTACAGCCCGACACGAGGCAGGCTGTCAGGGCGGCCAGGGACGCCTTACGAAGCATTGTTACTCTCCTGACCGGACCGCGCGCAGGTGCGATCCGGCGACGACGCCCGCCTCGGTCACGGCGCACGGGCGGCGCCATCGTGTTCGATGAAACGCGATCCCGAGGTCGCCCGTGAGGGGACCGGGATCACGGCACAAGCCTCCGAGCGGTGGCCGCGTCGGACGATAGCGGCAAAACGCTGCGATCGGATTAACGGATCGTGCACCCAGGCAGGCTCCGACCGGCCCATGCTGGATCCGGCCGCCTATCCATCACCAATGCGTCACGAGGGTGGCAAAGCCAAGCTCTCCCCCTCTCCGAGGAGCGCGATGATCTGACGGAGTTGACGCCCGAGCTCCGCCGCCGTGAGGTCGCGTCGGGCTCCCCCCCCGCCGGCATCCGGTCCGAACCGGAAGATGGCGTAATCCGTCGCCGTGCCGCCGAAACCGGGCCGGCAATTGGGAAGGGCCGGAGCATGATCGCCGAACACGCAGAGGGTGGCCCGCAGGCCTTCCAATCCGGCGAGGAGGGCTTCCACGGCCCGGCCCGTATTGCGTACATGGGTCAGGTATTGTGCCAGTGGGTCGTCGATACCCGGCAGACGCCCCGGCTTCCACGGCCCGTGGTTCTCCATCGTGATGCCGTACAGAAACAGGGGGCCGCTGCGCGCGCGGACTTCCGCCAGCACGCGGTCGGCCATCGCCGCGTCGCCGACATAGGGTCCCACCCGGGGTGCCTCGGAGAAGTCGTCCTCCATGATCAGGCGATCGAAGCCGAGGCGTGTCACCACCGCGGCGCGGTTGAAGAAGTCGCGGTGGAAGGGATGCACGAAGACGGTCTCGAACCCCGCATCGCGGGCGCGCAGGGGCAGGCTCGTCGGCTCGTGGCCGCCATGGGTGAGGTAGGGGTCGAACACACCGAACCCGAGATCCTCGGCATCGGTGCCGGTCAGGACCGCGTGCTCAGTGCGCATCGTGTAGGCCCCGTGGGCCGGCACGCGCAGCCGCCCGTGGAGGGTGGCGCGCTCGCGAATGATCTCCATCAGCGGCAGGGGCGGTCCGCCGAGGCGTACCGGATCGAGGAAGGATTCGAGCTGTACCACGACGATCACGGGTGCGTCGCCCCGCTGGATCGGGGTCGGGAGAGCCGCTCCCCGTTCGGTTCGGCGATGGGCGCGCCAACGAAGGGCATAGCCGAGCAGCGTGGCCGGAAGCCCGAACCGAGCGATGTCGACGTCCAGTGCCGGCGCCGGAAACAAGCGCGCGAGGGCGGCGGCGGCCTTCCCCTCCCCCGAGAGCACCACGCTGCTGACCAGCATCAGCGGGAGGCCCAGGATCGCCAGGACCGCGACGCTCGGCTCGGCCGGCAGGATGGTCGGCTCAATCGCATACCAAGTGGCGACCGCTGTGAAGCCGACGAGAAGCGGCCCGGCCATGCGAGGGTCGCTGAGCGGGTGGGTGTAGTAGAGCTCCGGATGGCGCGGCACCTGCCGCAGGAGGGCGAAGTCGCTGAAGACCAGCGGTTCGCCGATGATGCCGCGTTTGAGCCGGCTGACGATGGTGAGGATCAGAATCGTCAGGACGCAGGAGACGCCCGCGAGCCAGGGACGCCAGGAGAACTGAAACCAGAACGCCATCACCCATCCGTAGCCCGCGAGGCGGATCGCGAGGTCGCGGGGACGCAGGCTTACGGGCCGCGCCTGCCCACCCTCGCGGGCCTCGATGGCCAGACCGAGCAGCAGGGCGAGGGTCAGACTGAGAAGAAAGGTCATTGCGGCGTCAGGGCTTCCGGTCCGGAAATCGCTCGACGCCGCGCTTGGCGCGAAGGCGTCGGATGAGAGGGTTCAGCAGAGCGTAGCGCATCCGCATGGTGAGAATCCCCGTTCGACTCATGGCGAGGCGCGAAGGACCGGCCGCATCGCGAGCGGCGGCGAGGCGATCGAGGAGGCGCTCGGCCGAACACGGCTTGAGAGTGACCGGATCGAGGTAGAGCGGGTAGAGCAGGAGGGCGCCCGCCACGAGTTCGTCGAGCGCGAGCCGGCGCCCCCGATCCGCGCCCGGGGCCAGATCCTCGGTCAGGCCCCATCCGGCGTAGAACGGACGCCCGTGGACCGCGACGGTGCGGCCGCGGATCAGGGCTTCGAAGCCCGCCAGCGAGGTCATCGTCTCGACATGGTCGACCCGGTCGAGCAGATCCACGATGGAGAGCCCACCGACGATCCGGTCGGCGAGGGTGAGAGCCTCGGCCTCCGGGATTGCACCGGTCCGGAACCCGGCCTCCACGTCGGGATGCGGCTTGTAGAGCAGGAACGCGTCCGGGTTCCGGGCCCGGGCGGCTCGCAGCAGATCGCGGTTCGAGCGCACCACCGGGGAGCCGTGCATCACCGAGGCGTCATCCTCGACCTGGCCGGGGACGAGCACGATCCGGCGATCGCACGGCCAGTCGCCGGACTCGTCGTTGAGACCGACATTGTATTTGGTCAGGCGGCGGGCGATCACGAGTTCGCGCAGGGCCTTCGCCCGCGCGACGAGGTCCGGCGGGAAGGTCGACGTCCGCAAGAGAAAAGCGAGCCGGCTCTCGGTCCGTGGATCGTAGTAGATCCCGCGATCGTCGACGACGATCGAGGCGCCGGGGGCGAGGCCGGCCCCGAGGCCCACGGAACGCAGGAAACCGTCCTCGATCCGCGCGAGAGGCACGCCCGCTTCGGCGCAGAGCGGCCCCAGCCGTTCCGGCATGCGCGTGGCCCAGACCCGGACCTGGGCCTGGTGCGCCCGTGCGGCGGCCACGGCATCCTCCGCCGTCATGGTGTGGATCGGTGGTCCCTGCGGACCGACCATGAATGCGTCGAGAACCGGACGCTTCCAGCCCGAGATGCCGACCAGCACCGTCCGTGTCTCGTTGTCGGCGAAGCGGTCGCGCAGCCATGCGACGCGGTCGAGGCAATCCCCGAACCCGATCGGGGCCCGCGTCCAGGGATCGAAGTAGTGGATCCCCGTGCCGTAGCGCAGGGCCACGAGCTCCTGCATCGTCGGGGGTGCGGACATGTCACCCGGACGGCCGACGTCGCACCCGGCGAGACGCGCCTCGCAGGCCGTCGCCCAGTCGTCGACGAAGACCTGGCGAACCTGTTCGAACAGCGCCCAGGGATCGACCGGGGATGGGATGACCCGCAAGTGCGGAGAGAGGCTCGGCGACAGGTCCGTGCATCCGCTTGAGCCGGCGACGAGGAACGTCCTGTCCGGGTGCGCTGCCAGCACGCGCATCACGAAGGCCCGAAGGCGGGCGCCGGAGTGGGCGACGGCGCCCTCGGCGAGAATGAGGGACGGATCGGCGAGACCGGACAAGGCCTCCGAGATGGCCTCGACGGTCCGGCGGGAGAACCGATTCCGTCCGAAGGTCCGGGCGCGCAGCAGCGCCTCGGTGTCGACCTGCCCAAGACAGGTTGCGTGGCCAGCTTGGTCGACGCGGAGGCTCGCCATCCCCGTGCCGGGCGTGTCGTAGGGAGACAGCAGGGGACCCGGTCCCACGATCACGGGACGTGCCAGGCGCTGCGCGACGCTGCGGAGAACGCCGGAATCCCAGACCACGGGCGCCGCCCCCGGACGCCAGCGGGAGGCGAAGGGGACGTCCAGCGCGGTCGAGATCTCGGATCGCAGCGCGTGAACGCGTCCGCCTGTGGATAAGAGGGATGACGGCAGGGTCGAGGGCATGCGCACTTTCGGATCGACGTAACCGGCCGCTGCCTTAGCATCTTCGGGGCTCCGAGGGGCGTGGGTCGGGGGAGAGCGCTCGCCCGGGCCGGGCAGCCGCACCGCAGGGGGCGTTGCCGTAAAGGCACAGGCCACCGGAAATCCATTCCGGCCCTACGAGCGCCCAATTGCTGGGATGGGAGTCCCGTGCGACGGATTTGACCGTCCAGGGTGGCCCGCCATTGAACGGGCGCAGGAGCAGGCGTCGGAGAGAATGCTTCAGCCCCGCGCAGACATGCATCGCGACGGACAGGCGACGTTCCTCTTCCTCCAGGGACTCGCATCACCCTTCTTCGCAGAGCTGGGCCGCGCCCTGGAGGCGCGCGGCCATCGTGTGCGGCGCATCAATTTCTCGTCCGGCGACTGGCTGTTCTGGCGCCTCCCCTCGGACAATTACCGGGGCCGCTTCGACAAGTGGGGCGCCTACGTCGCCGACTACGTCCGCACGCACGGAGTAACCGACATCGTGCTCTTCGGAGATTGTCGGCCCTACCATGTCGCCGCCACGGCCGCCGCCCAGCCCTTCGGCGTCCGATTCCACGTCTTCGAGGAGGGCTATCTCCGGCCGAACTGGATCACCTGCGAGCTCGGCGGCGTGAACGGCAACTCGGCGCTGCCGAAGACCGCGGACGAGATCCGCGCCGTGGCCCGCCGCCTGCCGCAGCCCGGCCGCGCGATGCCGTCGAGCGGCGACATGGCCCGGCGCAGCCTCTGGGACGTGGCCTACAACATCGCGAATTTCGGCTTCCCGTACTTCTTCCCGCATTTCCGCAGCCACCGGCCGCATCACATTGCGGTGGAATATGCCGGCTGGATCAAGAAGTTCGCCCGGCGCGCCCATACGCGGCGCGAGGCGGCACGACTGAACGAAGCCTACACGGCGATCGGCGTCGATTACTTTCTGCTGCCGCTCCAGCTCGACAGCGACTACCAGATCCGCGTCCATTCCCCCTTCCTGGGGGTCGAAGGCTTCATGGATCGGACGATCGCGTCCTTCGCCGCCCATGCGCCGGCGCCGACCCGCCTGCTGATCAAGCTGCATCCCCTCGACAGCGGCCTGATCAATTGGCGCAAGTACGCCCGCCATTCGGCGCGCCGGCACGGGGTCAACGACCGCCTGGACATCATCGACGGTGGCGACCTGCCCAGCCTGATCGCCGGCAGCCGCGGCGTCGTCCTGATCAACAGCACCGTCGGCATGCTATCGCTCGAACTCGGGCGCCCGACCTGCGCCGCCGGCAATGCGATCTACAACTTTCCTGGCCTCACGCATCAGGGCGGCGTGGACTCGTTCTGGACGGCTCCGACGCCGCCCGACGGCCCCTTGATGGCGGATTTCCGACGCGTCGTCCTGCACCGCTCGCAGATCAACGGCGGCTTCTTCTCCCGCCCGGCCATCGAGCGGGCGATCGCCGGCACCATCCCGCGGCTGGAAGCGACGCTGCCGGCCTCGGCCCTGGCCGCGGCCGGCGCGATCCGGGCTGACGACAGCGAGCCCCAGGAACTGGCGCCGGTCTATTGATCCGGTCCGGCCGGGCGCGCTAGCAGTCCCGATGCCCGTCATCCTGATCACCGGCGCGTCCAGCGGCATCGGCGCCGCCCTCGCCCGCCACTACGCCGAAGCCGGCACGACGCTGATCCTTCAGGGTCGTGACCGGACCCGTCTCGAGGCGATCGCCGACGCGTGCCGCGCCAAGGGGGCCGCGGTCGAGACCCGGCGCCTCGACATTCGCGAGCGAGCATCCGTCGCAGACTGGCTTCAGGGCGCCGACCGCGCCCATCCCCTCGACCTCGTCATCGTCAACGCGGCGATCAACGGCGGCGATCCCGGCGGGGACGTGGAGACCGAAGCCATGGCCTTCGAGACCGTGGAGGTGAACCTCCTCGGCGCCCTCAACGTCGCCCTGCCCTGCGTGACCCTGATGCGGGCCCGCGGCCACGGGCAGATCGCGCTGATCTCGTCCCTGGCGGCCTTCGCGCCACTCCCCGACGCGCCCTCCTACAGCGGAACCAAGGCGGCGCTGCTCGCGCATGGTCTGGCGCTGCGGGAGAAGCTGAAGCCGCACGGCGTGCGCATCAACGTCGTCACCCCCGGCTACGTGAAGACCGCCATGGGCGGCGAGTACCAGGGCTGGCGTCCCCTCGAGCTCAGCGCCGAGGACGCGGCGCGGCGGATCGCGCGCGGCCTGGCCAAGGACCGGGACATCGTCGCCTTCCCGTGGATCCTCGCGGTGGGTGCGCGCGGCGCAGCCCTGCTGCCGGAATTCCTGCGACGTCTCGGCATGAGCGGTTTCAAGTTCAAGATCCGGGTCGGGCGGTGAGCCGCCCCCGGATCGCGCTGTTCGTGCTGGAGGCCCTGCCGAACGCCCGCGCCGTGCGCCGCTTCGTCGGCGACCACGCGACGGAGATCGCCTTCGTCGGCCTGTCGAACGCCGAACGACCGAGTTCCGGCGGCCTCGTGGGACAGGTCCGGCGCCATCTCGCGCGCTCCGGCCCGGCGATCCTGCCCTATCTCGGCGTCAATTTCGGACTGCCCGATCTCCTCGCGCCGCTCTCGCCGCTGACACGCCGGCTGACCGGCGCCAACAACTCGGCGGGCGCCACGCCCCTGAAGGCGCTCTGTCGCGAGCTTCGCATACCGACGCTGAAGGTCGACGACGTCAACGGTCCGGAGGTGGCGCAGGCCTTCGCGCGGCACATCCCCGATCTCATCGTCACCTTCCATTTCGACCAGATTCTTTCCGGCCCGACCTTGATGCGCGCACCGCTGGGCGGCCTCAACGTCCATCCCGGCCTGCTGCCGCGCCATCGCGGGCCCGTGCCGACCATCCACGCGCTGGCGGAATCCGAGCCGTCCTTCGGGGTGACGATCCATCGCCTCGCCGTCACGATCGACGCCGGCGCGATCCTTTCGCAGGAAGCGGTCCGCCTGCCGGAGGATACGACGGCGACCCGCGCCTCGATGATCCTGCACGAGCACGGGCGGGTCCTGCTCGACCGGGCGCTCGCGGACCTCGCGGACGGACGGCTTCCCGCCGGGACGATCGCGCCGGTCCTGCCCTATTGCCCGTTCCCGGACCGGACCCTCCTCAAGACACTGCGCCGCCAGGGCCGCAAGCTCACGGACGGGCGGGACCTGAAGGACGCCCTGGCCTTGAGCGCCCGGGCCTGAACCGGCGCCCGCCTCCTGGGAAGCGGGCGCCGGGCCGTCGTCTTATCGCGAAAACTTCTTGTACTTGATCTTCTTCGGCATCAGCGAATCGGCGCCGAGGCGACGCTTCTTGTCCTCCTCGTAATCCGAGAAGTTGCCCTCGAACCACTCGACGTGGCTCTCGCCCTCGAAGGCGAGGATGTGCGTAGCGATGCGGTTCAGGAACCAGCGATCGTGGCTGATGATGACGGCGCAGCCCGCGTAATCCTCCAGCGCCTCTTCGAGGGCCCGCAGGGTCTCCATGTCGAGGTCGTTGGTCGGCTCGTCGAGCAGCAGAACGTTGGCGCCGCCCTTCAGGGTCCGGGCGAGGTGGACGCGGTTGCGCTCACCGCCCGAGAGGGTGCCGACCTTCTTCTGCTGGTCGGAGCCCTTGAAGGCGAAGGCGGCGCAATAGGCCCGGGAATTGATCTCCCGCTTGTTGAAATAGATGATGTCGTTGCCGCCGGAGACCTCCTGCCAGACCGTGGCGTTCGGATCGAGCGCGTCGCGCGACTGGTCGACGTAGCCGAGATGGACGGTTTCGCCGACGGAGATGGTGCCGCCGTCCGGCTTTTCCGCACCGGTGATCATCTTGAACAGGGTCGTCTTGCCGGCGCCGTTGGGGCCGATCACGCCGACGATGCCGCCGGGCGGAAGCTTGAACGAGAGATCCTCGATCAGCAGACGATCGCCGAACGCCTTGTTGAGGTGCTCGAACTCGATGACGTTGTTGCCCAGGCGCTCGTCGATCGGGATGACGATCTGCGCCGAGGCGTCGATTTTGTCCTGGGACTTGGCCACCAGCTCCTCGTAGCGGGTGATGCGGGCCTTCGACTTCGACTGGCGGGCCTTCGGCGAGGCGGCGATCCACTCCTGCTCGCGGTTGATCGCGCGCTGGCGGGCCATGTCCTCGCGGCCCTCCTGCTGGAGCCGCTTCTGCTTCTGCACCAGCCAGGCCGAGTAGTTGCCCTCGTACGGGTAGCCGCGAGTCCGGTCGAGCTCGAGGATCCATCCCGTGACGTTGTCGAGGAAGTAGCGATCGTGGGTCACGATCAGGATCGCGCCGGGGTACTGACGCAGGTGGCCTTCGAGCCAGTTCACCGTCTCGGCGTCGAGGTGGTTGGTCGGCTCGTCGAGGAGCAGCAGTTCGGGCTCCCACAGCAGCAGCTTGCACAGGGCCACGCGGCGGCGCTCGCCGCCCGAGAGGGTCGCGACGGGCTGCTCGTCGCTGGGGCAGCCCAGCGCCTCCATGGCCTGGTCGACCTTGGAATCCAGCTCCCACAGGTTGGCGGCCTCGATCCGGTCCTGAAGGGCGGTCATCTCGTCCGCCGTCTCCTCGGAATAGTTCATGGCGAGTTCGTTGTAGCGGTCGAGCAGCGCCTGCTTCTCGGCGACGCCCTCCATCACGTTCTCGCGCACGGACTTGTTCGGATCGAGCTGGGGCTCCTGCGGCAGGTAGCCGACCCGGGCACCCTGGGCGACGAAGCCTTCACCGGTCCAGTCCTTGTCGATGCCCGCCATGATCTTCAGCAGGGTCGACTTGCCCGATCCGTTGATGCCGAGCACGCCGATCTTGGCGTCCGGGTAGAAGGACAGGTTGATGTTATCGAGGACTTTCTTGCCCCCCGAATAGGTCTTGGTCAGACCCTTCATGTGGTAGATGAATTCGCGCGCCATGGTGGTATCCCTGTCGTGTCGGCGGCCCGGCGCGCCCTGCGCCTCGACCATCGGAATCAGCGTGTGCAGTGTTGCGCGGCTGCGTCCGGTCGAACCGGACGGCGTGCCGCGCCAAGAGCGCCGATGCGGTCGGACCTCGGGCGCTCGCCGTCGTCGAACCGCTTCGCGTGAGAGTGTTGCGCCGGAGTATCAGGGCGGCGACCGACCGGCAAGAACGGGGCCGAGAAGAAGGGCCGAGATCCCGGCCTCAGGCGAAGGGGTTCTTCACCGTGTCGGCGGACCGCGACTCCTCCGCGACCTGTTCGGGCAACGGCGCCGCCTCCAGGGCGGCCACGATGGCGGCGAAGGCCGCTGCGAGGGCCCGGGCCCGCTCCAGCCCGCGCGCGTCCCGCGCGAGGTCGAGACTGCCGTGGATGGCGATCCGATCGCGGCCGTTCTCGACGGAGAGACCGCCGATCGTCTGGACGGCCGCGTCGTCCGCGAAGGGCGTGAACCGGACCGGGCTCGTCTCCGACCGCGTGTCCGACGACCGGTCTGGGTCATGGGGGGCACCCGTCTTCGGCATCGGAACACCCCCCCTCAGAAGATGGCACGCATCAGATCGCGCCAGAGACGCCGCAAGGCGCGATGCAGCTGGTCCTTGGCCCAGGACTCGAACGAATCCGTTTGGGGCGCCCGGCGGCGCGGACGCTCGTCGCCTTCGGGTTCGCCCCGAGAATAGGCCCGCGGCTCCGGCAGATCCATCGCCCGTACCTTGGCGGTGGAGACCAGCATTGGAAAGACGTCGAGCCCGGACACCGTGCGCAAGGTGTCGACGGAGACGGCCTGCCAGGGCGGATTGTCCTGATTCGCCATCAGGTAGGCGCCCGCCTCCCCGGTGGCCGGGTCATAGAGCGCCTTGAAGAGCTGGGTCGGCACCAGGACGCGCCCGTTGATCGCCTGAACGGCATCGCCGGAATAGATCGGTCCGGTCACGACGTAGAGCGTGCCGCGTCGGGTGGCGAGACGCCGGACGCTCTCCTCGATCGCCGCCCAGAGCCCGCGATTGAGGGCGCGGTCCTGCGGGACGATGTTGGCGAGACTGAAGGACTGCGCCTGGGCCGCGCCGGTCGGCATGTCGCCGGCCGGGGCCATGTGGCCGCGGTCGTATCCGCTACGGGCATAATCATCGAGCCGCGCCCGGTCCGCCACCGGCAGCGCATCCTCGTCATGGAAGGCGTCGATGCGGTCGACCCGGCGAGCCGCCGCGACGCTGTCCCGCGTCAGGCGCTCGGCGGCGTAGAGCGGCGTCCGAGAGAGGCCGGAATGGAGCACCGCGAAGGCTTCGTAGCAGAGCGGCACGGCGCGTTCGGCCAGTTTCGGGTTGATGATCTCCGGCCGGCGCCCCTCCGCGAACGCGTCGGCGCAGCCCTCGGCCAGGGCCGCAACCGGTGCGACGCAGAGCCAGGCAGACAGCAGCAGCAGGCGTGGACTGACCATGGATCGCGTGGGCTCAAAAGCATACGCGGACTTTGCGGATCCCCTGTGGAGTCGCCCGCGTGCGATAGCCGCAGGGCCGACCGAGGGTACCCTCGAAGGGACGCACATCGCGATCGGCCGGACCGGGTCCTGCCTGGACGCCGCAGGTGCCGGGTGTCCCGCACGGGAACGTGAAGGGCTCGACCGGCGCGTGTCGGCGCACGAGCGACGGGTCGGCGGTACGGCCCGCCGCCCAGGCGGAACCGCTCGCGAGTGTCGCGATCACGGCGAGGCCGGCGGGAAAGCGGAGGAGCGACATGGCCTGCCTCGATGCGGGATCGGCGGACGGGAAAAGACGATCGCACCGTTGATCGGAACGAGCGGTGGGATTACCTGCCGGAGTTCAGGCGTCGGCGCCAGCATCTCCACAGTCACGGCGCGGCGACGGATCGGTCTCCCGCGCTTCGGATTTCGGAATGGAATTGCAGACCGCGCGCGGTCTGTGGGAAAGCGCAAGCGCCCCCTGGCGTGGCAATGCCGCGTAATGACGTTATAAGTGCGATCGAAGGGCCCCGGTTTCGTCTTGGGGCATGCATCGTTCGAGGGTCGGTCCGCGCAGAGCGTTGGCGGCGGGCCGGATCGAGCGGGTGCCAGCAAACGAACGGGTGTGGATTCAGTGTCACGGCAAGAAACCTCGCAAGAGAAGACCTCGCAAGAGAAGACCTCGCAAGACAAGATCGCGCCGGAGCGGGCG
>NZ_LMMK01000041.1:0-9374 GCF_001422795.1 Methylobacterium sp. Leaf88 | reverse complement strand
GTCCGTCCTCCAGGCTCAAAAGCCATACCAAAGGGCGGACCACTTCAATGGGGGCGGATCAGCCTGACGGACGAGGAAGCAGCAGACGCCAAGCTCAATTGGCGTCAGTGGGTGACAGATGGCCGTGCCAAGTTGCAGTGGGGCTGCATCGTCGTTCCATCTGAGCAGCTGACCACCGAGGAGTGGATTGCCGAAACCGCCCACCTGCGGGGAGAGCCCGTTCACTGAAGCCACAGGTTACCCCTGTTCAGAGCCCCGCCATGATGCGGTTCCTCAATAGACTGAAAGCAGGAAGCAAATGGTCGACGACTATGCTGAACAGGACGGGAAGACCGTCGCCCTAGACGTGATGGCCCAGAGCGAAATCAACCAGATGAGTAACTACCTGCAACGAGGACGCTCATTCGCAGGCTTGGACGATGAGGCTCTAGCAAGACGCTGGGTTAGTGATATGCGCGCTTGGTCTAAATCCGTTGCGCACCGTCCCCGAGATCTTGATGATGCAGGGGCCGAGTACGAGCTACGTCAGCAAGAGCACCCTACCATTTGGTAGAGGCAGAGGTGGAAGCCGTGGTTGCTGCTGTTAGTACAGCATTCGAAGCTATGACGGTAGAAGAGAAAGAAAAGGCTAACGAGCAAATCATGGCCGATTTTAAGGCCAATCGTAGCAGCCGCAACTAAGCTGCCCTAAAGCCCCATTCAGATCAAAATTCAAGTTCCGCTAAAGTCTAAATTGTCGCAGTCAAAATCTTATATTGAAGTTAGTGGAATTACTATTTATTCACATTTTTGTGAAATGATCTTGTTTACTTTCTGGCAACCGCATTACGTAATCAGAGAAGCTGCACGGCAATGGTCAATATTAACGTCGGCGTCATTACTGATGGCAATGAGGGTGACGCGGTTGTAGGCGTTCTGAATGGCGGAGCAGTAGCCACAAATGACACGGCCGGTGGGCTTAGTGGCACATACTTTTCTGCTTATAAAACAAGCTCCGCGTATTATAACGTGAAAATCACCGCTTCAGGCGGAGGGACTTTCGACGTCGGATCGATCTACGGTGTGAATGCTGGTAGCGGACCAGACACACTGTTATTTCAGGGTTTGGGATCCTCAGATCAGATCCTATTTACTAAGACGGTAACTTACAACCCTACTGACGTTAACAACAGTTTTTCATCTCAGCTGACGACCCTGAATTATACCGGCATCACAACCCTCAAGGTTTATGCCATTAACAATTCTGGTCAGCCCTTTTATTTCGACAGTCCTGAATTTGGTATTATTTCCTCAATCGGTGCGGATGCAACGCCGCCCACAGTAGTTAGTATTGTCGGGCCGTCTGGCTTTACAAATGCGACAAGCCTTAGCTTCACGGTTTCTTTCTCTGAAGCTGTCAGTAACGTAACGGCCGGCGGCTTCACGCTTCACGACCTCAACGGAAACGTCGTAGCTGGAACGATCGGCACGCCAACCTCGTCTGATGGCGGCATCACTTACACGGTCGCCGTGTCCGGCCTAACCAACGAAGGCGCAGTTCACCTCGACTTGAACGCCTCGGGCACCGGCATTCAAGACATTGCCGGCAATGCGCTCGCGGGTGGTGCCACTGGGACGAGCGTTATTCTTGACCATGTGGCGCCTGCAATTACTTTGGCACTCTCAGCCGATACCGGTCTGAACAGCCATCCCCTCATCACCGATGCGGCGAGCGGTGCGCTCGTCCTCGACGCTGCCGAGTTCGCGCAAGCTCTACGTTTTGGCGGGACCGTGAGTGATGCCAACCTCGGTATTCCGAGCGGAGCCGTCGTGACCATCACGGCTGCCGATGGTCATGCTGTTCCTCCTCATGTCGTACCCTTGCAGGGCGACGGCACCTACGCCTTCCGGGTCGATGCACCTGGCACGGCTGGTGGCGTCAACCAGAGCATCGCATCAGCCCTGGCGGACGGCACCTACACCGTTGTCGCTTATACGCAGGATGCGGCCGGGAACATCGCCCAGACGGCGCCGACGACCCTGATCGTGGACACCACAGCGGATGTTGGGGCTGATGCCGGGCTCAGCCTCAAGGGGACCGCTGATCACCTAATCAACGCGGTCGAGGCGCGCGCAGTCAGATTTGCCGTCTCAGGCCTTGATGCCGACGCTACGGCCGTCGCGACCTTTACGGATGGAACGCACACGGTCACGACGAATGTCGTGGCGAACGGCACGGGCACGGTGGACCTATCTGGGTTCAACGGTACGGTGACCTCGTCGCTTGCCATCACGGACGTGCACCAGAATGTCGCTTCTGCGGTCGGTAGCACCGTGCTGGTCGACACCCTTGCCCCCTTTGAACCCGCGGGCTTGGCCGATATCGCGATCCGCAACGGCTTCGTTAACGCGGCTGCCAACACGCCCGCACAGACACTGACGGGAACGGCCCAGGCGAGCAGCGTCATTACGGTCTACGATGGTGCGACGGCACTCGGCGCCGTTGTGGCTGATGCCACGACCGGACGCTGGACCTTCACCCTTGGCGCCCTGGCGGAGGGGCAGCATGCTCTCTCGGCCGTGGCCACGGATCCTGCGGGTAATACTGGCACCGTGAGCCGCACGCTCGCCTTCGCAGTCGACACGCAGGCCCCCGGCGCGCCAAACTTGGCATTGACCCACGATACGGGTGCCAGCGCTACGGACGGCATCACGCGGGATGGCGCGATCACCCTAGTTCCCAGCGAGGTAGGCGGAACGCTGACCTACACGGTCGATGGTGCGATCGTGGCGGCCTATGATCCCGCGAGCCTCGTCCAAGGCGCGCACACGGTCGCCGTCACTCAGACTGATGCCGCCGGCAACGTCTCGACGGCCGCCAGCCTTCGCTTCACTCTCGACACTCTGGCGCCGACCGCACCGACCCTGCAGCTTGCTCATGACACCGGCGTAAGTGCGGTCGATGCCCTGACGCATGACGGCAGCCTTTTGGTTTCGCCGAGCGAGGCGGGTGGTACACTGAGCTACGTGGTGGATGGCGCCGCTGCAGCGGCCTACAACCCATCGCTCCTTGCCCAAGGTGCGCACACCATCGCGGTCACGCACACAGATGTGGCCGGCAATGTCTCGGCCGCTACCAGCCTCGGCTTCACGCTCGACAGCATCGCGCCGAGCGCACAGGCAGACACCCTGTCAGCAAGCGGCCTGTCCGCGCCTCTCACGGGCAACGTACTCGCTAACGACGCGGACGCCTCGTCACTCCACCTCGACAGCCTGCAGTTCGGAAATGGGCCCGCCATCAGCGTTCCGACCACCGGCACGGCGCAGATTGCTGGGGCGCACGGCACTCTGACGATCGCGTCGGACGGCACCTACAGCTATCAGGCGACGTCGGCTGGACACGATGTGTTCACCGAGACCGTGATGGACGCGGCCGGCAACGCCAGCCAGACCGCGCTGACGCTCAACGTGGATCATACGCAGGAAGCCACATTCCGGTTCTTCGACACGAAGAGCGGAGGCCACTTGTTCACGGCGAGTGCGGACGAGGCGGCTCAGGTGCGGGACAGCATGCCGAGCTTTGTTCAGGAAGGCATCGCCTGGACGACGCCGGACAACGGCACGGATACGGTGGACGTGTTCCGTTTCTACGATACGAAGACGGGCGACCACTTCTTCACGACGAGTGTCAGCGAACGGGATGGGCTCATCCAAGGTGGGACGAGCTACCACTACGAGGGTGTCGCGTTCGAAGCCTTCGCGAACGAGGGTTCGAGCGGCACGGCGGCGGTCGAGCGCTTCTTCAACGTGCAGACGGGCCAGCATCACTACGCGCTGGCTGAGGAAGCGGACGGCATCCGTCACGGTTCGGCGGGCGGCGGCTGGGTCGACGAGGGCAAGGCCTTCGTCGTGCAGGTTGCGCCTCACGACCTGATGGCTTGATCTCGACTGCTCAGCAGCAGACAGGACCCTGGGAGCCGATAACGGGAGTTATCGGTCCTGAGGCCTATACCGGGGTCGAGGCGTCCTAGCAGGGAAGCGTCGGACCAGCGTCAACATTGAGCGCCAACCCATTGCGGCAGCGCCCAAAACTTCGTCCTGAACCTCAACAATTCTCAACAGGTGCAGATGGGAGCGCCCTCGTGTGCGCGTGCGTGCGTAGTGCTCCCATTTCGTCACTAGGCCAGGACGCAGGGGTAGGTCAGGCCATCGCCCAGGCGAGCATCAGGATGCCGCCCAGGAACATCCCGTAGGTGGCAACCACGGCAGCGACCTCGCGGTGCTGGCGTAAGACAGAGCGGGTGCGTGACATTTGGACGGGACCAGGGGAGGCGTGCGGCCTCTTTCTGATCGACCAACTATGCCGATGTGAGGGCCCCGACTGCCCGAATGCGTGAGAAATATCCGCCGTAGCGGGGCGGCCACATAAGTAGTTGGACGCGCGTCTTTGGCTGGACCGTCAGGATTTCAGAGCCTGAGAGGTTGGCTGATTATCGGGCGCTGGGGTCGCTGATCGCTCCGGCCACTGCCGCGGTTAGGGCTGCGGTCATCATGCCGAGGAAGGTCACCGTGATCATCTCTTAGGCCCTTTCGAAGTGTGGCCTGGGCGCACCAGAGCCGCTGAATTCGAGATGCCTACCAATTCGTTTACGAGCCGTTAACCGTCACCCGAAGCATACCGCACAGCGACACCCTCACACGTCGCAAAAGACCCGCCGCAGCCAGGGGCTGGGCGGATCTCAGAGGCATATCTGTAAGGCTAGGCCCTTACAGGCTCAGGAAGGCGTTGGCCGAGCCGACGATGGTGAAGACGAGGCCACCCGCGAAGGCAGCGATCATCGCGTAGGAGAAGCCTTTCAGCAGCATCCGGGGGTCCCTCCGATCAGCAGCGGTTTCCGCCCGAGGTCTGGCCGTACTGCTGGGTGGGGAAGTTCTGCTGGTTGGCGTTGCCCTCGGCGGCCGAGCTCATCGGGCAACCGAGATAGGCCGGGGGACGTCGCATATCGTTGACCGAGCCCGTGGTCTCGACATCGTAGGGTGCGAACGACGTGTAGCGGGAGGGGCTGTCATAGGCCATGGCGGACGAGATCGGAGCAACGCCAAGGACAAGGGCGGTGGCGAGGACGGCGATACGGGTCTTCATTAGGCTTACTAGCTCCTTCACAGTACGAACCAAATGTCTGGCTCGTTTCTCTCTGTCTGAAACTAATATGGGGAGCCTATTTCATTCTTGACGTGCCAGGGGACACGCGGTGGGCTGGATTAAAGCCGGGCGCTGCAAAACCCGTCTCAGCTATTCTGGTACGGACCGCGGAAAAGATCGCCTAAAGCTCTGCGTCTGAACAAGGTATACCAGCGCCGACGCTGATGCTCGGGCCGATCGTGGTTCATGTGGCAGCGCTGGCAGAAGGCCGCGAGGTTCTTCGAGGCATTGTTGGCGGTGTCATGATCGCGGTGCCCGGTCGCCAAAACCACATGTGTAGTTCTGACTTGCCCAGGACGTCATCGGCCCCGATCGCCAGGCAGATGAAGCGCCCTGCCCCATCCCGCCAGGAGCCCTCCTCTCGGTCCCACCAGCGGCCATCGCCAAGATGGAAGACGCGCTGTCCGTGCGGACGGGCGCAGACCTCGCAGCGTCCCTTCGCTCGTTCGAAGCGGATCACGACCGAGAGCTGCGGCCAGTCGATCGGATAGAAGAAGCGGTGCTCGCGCCGGATCGGCATCAGGAGGATGCCTGCCGGGTCGCCGCAGCGGCTACGTCTGCCTGGCTGCGGGTGCGTGCCTGGGGGAAGTAGCTGTAGAAGGTATCCCGGCTGACCCCGAGGCGCTGGGCGATCGCCGCGATCGAAATGGTGCCCGAGTGCAGCAGGGCGTGCCCCACCTCGATATCGGCTGGCGTAAGCTTCTTGGGCCGTCCCCCTTTTCGTCCTCGCGCCAGGGCGGCCTTCAGCCCCTCCATGGTGCGCTCCCGGTTGAGGTCGAGGAAGTACTCGGCCATGGCGCCGTGCATCTGCAGGGCAAAGCGCCCATGCGCCGTGTCGCTGTCGAACTGCTCGGTGAGAGAGCGGAAGTGGACCTCCTTTTTCCGCAGGCTGTCGATCGTACGCATCATCTCGACGAGCGAGCGACCGAGCCGGTCGAGTTTCCAGACGACGAGCACGTCGGTGGGTCGAAGGTAGGCGAGGGCCGCCTCGAACTCCGGACGCTTGGTCCCAGCCTTGCCGGACTTCTTTTCCTCGAACAGGCGTTCGCACCCAGCTTTGGTCAGCGCATCACGCTGCAGGTCGAGGTTCTGGTCGAGGGTGGAGACGCGGGCATATCCGACGAGCATGTCGGGATAGTGGTTCAGGCGCGTTTAATCTGCAATAGAAATCCGGTCATATTTTCCTGACAGAAACACAGTGGTTTGAAGCCGCTCGAACTGGGTCCATTCACAATGCCGGGAAAACGATCGTTAGCCCGACATCGCATCAAATATCGGGAATGCCCTCTCTACCCCTCATTTCCTGAGTGGTTTGTCCGGCCGTCTCCTTGCTCAGCTTAATCTGACCTAGAGGGCTTCAGCCCAACCGGGCGAATACTGGATTACTCGCCCAGATGGTAGGTGAACCTGGAAGGTGTGGGGCACCTTGTTATTCGGGACGTTGATCAACTCGACGCGCATCCCGAAGCTCTTCTCGGCATCCGGATCGGACATGTCGTGGATGATGCAAGGAACCCGCGTGCCGTCCGCGAACACCGCGACGCCCTGCTGGGCCATGTCCGTGCGTTTGAACTGCCGCCGATCCTTGAACTGATCGAGATCCTTCGCGCTTTGTCGATCCACCTCGTTCTCCCTACGCCCGATGCCGGTAGGTCCATAAACGATGGCGGCCTTACAACGCTGTTAAGAGTGCGCCGTGCGGCTGCAAACCTTGGCGACGCGGCATCTGGGCTCGATGCCTCGACCTTGGGGGCGCATAGCCTGCGGGCCGGGTACATCACGACGGCGGCCGAGCGCGGCGCGGATCTCGCGCGTATTATGGATCAGTCGGGGCACCGCGACCGGCGGACCGTGGTCGGGTACATCCGCCGAGCGAACGCCTTCAAAGATCATTTGGGGAGCGGGTTCCTATGAGCAGGAAGACGGCTGGAGGATAGAGAGCTCATTCATCTCACGCACCGCGCTAGTACTCCAGCTACCGCTGCATTCAACGAGGCCACCACTGGTGCGCCATGCCCCGAGGCCGGTGCATTTCAATTCGAGCTTGCCCGTGATCGGCACCAGGTTTGGACCCTGAACGATCGTTGCCTGTACGGTTCCATCCGCGAAGACGCCACCCTCAACATCAGTGTCTTCACCGGGGATCGACGCAGATCACTCTTCGACTTTGCAACGCATGCTCGTAAAAAAAGAGCCACACCGAGAACATTGATCGGTTCGACGAACAGCCAAAATCTCTCATTTGCGATACTGATTTAGAGAAATATTGCTGTTCTGAACTATGATCGCTCGCTAATTGATAATTATAATTTGTTTTTGAACTGTTTTACCTCTTACGGCGTTTTAGTCGTCAAACTTGGAACGCACATTTTTTCCCTACTCTTACCCAGAAACAAGCCCCTGAGTATCCAAGTTTCACGAGAAATTTTGTATAGTGTTTTGACATCGAACAAAGGTCGTTATTTTGGAAAAAGCAAATACTTATTGTGATAATAAAAGCGATCTAAGATTTGGTCTCAACTTCTGTAACGAGATAATTGATCTGACCGGCATCTATTGGATGGGCTGCTCTTTTACAGATTGCTCGCTGACCGCTAACCGGAAAGATAATGAGCTAGTTTCCATCCGAGCTGTAAGCTTCTTACGCTGCACCTTTACAGGTGATGGCTGGCCGAAACACATGGGGCAGTAATCTATGTCTCTCAAACGAGCTAATCATAAAAGCAGTCGTCCCCTGAGGCGGACCAAGGCATCGGCAATGAATGCTGCAGAACTGCGCTCTGCGCTTCGAAATCTTAATCTAAGTCAGTCTGGTGGCGCTCGCCTTCTTGGTGTCGACGCGCGCACTATGCGCCGCTGGTGTTCGGCTGACAGCGCAAGTGCCAGTGAAGTTCCACCACCTGTCGCCCGCTTCCTCTGGTTTATGCAGGTATCGGGAGCTGTCCCCGCCGAAGTGATGAAGGCACTGACGCCTTTCCTTCTGGCCAAGACAGCTTTGTGATAGCCCCCCGATACAACGAACAGCTAACAAACGTCTAGAAAAGGATCCATTTTTTGTATAATAGCGGCGGCAGTCTATTTGGACAAACGCAGGACTTACTGGAGGACGATGCGGTCATCTCCGACGAGTATCTAAGCCTGAGTGTGGGAGTTTCGTGCAACTGAACGAACCGTTCTTGGCACCCGGGCGTTTGGCTCCTTGCTTCAACAGCACAAGGAATATGGAGCTTCCAATGCGTAGAATTCTGCTCGTGACTGCAGCCCTTGGTGGGCTGCTACTCCAAGATACCTCCAGCTTTGCGCAGGGTTTCCGGTTCGGCCCTGGCGGTGTGGAAGTCGATGATGGGCGCGGTTTCCGTGAAGAGCGTGAGGAGCGCCGCTATCGTCGGATGTGCCGCGAGCTTCGCGACGCTTGCGAGGACAAGGATCGCTATGGTGAAGAGGGCCAGGGCAACTGCCGCCGTTATCGTCGCACTTGCGGCTGACAGGGTGCGAACCCGAACCGCAGAAGCGGAATAGGGTGACGTTCAAGCTGATACGCTGAGGCTTACGGCTTGGCGGTCGGACGCCGAGTACTCGACACGTCTGACGCTGCTACAGGAGGAACCCGGCATGAGGACGCTGTGGGTTACAGCACTCGTTGGCCTGAGTTTTTTGGGCGCAATAAGCTCAGCTTCGGCTCAGCGAGGGGGTCGTGACTACGGCCACGACGAGCAGGAGTATGGCAGTCGAAGTTATGGCGAGCGCGACGGCGGTGGTCATGGTCGCGGGTACGATGACGATGACGATGATCGGCCACGTGACCGGGGCCGCAGCTACGATAATGGCCAAGATAACGAGCGGCTTCGCAGATACGATGGAGATCGGGATCGTCAGCCCAGTCACAGGTACGACAATGATGCCCGGGAACGGAAGCGTAACCGTGGGTCCCAGGAAGAGCCAGAGGCTGAGTTCGACGAAGACGAGTATTTGCGTTGCAACCCGGATGTCGCCCAAGCCGTGGAACGAGGCCAAATGCAGTCCGGCGATTTTCATTACAAGACATTCGGGCGCCGTGAGAGACGTCAGCTCACTTGCCCCCTAAAGCTCTGAGGGCTTGTCGGAAAAGGCAGATAGCTAAGCATTGCTCCTAGGGTCTGTCATCGCTTGAGCCAATCGAGGGCCGCGGCAAGACAGAGGACGCCCATGAAGC
>NZ_LMMK01000039.1:0-4135 GCF_001422795.1 Methylobacterium sp. Leaf88 | reverse complement strand
CGCTTGGTCATGGCTCCATCCTCGCAAGAGTTGGGGCCTCCGGGAAACCCGGCGCGGTTCAGAACAACCTTCTGGGCAACGCCACCTAGGTGGGGCGTCTGGCGACAATCATGCGGGCTGCCGACGGGGACAGCGTCGATCTGGCCTCTGTTGACATGGCTAAACGGGCGCGAGGCAGGCCAAGGTCGCTCGCTCGCTCGCACGGTATTACACAGGAGGTCGTTGAACTGCCGGAGGCCAAGCGCGGCTTGGTCCTCTCGCCGCGCCGCTGGGCGGTCGAGCGCTCCTTCCTCTGAGTGACGCGCTTGCGCCGCCTCGTCGACGGCTACGAGTGTGCTATCCCAGCACGCTCGCAGACCCCCACGTTGTCGCCTTCGTCTGCTTAGTGCGCAGATAGCCCTGCAACTGCCAGAGAGTTCATAAACGCCTCTAAGCTGAGCCCTAGATATCGTCAGGGCGAGCCGTACGACCCATGGTACCTTCCACCAACTGGTCTTATAAGATTACACATCCGAAGCGAGACGTATGACGTGGGTCTATCCTGCAAAATGACGTCGACATCCTGACGTATCTCGACGGTTGGCACCCAATCGTCTAAGGCTCTCCGACAACCACACCAAACCGCATAAGGATGAGGGCCAAGTGAGGATATCCCGACTATTAAATTCTTTAATGAGCATTTCAACGGTAATTGGATATAAAAAAAATCCAAGCGGCAATTCTCTTCAGGAGATAAAAAATCTAGTTAAAGATGAATTTGATGCTCTCTATTATCTTAATAACAATCTTGATGTTGCCGAAGCAGGTGTTGATCCTCTAAAACACTACCTTGAGCACGGATGGCGAGAAGGCCGTAATCCAAACGTTAAATTTGATACAGAATATTATCTAAATCTTCACTTAGCCGGCCAATCCGACACATGCCCCCTTATTCATTACTGTAAAATGGGACGGGGCATGGGGTTAGAAATCAAAGAGCCGGCCGAAGATAACTATCAGCATTCGATCGATTATACATCTCAGCGTAGCAAAAGCTCAGAGCTATTTGACTCAAATTACTATCTAGCTAGCTATCCAGATATAGCACTTGCCGGAATTGATCCGCTCCAACATTACCTTGAATTCGGATGGCGTGAAGGAAGAAATCCTAGTCCCTGGTTTGACTCGCGATTTTATATAGACAAATATGACTTACATAGAAGTGATATATGCCCACTAGTCCATTATGTTGAGTTTGGTCAAGATACTGGTGTCTTGACGAGAGATCTATATAATTTTGAGAGAATTGTGGACAGTCACTCCGACATTATTGGTTCTGTCTTAGAGCTTGTATCGCATAATCCCGACATAGCGACTAACGAAGTGCTCCAAGGTATAATACTGCCGATGTTTTCGCCTGGGGTGATACGTAGACGACATAACCTAACTGATATGGTAAGCGATTTTGAATGCCTACTTCGGTATCTCACGTATGATTTGCACATGGGTTTGAGTCCGGGCAAATTTTATGATGACGGATACTATCGATCTCAAGTGATAATGCGAGGTCTTGAGAGGGGGCACACTCAAGATAATTGGTTTCGGCATTGGCTAAAATTTGGTGTCAGACACAGAATTAGTCCTGTTGATTGGTACACTGATCCTGATTATTTGGAGTTAAACCCCGATCTGGTCAGCTATCCCGACTGGCCGTTTTTGCACCTAATTCGGCATGGCTTTAAAGAGGGCCGGCGGTTTCATCCCATAATTACTTTGAGTAATGCTGGTTATCCAAATAGAAAGCGGTCAACCTACGAGCTTCTGCCTGATTTGCTTGAGAAGCACGACTTCGTTTCTGCCATTCAAGGTCAAATGAAATTTTGGCGCTCGCCAAAAATGGATGAGATTTTCGAGCAGGCTCATCAACTTGACCCAAGCATACATAAGCACGAGGTCTATCAGGCGTCATATCAAGCTCCCTATCACGACGATAATTATCAATTTTATTCATTTATCCGATCAAAGTTCTCAGTAAAATATGAAAACGTCATACTAACTCCCTTCTGTAAACTTGGTGGTGCGGATTTTGTCGGTGGAGTATTGTCGCATGCTCTATCCAATTTCGGAGACACGATTTTGATTAGGACGGATGCTTCTGATTGGGAGCGTCCAGATTGGTTTCCGCCTGGTCTGCACACAATTGATTTGTCTGAGTGGCTCAGACCGCTCGATCTGGACCTTCGCAAGCGCGTTTTGTACGAGCTGATCCGGCACCTGGAAGCCAAGCACGTCTTCAACGTTAATAGTAGATTGGCTTTCGAGACTTTCAAGGATTACGGCGCGCGCTTGAGCAAAATTACGAATATCTATTGCTATTATTTCTGTGCAGATCGAACTCAAGAGGGAAGAGAAGTTGGATATCCGATCGATTATTTCGCAAATATACTTCCCTATTTGCGAAAGGCTGTTTTTGACACGCGTTATTTGAGAGATCGACTTGAGGCGCGATATTGTTTGTCGCCCGAAATGAAACAGAAACTAGCGGTCCTATTCACGCCGACGATGTCTGCATCGAGCGAGACTTGCCTTGCTGAAAAACAGTTGGAATGTCGTGGAAATAAATCCAAGCCTACAATTATTTGGGCCGGAAGACTTGATAAACAAAAACGTTTTGATTTAGTTCTGGATATTTCTAGAGCGATGCCAGACGTGACGTTCAAATGTTTCGGCAAAGCAGTCCTCGATGTTGAGCCTTCGCGCGAGCATCTTCCTGTCAATTTGACGCTTTCCCCGCCATTCAAATCCTATTCCGAACTTCCATTGACCGACTGTGATGGCCTGCTCTTTACTTCTTTATGGGAAGGAATGCCAACTATATTGCTCGAGTTTGGCGCGATGGGTATGCCGATCATTGCGAGCTCAGTTGGCGGTGTACCTGAATTGATAAATGATACAACTGGTTGGCCAATCGCCTCAGATGCCAGTGTCGAAGACGCTATTCGTCAGATTCGCGACCTTCTTTCTAATCCAGATGCTCGTGTTAGGCGTGCAATAGAACTACAAAAGCGGGTCGCCCAAATCTATAATTGGGATACTTACGTCAGAGATCTTGAAGACATCATTTTGGGGGAAGAGCGCAATGAGAAATAATGCCTCACACACGAGATTTGGTATCTCGGTTGTAATTACTGCTCATCGCGAAGGATTAATCGCCGCAGTTTCGGCTCGAAGTGCAATCGAGGCAATAAAATATTTCAGAAATAATTATGATATTCCTGTTGAAATCGTTGTGATTCTTGATAATGCCGATGAATTAACAGCCTCTGTGCTAAAGAGTGCTCTTGGTTCTAATGCGCAGTTTTATTCAACGGAGGAGGGTGATCCTGGACTTGCCCGAAACCGGGCCGTTGAGTTTTCAAGTGGGGAGTATGTATCGTTCTTAGATGCCGATGATCTTTGGTCTTTCAATTGGTTGCAGGAGGCATACGTCCTCGCGGGGCAGCGTGAAGAGATTGTTGTGCACTCTGCTTGTAATATTATCTTCGGTGATGAGCGCAACATTTGGTGGCACGTCGATAGCGAATCGACTTTTTTTGACTCCAGGTATCTTGAATGGAGTAATTACTGGGATGCGATGGCTTTTGCGAAGGCATCGATTTATGAGAAATTTCCATTTCGAAAGAATAATTTGCGGATTGGATTTGGTCATGAGGACTGGCATTGGAACTGTCTTACCTTTTCGGCGGGTATAGCGCACAAACCGGCTCCAGAGACAGTCCATTTCAAACGGCGTCGCAAGCAGTCGCAATCTGCATTGGTCAATGAAATCAAAGGTACAGTTTGGCCGTTGTCAATGATTGAATAGGTGCAGAGATTTTAGCGCTTTAAATATAAATTCGGGTTTTGTGATAATTTAAAATAACTTCTTCGACTGCCTAATGCAGGTTAGCGATGGAATCTGTACTCTGCCGGATCTCCGCATGTGTCTATCATTCCGGATAACGGGCGGAATAGGCATATGCGGGGCTCTGATCGGCGTTCGAAGACGTTGCTTTCGTATGGTGACTTGGGGTCTCGCGTCCGGGCGGATCATTAAGAGCGCCTAACAGAACCGTTTGATCTGGTTGAAGGTGATGAGACTGGCCGCGAGGCTGGT
>NZ_LMMK01000038.1:0-3580 GCF_001422795.1 Methylobacterium sp. Leaf88 | reverse complement strand
GGTCATGGCTCCATCCTCGCAAGAGTTGGGGCCTCCGGGAAACCCGGCGCGGTTCACTTGCGCCGGGCGATGCGGTGCTAAATGCGACGGTGGGTTAGCGCCTGACGGCAGCGGCGGTGATCGCAGCCTTGTCGGCGTGCCGCTTTGAGGAACGCTTGTGCGGTGCCCTCCCAGCCTAAGCGGATCGGTGGGACGGCATCTATGATGGCCTCCACCATCCGGCTGTCATGCACATTGGTGCCCATCCGCATCAGAGCGAGAGGGATGCCCCTCGCTTCGGTGAGGACAAGGCGCTTCGTGCCCGGCTTGCTCCGGGCGGTTTAGGGTCGGACCTGTCACCGCGCCCCCTTTTTCCTTCGATCGGGGCGCTGTCGAAAGAAACTCGACTGAAGTCGATGCCGTTCTGCCGGTCGAGTTAATCGAGAAGCGCGTGTTCGATCCCATATTCCAGCCCTCTGCCATTCCCGCAGGCGCCGCCAGCAGGTCGTCTTCGCGCCGGAGTCCATATCCCGGGGGGAGCAACTCCCAGGGCGTGCCCGAGCGCAGCGCAAAAGGATCCCCGTCAGCGCCGCATAGTCGAACGTTCGCAGCCGACCGCCCTTCGGGTTGGCCCGTTCAGCCGGAAGCAGCGGTGCAATCTCGGCCCCCAGGCCATTGGGAAGGAGCTGTCTCGCCATCTTCGCACAATGCGCCCAACCCAGTTTTGTTAGGCGCTCTTATAGAATTCGTCCAAATTAAGATGACAAATGCAGTCGCCAGCGGCCCGCCGCGTGGCTCATTCCTAGATTTCAATGAAGGCGAACTCGCTTGCGCGATCGATAGCGACGAACATATCGATTTTTCCTTCGCATTGTGGCCCTCCGCTATATCAATGCGAAAGTAAAGCCTTGTTGAGGCGATTGGGTGCGGGCCTGTCACTATCGACGTCCGAGAACCAGTTGGCTACTGTCTCACCAGGCAGTGAGCCAATAGCCAGCGGCTCTGGTGCGGGATTATTGTCCACAGTCCAACCAGGGCCGCCGAGAAAATCTTATATCCAGGAAATTACACTGTGTTTAATCGCAATTTCAATCCCTATTCTTAGCAAGCGATAGCTTTAAACCTTAAATAAATAGAATATGCTTGACATTATAGTATGCAATGATATTATTTATAGATAATCCCAAATATTTTTGTAGATTCTGTCTAAAACGTAAATTATGGTTTAATCATCAGGGCACGTCCAACGCGGTAGATTTGACCCGCGCGAAGACCTGCTGCATCCGCTGCTGTATGATTCGGGAAATCTTTAACAGCTTTGGGACTGAAATTAATTGTATCGGATGAAATAGTTGCTACTGAAATACCATCGATAACCCAGATAAAAGTCTTGGTGGATCTGTCGTAAAACGTGTATTGGTTCGATCCATAACGAATTAACGTGCCAGCATTTGGGTTTGTAGTACTCCCTTGCGGCATACTGATTGCGGCAGAGGAAACCATAAGTTCCTCGAGTTGAACGCCGACCTCTGCAGAACCAGGCTGACCTTCGGCGTTTACTGATGCAGCGCGAAACGCAGCAGTACTCGAATAACCATAAAGATTTGCTTGAACGCCAAATGCCTTGTGTTTCAAATCGGAATCTGCTTTATAATTATAAATAATTCCAATTATTGGTGCAAGAAGTGCCGGCTGATCATGTCCATATGCGGGTGCCATAGCTGAAAACTCATTTGTTGCGACGCCGGTACCGAGTTGTACGGCTTCAGCCAAGACGCCACTCGTTCCGCGATTCACGCCGCCCGATCGCCCAATCGCGTAGAACCATCCGCCGTGAATGTCCTTCCACTGTGTTGTAGCTTCTCTCTTATCGAATTTGCCGTAAACAAATGAACGAAATCCATTTGTAATCGCTCGGTAACCGAGCGCTTCATAATTCTTTGCGTCTCGATCTCTTGTGATGAGTACTTTGCTGTCGCGCATAACACCGGCGCCAGCGAGTTTGGCAGATTCTGTATTGGTCACTAAAGTAAAATCTGTTGAGCGCGAGTCAAAATCAGTATATGGACCTTCAGTTTGTTGAGGGTCGAGATAAGATCGACTATCAATTGAAAACTTATCTATAAAAACGCGTCTCAATGCCTCTCCATTTTCAGGAACGACATTGAAATCTAGGTTAAGGTCTTTCTTATCTGAAGATTCAGTTGCATTTTTGCTCGAATATGTTTGATTATGTTCTGGGGAAAGATCTGGCTTAGCTAAAGTTCGTTCTAAGGCTAGGGTATTTGAAGATAAAATTTGGGGAAAAACAAATAGAACAATACGAGATGTTTTGCGAATGGAGATATTTATCATGTTTAGCCTCTATTTGAAGAATCTGACAACTTTGTAGTTAGTCGGAAAGGACGTTATGAGTCTTTGGCGGGTGTGGGACGCTCGGCTAGAAAGTCCAATCTGGACGTAGACTCAGGTGCAATCGCCTTTCGGCCATACTGATCCAGACCGCGATAGCTTGTTCTAGGGCAGGGACTCATACAACCAATTGATGTTGCTCGCGTTTTTTCCTGAGTTTGGGGTTTCCAACACAGGAAGATTGCGATGGCACGGTTGTTCCAGCTCTCCTCTAAAGCCTGGGAGCGGATCGAATCGCACTTGCCGCACGGCCAACTGGGCCACCCTCGAGTCGATGATCGGCGGGTGATCAGCGGCGTTCTACATGTGTTGAATGTTGGCTGCCTCCGGCAGGATGCGCCCTCCGAGTACGGCGTTCAAGCTACAATCGAAGATCCACCACAATAGGTAGTCTCAGCGCGGAATCTTGCAACAGTTGTGGGCCAAGATCGTGGTCGCAGGTCTTGGCCCCGACGAACTGATGCTAGATGCCACGCACGTGAAGGCCCACCGATCGGCATCGGGTGAATAAGCGGGGGCTGGAGCCAGGCCGTCGGTTGATCGCGCGGTGGCTCTCCAAGCAAAATCCATTGCTTCTCCGATGGTCGTGGCCGGCCAGTTGCGTTCGCCGTGACGCCCGGAAATGTGGCCGACAGCAACATGGCGCTACCTCTGGTGCAGGCCGTGGTGCTGCCCAAGCGCCTGATCGCAGACGCGGCCTACGATGCGCAGAGCTTCAGGGACTGGCTGAAGAGCCACTGGGTGATCGCCACCATCCTGCTTGCCCAAGGCCATCCGGACGGTGCACGACAGGCATAGCCGGGTATCCTACCGGCGACGTGATCGGATCAAGCGCCTATTCGGTCGCCTCAAGAACTGGCGGCGCGTCGCGACCCGCTACGACCGTTTGGCCTATAACGATCTGGCCGCCATCGCCATCGCCCTGGTTTTCTGTGTCATCGGAGGGACTTGAATGAGCCCCTTTCTTAAGCTGCCCCCTGAGCGCAACTCGCCGCGCAATAAATATCCCTGCATGCTAGCAGGGCCCAAGCGATGCGCTCGGTATAATTCGCTATGCCCACGGTCATGACGCGAGTTGGACGACTGTTAGAGTGAGATCCGGTGCATATGGCCGCAACCTGGACACTGAACCGTTCCGGAATTCCCGGAGGCCATTTGGTTTGGGTTATGCGGCCCAGGCTTGCGCCTC
>NZ_LMMK01000037.1:0-3070 GCF_001422795.1 Methylobacterium sp. Leaf88 | reverse complement strand
GTCGCCGCCAGACCTGCACAGAACAAGACAGCTCACCAATGAGCCGTTCCCTCTCAAACGATCGCCGCACCAGAAAGGCCGCCCTCCGGGGCGGCCTTTCTGCGTTTCCGGCTCCTCGGTCGGTCGCGGCGTCCGTTGGACCATGGCCCTGCGGACATGGGCGTAGGGATCCGGCCCACGTCCGCAGAGTTCGGATCGGATCTACGGACAGGCGGTCTTTCGGACAGGATCCCTGCGGACCGCTCCCTTAGCGCAGGCGGCGTCCGTCCTTCGGGATGGCAGAGAGGTCGAAGGCGTAGCCCTTGGCCGCCAGGGCCTCGAGGACCAGGTACTTCACGGTCACCCGGCGATCGAGGGCCTCCTGCCGCAGGGCCGTCCAGACGGGATCCGGTACCTCGACCTTCAGGACCGTCGCCTTGGTCCGCCGCCTCGCGGAAGCCTGGGCCTTCGGCGTCCGGACCGAACCGGTCTCAATGGTCTCGGCAGGCCGGGGCGTCTCGGGGACTCCCGGGGCGGCCGGTGGCTCCTGGGGGGCGCTCGAGGCCCGGGTGAAGCCGAGGTCGCTCGTCGCGGCCGCCAGCAGCCGGGCCTCCTCCGGACTCGTGTGCGGCCGTGGGCGGGGCGAGGGCAGGAACGGAGGCTTGCTCATCGTCCGGCTCCCGGCTGCTCGGCCAAGTCCTGCTGCGCGGCCTGCTGTTCGGCCAGGATGGCAAGGAGCTCGTTCAGGACGCCGCCCACCTCGGCGGCGGCCTTCGGGTCTCCGCCCGGCCCGGCCGGCGTCGACCCCGTGAAATGCATGGACTGGTACGCGGCCCGCTGGATCACCTCGGTCCGCAGCAGCGGGATGCCGGCGCCCTGGATCTCCTCACGGGCATGCTGGGCGACGCGGTTCTGCAGGGGCGACATCTGGGTCAGGACCACCCGCGCGGGGATCGATCGGCGCAGCATGCGTTCGGCCCGCTGCACCACCTCGTAGGTCCGGAACACCTCCTGCAGGTCCATTCCCGAGATCTTGGTGGGGATCAGCACGAGGTCCGACTCGGCGATCGCGTAGGTGACGGCCTGCGAGGCGGCCCCCTCGAGGTCCACCAGGACGATCCCGTACTGCGTCGCCGCCTCCGCGATGCGGTCGAGGATGACGGTCTCCGTCACGCCCGAGATGACCGCGACGGTGGAGTCCGCCCCCGCGCGCGCGCGCCAGGCGCCCACATGCCCGTTCGGATCGGCATCGACGATGGCCACGCTTCCCCCCTGTCGGGCGAAGGCATCGGCCAGGCAGATCACGAGCGTCGTTTTCCCGACCCCGCCCTTCGTGGAGCAAACGCTGATGACCGCCATCGAAAAGGCTCCCCGGGCTCGTGGGCCCACATTCCCCAAGGTGCAAAACCCCGAGGGCCCCAATGCCCTAATGCCCTAATGCCCAAGAACCCGTAAACCCAATTGGGTTCTTGGGCAAAAGGACACTTGCCCATCTGAATGAGATTTGCGCGTTGTCACAGAGCCTTACGACTTATCGCGTGTGTCGGTTCTGTCGGATAGACCGTCCACTTGGACCGTCGACGCTGTCCGGTTTCCGAGGAGAACGCCTTCCCTCGGATCGGATGGCCCGGGGGATGAACGGGCGCCCCGGTCCCGGCGGGAAACACCGATCGGGTGCTGCTGCGGGACGACACAAGTCCCTGGTTTGACAGGAGACCCTCTCGCATGCCGAATGTGCGGTCTCGGTCCCTTGCTCGACCGGGGATTCGATCAAGGAACCGCCGCCACACCGCAGTAGGACCCTGAAACGACAACGGCCCCCCCGGTCGCCAAACCGGAAGGGCCGTCAAGTCGCAGAATGTGCCAGAGAACACCGAAGGTCTCTAGCACATCACAGCTCCCTCCAGGAGTCAATCGGGAATGTTCATTCTCGAGGCGATGTCGCTCGGCCCGATGCGGTCCCAACCCAGGGACCACCATGTCGTTCGATCACCTGCTCACTCTCGTTAACCATGTTCCCCTGGCTGCTCTGGACGCCCTGAGCCGCGATCTGTGGCGCGCGGCCGGGGAGGGCGCCCTGACGGAAGTCCAGGCCCAGGCCCTCGCCGAAGCCATCCACGGCCGCCGCAAACCGCGCGCCCAGGCCTCCGCCGTTTCCCTCGGAGGCCTCGCGGTCATCCCCCCTCGGACGCCCCCTGAGGCGGCTGTGGAGGCCCCGGGCGCGTCCTCAGGCCAGAACCCGAGCCGGGATCCGCGCCTCTGGTCCTATTTCCCCCCCAAGCGCTCCCAGCGCTCGCCCGACCGGGCCCGCTCACTGGAGCGCCGGCGGACCCTGGCGGCCACCGGGCCCCTGCCGCCGAAGCTCGCCTGCCGCTTCACCACGGGAGAATTGGCGGTCCTCAAGATCGTGGCCGACGCGTTCGTCGCCGGACGCCAGTGCACGCTCTCGATCCCCGAGATCGCCGCCCGAGCCGGTGTGGGCCAGACCAAGGCGCGCCTGGCCCTGCGGGTCGCCCAGAACCTCGGCCTAGTGTCGATCACGGAACGACGGGTCCAGTACCGTCCCAATCGCACCAACGTGGTTCGGATCGTTTCCCCGAGCTGGCTGGGCTGGCTGGCGCGCTGGAATCCCCGGAGCAAGCCCCCCAAGGCGCTCGCTGCGGAGCCTGCAGCCTTTCGGGGGCCTGGATCTCCCGGCCCTCAAGCCACGGGTACCGTGGAAGGGGGGGAGGGTTCACTTTTGAGAGGCCCACGGAATCAAGGGTTTACGAGAAGAGGAGAAAACGGGCGCGCAACCTGGGGGTGAGGAGCCGCTCCGGCCGAGCGGGCAGAGCTCCGAAGCTCCTGGCCTGCCTCGGGATCAGGGCCCGCGAACCCCCAAAAAGCACGCGCAACGCCAGGGTGAGCTCGTGTCGAGGTCACGCGATCAGGGCAGGATTTCCGGCCTCGTCAGAGCGCGACCTCGACACGGGGTCGCGTCCTATGTCTGCGTCCGGAGAGAACCAAACTGCGACATGTGCGTTTTCCCCGTTTCCGGCAGTTGACGGGTCTGGGAGTGATCCGTATACCCCGGTTCATCGGCGGGCGGCCA
>NZ_LMMK01000036.1:0-2457 GCF_001422795.1 Methylobacterium sp. Leaf88 | reverse complement strand
GTCTGGCCATGCCAAACCAACGCTGAAAACCTCGCTCTGTGCCGTTTCGTTAGACGCTCTAAGGTCGAGGCCCTGTTAACGTACGCTCGGTCTAACATCATAAGCCCGGCCATGGCACGGCTCTAGCTATCGGCGACGCTTACGGATTCTTCATCCTGCGATTCAAGGCGCTTCCGGCCTGCACCGGTAGTCAGTCCAACCCGCCGGACCGGTTCCGAGGTGGCCATGCAAGCTGACATCAAAAGGCAATAAACTCATGAACGGCTCCGTATATCCCAGTCAACCGGCTTCCCGAAAAATGCCTTCCAGACAACATTCGCGCTCGATGAGCAAGAGGCAAATTTTTACCGCAATTTCAGCCTTTAATGGTCATTGATTCGCGATCTCCACGCGTACAGGTTTGAATATGTCTATTCCGCCTATGAATACGGACATCAGAAAAGGTAAAATGGAATCCTACGCTCACGTGATAAGAGCTTTAATGCTTCGAGACATGCGGACTCGATTTGGTGGGTCTTATTGGGGATATGTAGTAGTCGTGCTTTGGCCAGTTGCTCACATATTTCTTATGGTAGCAATTATGGCATTCCGCAATCTGCCGTCTCCAATGGGTAACAGCCCGATTTTATTTGTCGCGACAGGTGCCGTGCCTGCCCTTGTATTTCAGTATACTTCTCGCGAAGCAATGAAAGCCATAATTGTTAATAAACCATTGATGTACTATCCACAGGTGAAAGCTTTCGATATAATGATCGCACGATTTATCGTGGAAACCATCAAAGGATTTCAGGGTCTTATCATCATTATTTTTATACTTATGCTGCTCGGAGTTAATCCAGTTCCTGAAAATATCCCAACAGCTGTCTGCGCATATACAATGGCATTATTATTAGGTCTCGGGATGGGGGCAGTTAATATTGGAATTATGTCATTCTTTCCAGGGTGGTTATGGGGATACATTGTTATTACGATATCAATTTATGCAACTTCAGGGCTTTTTTTCTTACCAAATATGCTTCCTAGCGAAATGTATGATTTGATGAAATGGAACCCCATGGTGCAGATCATCGAATGGGTTAGGATCGCCTATAATCCTAACTTAGGAATTGAAGTTGATTACTTTTACGTCCTTGTATGGGGATGGGGAACATTATGCATAGGCCTGCTTATGGAAAGAATCGTAGTAAGAAGGTTTCTCTAAATTGTATTAAATGAACAAATATTAGATAGCATGCTGAATTATTTATCTGCGCTTTATCAAAAATTTTCACGTGTCGCTTATTTTAAAGTAGATGACTGAGATTTTTTTGCCTATTCAAAATGTAGATGGCCCAAGCTGTACAGAAGACCGATATTCATTTAGTGCGAATCAGTTTATTTGCTCATGAATTTAGCGCAGAGGTTTTCTACTCTTTCACTGAGCAGCTGCCTTTGGACTGGACTGATTGAGAAGGTCAGGGAAGACTGGAGAAGTTGGGCATAGCGAAGTCGGAAGACGAATGGGGAGCAGATGGTGCTGAAGTTGCGCTGGATCCAGGTTCAAAGGGCATAGGGTGCGCGCTCAGCTCTGGCGTGCAAGAGGCAGAAACCTCCGCGCAAAGCGACTGTCGCTGACGCAATGAATACGTGGGCATGCAGATCGATCAGGCAGATCGAATGCAGGATCTGGAGCACAAGAACGCACGGGTGCGCCGGCTCTTAGCTGACCTGTCCTGGGAAGATCAGGCGCTTGTGGGCGTCGCCTTGGGAAACTTTTAGCGCCCCATAGCGACGTCGGCCGCCTTCCCCGGCGGCATCACGGAAAAGGACGGTTGCAAATCAGTACGGCTGGCGGGACCTGTGTTCCATCACTTATCAAGTCTTCGATGCACCTCATAGTGGCGCAGGTCGAGGCCTTGATAAGAGCCGGACTCAGAAGTTCACGTTGGATAGCAGTATCTTGCGAGCCGTCGTGACTCCATCCTGTTGCTGGCGATGAGGGCCCAGGCGGTGGAGCTCGCGGTGGTTCTGTCCCGATCCTTGCAAGACGCCGGCAGCGGCCAAGCCAAGCGAAAGTTCGTTTAACCACCCACCGGCGCGGGAGAGCCTCGAAGCCCCGGGCAGTGTCGGATCGCTTGATGATCTCAAGGGTCCAAACGCCTTGGCCGTGAAGCGCCGCGCGAAGCTTCTCGCCTACACAGCCACCATCGGCGAAGATGTCGCGCAGCCAGGGAAAGCGGTGACGGATGGCCTTCAACATAGCCGGTGCTCCGTCACGATCCTGCACGTCCGCCCCGTGAACGAACACGAAGAGCATCAGCCCGAGCGTGTCGGTCACGATGTGGCGCTTGCGGCCTTTGATCTTCTTGCCTGCATCGTAGCCAGCAAGCCCTCCGCTCTCGCTGGTCTTTACGCTCTGAACCGCGCCGGGTTTCCCGGAGGCCCCAACTCTTGCGAGGATGGAGCCATGACCAAGCG
>NZ_LMMK01000035.1:0-1864 GCF_001422795.1 Methylobacterium sp. Leaf88 | reverse complement strand
TCCTGCATCAGAGAGAGGAAAACGCCAGCGACCCCAATCCGTTCAGGCGACGACAGGCCCTAGAGGCTGTTATGAATTGGCTGCGAGTTGCGCGGCCTGTCTGAGCACGAGGCAAAAGAACGAGAGCAGAACGGGGCGCGCTCGCGGTGCTCAGGATCGATTTCCGGCGAATGCAGACAGCTGGGATCAGGTAAAATTCTGTAGAAGCGCGCGAATAAGCTTGGTAATTGAGTAAATTTACATGTACAAATTCGCAATATGAGTCTATTAATTGGTATAAATATGCAAGTGACATATATGAATTCAATATATAACCAATTCAAACGACCATTGCGGTTGACTGTATTTGAATACAATCATAGAATCCTTGCTAAAATCACACCTTAAAATTTTAATTCTATCCATTGGGCCATTATTTTGGTGACAAAACGAAATTGTTATTTGAATAAATTTAGCATCAGCTCTCAGGTGTCACTGAACGGCGCACCGAATTGCCCAATGACCGCACTTATGATATAAAATATTATGATTCTATGTGCAGTAAGATGTCTTACTATAAATAGAATAAATTGGAAGCGAGTCTTTCAAAAATATTGTTGCGAATGGCTGTAATGAAAATGCTCGAAGGGATGCGTGTACTTGTTTTGGGTGCGGGCGGTTTCGTTGGCTCCGCTATCTGTCGAGAGCTTCGGAAGCAAGGTGCAATTGTTCAAGGATTCGGCAGAAACATCACATATGGGGATAGCATTGAAGACGAAATCTTATGGACCAACGGGAACTTGTCCGATGATATGGCGCTATCTAAAGCTATCGTCGGACAAAATATTGTTTTTCATTTAATAAATTCTTCGTTGCCTGAAAGTTCAAACCATAATCCTGCAAGCGATCTTTCTGCTAACACCCTGCCCACACTATCTCTGCTCGAGTTATGCAAGAATGAGGGAGTAAAAAAAATAGTTTTTGCTTCATCTGGCGGCGCCGTTTACGGAATACCTGAAAAAACACCGATACCCGAAAATGCTCAGACCGATCCGATATCTGCATACGGAATCAGTAAGCTTTCGATCGAAAAATATCTCAATCTTTATTATCGATTGTATGGCCTAAATTATCACATATTTCGTGTGGCGAATCCCTATGGCCCGTACCAATCCCCTTTTCGTAAGCAAGGCGTCATAGCGGTAACGATGCATCGAATACTAAATAATCTACCGATCGAAATTTACGGGAATGATAAAATCGTAAGAGACTATGTGTATGTGGACGACGTTGCGCGTCTTTTGGTTTCAGGAATTGAATATAATGGGGAGCATCGTGTTATGAATGTTGGAAGCGGGATTGGTTTGAGTATCGATGATGTAATAACGCAAATCGAAAAAACCTTGCGTGTATCTAAGCAGTCAAGAAATTATCGGAGCTACAGGGCGGCGGACGTGCCAATCAGTATTCTCGATATTTCTCTCGCAAAGCACGAGATGAATTGGTCTCCGCAAGTCAGTCTTGCTGACGGCTTGGCTAGAACTGCGAACTGGATGAAATCGTCTTTCTCAAAAAACTAACAATTATTTATTATAACTTCTATACTCGCTAAAAGCTAGCTTTGACTCAGTACCAAGGCTGTAACTGTCAGTGCAATTGGATAGATGTTATGCTCGATGGCTGAATCATCAGTCTTTCACAAGGGCGGCGCCAGGGCCAGGGCATTCACCGCGATCCGGTACGTCCATTGGACAGCCGACACGTCGAAGCCGAGCTGCGCTGGATTAGCTTTTGTTGCCCACCAAACTCCCGCGCCTAGTGACTTAGAGCGTCTAACGAAACGGCACAGAGCGAGGTTTTCAGCGTTGGTTTGGCATGGCCAGAC
>NZ_LMMK01000034.1:250-16130 GCF_001422795.1 Methylobacterium sp. Leaf88 | reverse complement strand
GGGCAGCGTGATGAACCGCGCCGACCTCAAGCGCCTCGTCGAACTCGGAGAATCCTCCGTCGTGCACAGCGCCGCCTACCATGGGTGAAGTGGCGCCGAGCATGAAACAGTCAGGAAATTTGGGAGCCGACATGGGACATACCGGCTCCGGGCCAGTCCGAATTTCGGTCATTATCCCGCACTATCAGGACCTCTCGAATCTCGATCGGTGCCTCACGCAACTCGAAGCCCAGACGATCGGGCGTGATACCTTCGAGATCGTGGTCGCGGACAACATGTCACCGGTTGGCCTCGACGCCGTAGAGGCGGTGGTGGGGCAACGGGGTCGTGTGGTTCTTTCGCGCGAAAAGGGCGCGGGAGCGACACGGAACGTCGGCGTCGCTGCCTCAAACGGCGAGGTTCTTGCGTTTATCGACAGCGACTGCAGACCAGACGCGGCCTTCCTCGAGAAGGGAATAGCGACGCTCTCGACCTTCGATATTGCCGGCGGCGCCATCCGGGTGGACGTCGAGGACGTGAACAACCCAACGCCCAGCGAAGCCTTCGAACTCGTCTTCGCCTTTCACAACGAAAGCTACATCAAGAAGAAGCGCTTTTCGGTAACGGCCGCTCTCTTCGTCAGCCGGCGCATCTTCGATGAGGTCGGCCCGTTCCGCAATGACGTCTCCGAGGACGTCGAGTGGTGCCATCGCGCCGGGTCGAAAGGATTGACCTTGGGTTTCGCGAGGGAGGCCGTGGTCGGCCATCCCGCACGGCGTGACTGGAGCGAACTCGAGCGGAAGTGGCGCCGGCTGAACGCAGAGGCCTTCGCACTGACGAAGGTCAAACCCTTCGGACGCCTCCGATGGATCGGCCGGAGTTGGGTCGTTCTGTTGTCAACCGGCGTGCATCTCATTGAGATCTTACGGACGCGTCAGTTGAGCCGGTTCGCCGATCGGCTTGCCGCAATGGGCATTCTCGTGCGGCTACGGTTGCTGCGTCTATTCTGGGCTCACGCGATCTTCCTGGCTCCGCGCCCCTCCAAGCACCCCTGACTGTGGACAGTCTCCGCCGCGCGCCTGCAAAGGTCAGCTTTAAATCATGAGCCGTTAAACTTTTCCAATCATGTTTCTTTCCTGAACTTGTACGGACCGCGCGCCACGATTGTTACACTGGCTGCCGAAATTGAGGTGTGCCCTGACGGCCACGAATCCATCTAATGTCGATCGATCAGTTGGATTCGACTCGACCTCACCACAATTCCAATCGTAACCAATCGTCGCTCTGAGCGTCATAGAAGGTAAACGACGTAGTGCTATCAGGTCGCAAGCTGGGGGTCCTTTTCAGGACGGTAGGTCTGGCAGCGCTCCTCGCCGGGTGCACGGAGTCGTTTCCGACGTCTGGTCCCAAAATAACTGGCGACGCGACGATTCCAACCAATCCGCAGGACCTGCTCCCGCATGCGATGATTGATGCGACGCCCGCGGTTGCGACGCTCGCGGCGAGTGACGCCAGCGGCGAAGGCACACTGGGTTCCTTCACTTCGCGCGGCGGCGCGACGGAGATCCGCCTCGGCATCGGCGATACGGTCGGTGTCACCATCTTCGAGGCATCGGCAGGCGGGCTGTTCATTCCGACCGAGGCCGGCGCCCGAGCCGGCAACTTCGTTGCATTGCCGGATCAGCAGGTCGACCGTCGCGGTACCATTTCGGTTCCCTACGCGGGTCTGATCCCAGCGGCCGGGCGACGCGCTCCGGAGGTTCAGGCAGAAATCGAGCAGCGCTTGCGCAACCGTGCGATCGAGCCGCAAGCTGTCGTCTCACTGAAGGATCAGAAAGCAACGCTGGTCAGTGTTTTGGGAGAGGTGAATCTTCCCGCCCGCCTTCCGGTTAATCCCTCTGGCGAACGCGTGCTGGATGTCATCGCTCGTGCAGGCGGGCCGAAGGGAACGGGCTATCAGAGCTTCGTTACCCTTCAGCGTGGACCGCGCAAGCGGACCGTCTACTTCAACAAGCTGGTGAATGATCCGACCAACAACGTCTACGTTCAGCCCGGGGATGTGGTCTACGTCTACACCGAAAACCGGTCGTTCGTCGTGCTGGGAGCGACCGGACTCAACGGCAAGTACAATTTCGAAGCCGAGGTGACCACTGCGTCAGAAGCCTTGGGTCGATCCGGTGGCTTGCTTGACGAACGGGCGAATCCGCAAATGGTATTCATTTATCGCCTGGAGTCTCGGAAAGTTGCTTCCAGCCTGGGCATCGATCTCTCAGCATGGGCGGAAGATCGGATCCCTGTGATTTATCGCTTCGACCTCCGTGCGGAAGACGGCTTTTTTACGCTGCGGAAGTTCCTTGTCCGCGACAAGGACGTTCTCTACGTAGCGAATGCCGATGCCGTCGAGTTCACGAAGGTTCTCAATGTTCTGAGGACGGGCGTCGCAACGGTGAATGAGTCGAACGTTGCGCGCTACAATTTGGGTACGCTACGGTAAATTCTCTTCGCCCTCAGGCTGGATGGGCCACTGCGAGATAGAACTGGCGAGCTATCGCGCCGACATGTGACCGGGCAATCGAGGGGTCTTGGTGCTGATGCGGACCGATCCAGAGATCACCGAACCAGGACCGGCAGCCCGATCGACAAGCCGATCACGTTCATCCCTGGCGCAGCCCTTTCGCGCGTTCTCATTTGGCTAAAAAATTAGTAAAGGTCCGACCAGATCTGACAGCAAGAAATCGCAGCGCCCCCGAGGCTTGTGCGATCTCGGCCGACGTTATCGGCCGCCAACGATCTTGATTTAACTCCGCGCGCGCTGACGACATCGGATGCTGGCGTCTTCTATTGGACGCCTTGAAAATATCCGTAAACTTGTCCTCCGATTTCGAGGTCGCGAATGTATGCGGCATTAGGCAGTTACGCAAAATAATGAGAGAAATGTAATCTGTGAGAGATGCCGAGCCGGCAATCGCGGCGACGAGCATGTCTTATCTCAGCTATGCCAAGGCGCTGAGCGGTTTGACTTAATCCAAGACTGGAACGGCATCGATCTCATCGAGATTCCGAACACATCTGCCGATTGCACAAAACTCTTATATTTGACATATAATTCCTGTTTCCTTGTTTACAGGGACCGCTTACTGTTAATCAGCGGACGCACGCGATACATGTTCACCACCGATGAGGGACGCGAGATCCAATGCGCATTACGATGATCGGTTCAGGCTATGTGGGCCTTGTCTCTGGGACGTGCTTTGCTGATTTCGGTCACCAGATCGTCTGCGTCGACAAGGATCCCTCGAAGATCGAAGCTCTGAACGCGGGCAGAATACCGATCTATGAACCAGGTCTCGATGCCCTGGTCGCTGAGAACGTTCGGCAAAATCGTCTTCGTTTCACCACCGAGGTGGCATCGGCGGTGGCCGGTGCCGATGCGGTCTTCATCGCGGTTGGTACGCCCTCGCGCCGCGGCGATGGATTTGCCGATCTGTCCTATGTCTTCGCGGCCGCACGCGAGATCGCCCAATCCCTGACCGGGTTCACCGTGGTGGTCACCAAGTCGACGGTCCCGGTCGGCACCGGCGACGAGGTCGAGCGGATCATTCGTGAGGTACGCCCGGACGCCGAGTTTGCGGTGGTGTCGAACCCGGAATTCCTCCGTGAGGGGGCTGCCATTGAGGACTTCAAGCGTCCCGACAGAATCGTCATCGGCACCGAGGACGCGCGCGCGACGCAGGTGATGCAGGACGTCTACCGGCCCCTCTACCTGAACCAAGCTCCGATCCTGTTCACCGGACGTCGGACGGCCGAACTGACGAAATACGCTGCGAACGCCTTTCTCGCGACCAAGATCACCTTCATCAACGAGATCGCCGACCTCTGTGAGCAGGTCGGTGCGAACGTTCAGGAGGTCGCGCGCGGGATCGGCCTCGACAATCGCATCGGCGCGAAGTTCCTCCATGCCGGTCCCGGCTACGGGGGATCGTGTTTCCCCAAAGATACGTTGGCGCTGGTCAAGACGGCGCAGGATTCGGGCACGCCCGTGCGACTCGTCGAAACGGTGGTCTCGGTCAACGACCAGCGCAAGCGCGCGATGGCCCGAAAGGTCGTGACAGCCTGCGATGGCTCGGTGCGCGGTAAAACCATCGCGGTCCTTGGACTGACCTTCAAGCCCAACACCGACGATATGCGGGATGCCCCCTCGCTCTCGATCATCACGGGTCTGCAGGATGGCGGTGCCAAGATCGTCGCCTACGATCCGGAGGGCATCGAGCAGGCCCGCCTCGTCCTCTCGGACGTCACCTATGCGGAGGACGCCTATGCCTGTGCAGAGGGTGCCGACGCGCTGGTGATCGTCACCGAGTGGAATGCTTTCCGTGCCCTGGATTTCAAGCGCCTTCGGGCCACGATGACGAGCCCAGTCCTCGTCGACCTTCGCAACGTCTACAGGGCGGCAGAGGTGGAGCGGCACGGATTTCGTTACTCGGGCATCGGCCAAATCAGTGGCGGGGCCGAAACACCGTTCCTCGACCTCAAGTCGACCTGAGCAGGGTTTCCTTGTCAGCGCTCCAGGAAGCGAGGGTCCCTCAACGCGGAGACGGACAACAATGAGGAGCCGGCCCAGCGAAGAGACGATCCTCCGCATCCTGAAGGCGCGGACGGCCGTGCTGCCGGTGGCGGAGATCTGCCGCCGCCCCGGCATCAACGACGCGACGTTCTATGCATGGCGCTCGCGCGACGGCAGTATGGAGGTTGCGCATCCGCGTCGCCCGAAGACGCTCGACGAGGTGACTCGCGAGCTCGGGAAGGTCCTGACCGAAGCGATGCGCCATGGTGCGACGCTGCGCGAGGCTTTGGAAAAACCTTCTGAGGCTCAGCGCACGCAGAACAGCCGTGAGCTGGGCCCAGCGACGAGAAGGGCTATTCGCAGCGTCGCGCCTGCGGGCTGATTGGCCTTGAGCCGAAGGCGTACTGCCACGCCTCGGTCCGCGGCGACGATGGGATCACGCGGGCACACCTGCGCAGGCAGGCAGGCTGGTCGGCGTCGTCGCTTCGGCTACCGGCGCCGGCCGCCCTGCCACAGGAGCCGAACTCGCGCCAGCGCTCCGACGTCGTCTCCACGAGTTCCTGAACGCGCATCTGTTCGGGAGCCTGCTGCCCCCCACCAGCCTCGGCGGCCTCACCCCGAACGCGTTCGCAAGGCGGTCCCGACGGGACCAGAACGAACGGACTTCCTTATGAATAGGGCAAACAGGGGCACGGTCAGCTCTTGGTCGCCGAAGTTAGTACCCCGTCCGCGTGTTCACCGGCGCTGCGATGGTCGACGCCCGGCACGTCGGCAGTTCAAGCTGCCGGCAACCGGACGTCCTGGCAACGCGTCAGGAGTTCGGTCTCTTCGGCGCGTCCGAACTGCATTTCGGAGGCGCCGTCCCGCTCCTCGGCAAATGGGATATGTCCATTCCATCCTCAGAAATATCGGCTTAGCTTTTCTGTCAGCTGCATCGGATCGGAACCACGATTTGCGTGGCGGATCCGCCGTCACCGAGATCAAATCCGGACGCATTCCCCTCAAGACGGTCCGGCTTACAGAAGTGGCCTCGGGTGGGCCCTTGGCGTTTACGGGCTTGGTCGCTCACCGTCCGGCGGGACGTTGCGCCCCCCCGCGCAAGGCCGGTCCCAGGAATCGACGGCCCGCCCTTGGTGCTCCGACCGACCTTGGCGTATGCCGCCAGGGTATCGCGAAGCGGGAGCGGCGTTGGAACAGGCATTGCTCTCATGGATCGGCGCCCTGACGTCGATCCGGACCGAGGTCTTCTGGGTCCTCGGTGCCACCCTCTCGGGCCTTGTCAGCATCCATGTCCTCCTGCGCAAGCGGGAGGTCGGGGCGGCCATCGGCTGGATCGGCCTGGTCTGGCTGGCCCCCCTCTTCGGCAGCGTGCTCTATGCCCTGCTCGGGGTCAATCGGGTCACCCGACGGGCGCAGAAGCTCGGCATCAAGCCCTCTCAAGCGAGCCCGCGGCGCGCGGGTGGCCCGGCGCCGCCTCCCGTTCTGCCGGAGCGGTTCCAGCCCCTCGATCAGGCAGTCCGGCGCATCACCAGCCTTCCGCTGGAAGCGGGCAACCGGATTATGCCGCTGCGCAACGGCGATGCGGTCTATCCGGCGATGCTAGCCGCCATTCGCGAGGCCCGGCACTCCGTCGCCCTGTCGAGCTACATCTTCCGCAAGGATGAGATCGGCCGAGCCTTCCTCGACGCGCTGGAGGATGCCCATCACCGGGGCGTCGCCGTCCGGGTTCTGGTGGACGGCATCGGCAGCGGCTACTTCTTCGCCGCGGTCTATGGCGGCCTGCGGCGGCGGGGCGTGCCGGTCGGCCGGTTCATGCACTCGGTCCTGCCCTGGCGGATGCCGTTCCTGAACCTGCGCACCCACAAGAAGCTGCTCATCCTCGACGGAACCCTCGCTTTCACGGGCGGGATCAACATCGCCGACGAGAACCGGGTGGCGACCCATCCGCCGGAACCGGTGCGCGACGTCCATTTCCGGATCGAGGGGCCGGTCGTGACCCAACTCACGGCGGCCTTCGCCAGCGACTGGGCCTTCGTGATGGACCAGGAGCTGGACGGCCCCGCTTGGTTTCCGCCCCTCGCCGCGCGGGGCGAGACGCAGGCCCGGGTCGTCAGTTCGGGGCCGGACGCGGACCTGCGCAAGATCGAACTCGTGGTGCTCGAGGCGATCACCTGCGCCCGGACCAGCATCCGCCTGATGACGCCCTACTTCCTGCCGAGCGAGGTGCTGGTGAGCGCCCTGTCGCTGGCGGCCCTGCGCGGCCTGACGGTGGACGTCATCATTCCCATGGCCAGCGACCACGCGGTGGTCGACTGGGCGACCCGGGCGCATGTGGACCCGCTCCTGCGCAGCGACGTCCGGATCTGGCTCGACGACCCGCCCTTCGACCATGCCAAGCTCCTCGTGATCGACGATGCCTGGTGCTTCATCGGCAGCGCCAACTGGGATACCCGCAGCTTCCGCCTGAATTTCGAGCTGAACGTCGAGGTCTATGATTCCGGGCTCGCCCGACACCTCGACGCGTTCATGCAGGAGAAGATGAGCGTCCGGCTGACGCGCGAGCACCTGTCCCGGCGCGGTCTCCCCGTCCGGCTGCGCGACGCAGGCGTCCGATTACTCCTGCCATACCTTTGATGCGCTCCGGCTCCGCGGTGTCCTTCAGGATGATCTCGTGGGTGGGAGCCAGGTGCACGATGATCGGCCGGTGATCCGAGGCGCCGCGCGGCAGCACGCTGCGCCCGTGGCAGGTCAATCCGCGCACGAGGCAGCGGTCGAGCCGCAGAGGCACCACCCGCGCCATGGCGTGGGTCGGCAGGCGCGGGCCGACGTCGCGGAACCCCGGCAGGAGTGTCGGCCCCACCAGGTTGTAGTCGCCGATGACGGCGGCCCGGTCCGGCAGGCTCTGCTCGATGCAGCGCAACTGCCGCCGGTTGAGCATCTGCCCGTGCGAGAGGTGGACGTTGGCGACGCCGAATTCACCGAGATCGATCACCTGGCTCACCCGGTCGAACATCGCGCCGGCGGGAAGCTCGATGGCCTTCGGGGGGGTGGCGAAGGGCGTCGGGCTCCAGACCGCGAGGCCGTGGATGCGCCCGGGCATCTGAGCCCAGGCGTAGTGGCCGCCGACCTTGGCCTGCAGGGCCTCGATATCCTTGGTCGCCTCCTGCATCAGCACGAGGTCGGGCTGCTCGCGCTCGATCAGCGTCGCGATTCCGGCGACATTCGCGCCGACCCGCCGCAGGAGGTTCCAGCTGACGATCTTGCGGAGCCCGGGGCGGTCTTGGCCCGGGCGCCCGTGGGAGGTCTGGAGGGCACGGGCGGTCAGGCGCGCGAGGCGGCGATCGTTCAGCATCGGCACATAGGTGGGTCAGGCACGCCCGGCGGAAAGCCCGGGCCGGGACGCGGTCATGGGCTTTTGCGCCTCACGACTCCATGAGCGCGGCCACGTGCGCCGCCGTGGATTCGGCGAGGCCCTTCAGATCGTAGCCGCCCTCCAGAAGGGAAACGATGCGCCCGTCGCAGGTCTGCCCCGCGATCTCCATCACCTGGCGCGTGGCCCAGGCGAAGTCCTCCGCCTCCAGCATCAAGTTGGCCAGGGGATCGCGCCAATGGGCATCGAAGCCCGCCGAGATGATGATCAGGTCGGGCCGGAAATCCACGAGGCGCGGCAGGATGCGCGCGGTGAACGCCTCGCGAAAGCGCTCGCCGTCGGCGCCGGGCTTCAGGGGGGCGTTGACGATGGTGTCGTGGTCGCCGGCCTCCGAGACCGCGCCGGTGCCCGGATAGAGCGGCATCTGGTGGGTGGAGCAGAACAGCACCGCGGGGTCGGCCCAGAAGATGTCCTGGGTTCCGTTGCCGTGGTGCACGTCCCAGTCGACGATGGCCACCCGCTCCGCCCCGTAGGCGGCCTTGGCATGGCGGGCCGCGACCGCCGCATTGTTGAACAGGCAGAACCCCATGGCGCGGGTGCGCTCGGCGTGGTGGCCCGGTGGGCGCATGGCCGAGAACGCCGTGCGAGCCTGGCCCGTCATCACCGCGTCGACCCCCTGGACCGCCGCCCCGACCCCGCGCAGGACGCATTCGATGGTGCCGGGCGACAGCACGGTATCGGAATCGACGTGGACCAGTCCCTCGGCGGGGGCAGCCGCCACCATGGCCCGGACCCATTCCTCGGGATGGGCCAGCGCCACGGTCTCCAGGCTCGCGGGTTCCGGCGCCCGGCGGTCGAGGGCCGCGAAGGCCTCCGTCGCGAGGGCATCCTTGACCGCCTGCATGCGCTCCGGCCGCTCCGGATGCCCATGCGGGGTCTGGTGCCCGAGGGCGGCCTCGTGGCTGAAGAGGATGGTCATGCGGCGCTCCCGAGCGTCTGTCTATCCGTGGTATACCAGATCGCAGGTCCGCGGCCAGTGGGGAGATTTCCCCCCAGGCCGCTCGCCGGACGACGTCCCCTTCAGAAGGTCGGCGGCGTGCAGGCGCTGACCACCTCGCAGGCGACGGGACCGACGCATCGGAAGCGATGAGGCCGGCGGCTGTCGAAGGAATAGGCGTCGCCCGGTCCGAGGATGCGACGCTCCGAATCGACCGTCACCTCCAGGCGGCCGGACAGGACGATGCCGCCCTCCTCGCCGTCATGGACCAGAGGCACCCGGCCGGTATCGGCGCCGGGCTCGTAGCGCTCCCTCAACAACTGCAGGTTGCGCCCGAACAGGTTGTCGCCGACCTGCCGGTAGGAGATCGGCCCCCGGCCGATCTCGGTGAGTTCGTCGGCCCGGTAGAACGCCTTGCGCGAGCGCTCCGGCTCCACGGCGAAGAACTCCGACAGGCCGATGGGAATGCCGTCCAGGATGCGCTTGAGGGCGCCCACGGAGGGGTTCACACCGTTCGACTCGATCAACGAGATCGTCGAGTTCGGGACACCGGTGCGCTTGGCGAGCGCCCGCTGCGACAGGCCATGGGCGGTGCGGACGAAGCGCAGGCGCGCGCCGAGATCGATGCTCATCAAACCCCGTGAGTCGGCCCCTGGGGCGGAACGCCCGTTAGGGATGTTCAGGATTCACCGACATTGCCCGCACGGCCCCCGCCTTTTCAAGCACTTCGTTGCGTGCAGAAAAGGACTTGTCCGGGCGTCGCAATCGGCGCTTCTTCCGAGCACAGCGACATCTCTGGGTTGAAGATTGCCATGGACCACCACCCCGCAGCCAATGCCCCCGGGCTCGATGCCTACTGGATGCCGTTCACCGCCAACCGGCAGTTCAAGGCGGCGCCCCGCCTGCTCGCCTCGGCCAAGGGCATGCACTACACGGCCACGGACGGGCGCAGCGTCCTCGACGGCACGGCCGGCCTCTGGTGCGTGAATGCCGGGCACGGACGCCAGGGCATCGCCTCGGCGGTCGAGCGCCAGCTCACCACCCTCGACTTCGCGCCCTCATTCCAGATGGGCCATCCGGCGGCGTTCGACTTCGCCGAGCGCCTCGCCGCCATCGCGCCGGGCGGCCCGGAGGCCGGGCTCGACCGGGTGTTCTTTACCGGCTCCGGTTCCGAATCGGTCGACACCGCCCTCAAGATCGCGCTGGCCTACCAGCGCGCCATCGGCCAGGGCACGCGCACCAAACTGATCGGGCGCGAGCGCGGTTATCACGGCGTCGGCTTCGGCGGCATCTCCGTGGGCGGCCTCGTCAACAACCGCCGCGTCTTTCCGCTGCTGCCGGGCATCGACCACCTGCGCCACACCCATGATCCCGAGCGCAACGCCTTCTCGAAGGGCCTGCCCGCGCACGGGGCGGAGCTCGCCGACGACCTCGAACGCCTCGTCGCCCTGCACGGGGCCGAGACCATCGCGGCCTGTATCGTCGAGCCGGTGGCCGGCTCCACCGGCGTCCTCCTGCCGCCGACGGGCTATCTGGAGCGCCTGCGCGCGATCTGCGACCGGCACGGCATCCTGCTGATCTTCGACGAGGTCATCACCGGCTTCGGCCGCCTCGGGACGCCCTTCGCGACGGATTACTTCGGCGTGATCCCCGACCTCGTCACCACTGCCAAGGGCCTCACCAACGGCGCCCTGCCGATGGGCGCGGTCTTCTGCGCGCGGCGCGTCCACGACGCGTTGATGCACGGCCCGGAGGCGGTGATCGAGCTGTTCCACGGCTACACCTATTCGGGCCATCCGGTCGCCTGCGCGGCGGGCCTCGCCACCCTCGACATCTACGCCCAGGAGGGCCTGCTCACCCGCGGAGCGGAGCTCGCCGAGGATTGGGCCAGCGCCATGCACGACCTGCGGGGTGCCAGCCACGTCATCGACATCCGCACCATCGGCCTCGTCGCCGGCATCGAACTGGCGTCCCGGCCCGGAGCCCCCGGGGCGCGAGCCTACGACGTCTTCGTCGACTGCTTCGAGCGCGGCCTTCTCGTCCGGGTCACCGGCGACATCGTCGCCCTGTCGCCGCCGCTGATCGTCGAGCGCGACCAGATCGACACCATGGCGTCGATCCTCGGCGACGCCATCGCCCGCGCCGCCTGAATCGTTCCACTCCCCCTCCGTCAGGATTTTCGATGCCCACCGCGATCTCCCACTTCATCGGCGGCCGGACCGTCGCCGGCACCAGCACCCGGACCGCGCCGGTCTACAATCCCGCCACCGGCGAGGAGACCGGCCGGGTCGCTCTGGCCAACACGGCGGACGTCAACGCGGCGGTGGCGGCCGCCAAGGCGGTCGCCCACGCCTGGGCCCACACCACGCCGCTTCGCCGCGCCCGCATCCTCAACGCCTTCCTGCGCATCGCCGAAGAGCGCACCGACGAACTCGCCGCCCTGATCACCGCCGAGCACGGCAAGGTGCTCTCCGACGCCAAGGGCGAGATCCAGCGCGGGCTCGAGGTGGTGGAGTTCGCCACCGGCATTCCCCAGCTTCTCAAGGGCGAGGTCACCGAGAACGTCGGCACCCGCGTCGACAGCCATGCCCTGCGCCAGCCGCTGGGCGTGGTGGCCGGCATCACGCCGTTCAATTTCCCCGTTATGGTGCCGATGTGGATGTTTCCGGTGGCGCTGGCCTGCGGCAACTGCTTCGTCCTGAAGCCCTCCGAGCGCGATCCCTCGCCCGCGCTGCTGGTCGCCGCCTGGCTCAAGGAGGCCGGCCTGCCGGACGGCGTGTTCAGCGTGGTCCACGGCGACAAGGAGGCGGTCGACGCCCTCCTGCATCACCCCGACATCGCGGCGGTGAGCTTCGTCGGCTCGACCCCGATCGCCCGCTATATCTACGCCACCGCCACCGCCAACGGGAAGCGCGCCCAGGCGCTGGGCGGCGCCAAGAACCACATGATCGTCATGCCGGACGCCGACATGGACCAGGCGGTCGACGCGCTGATGGGCGCGGCCTACGGCTCGGCCGGCGAGCGCTGCATGGCGATCTCGGTGGCCGTGCCCGTGGGTGAGAAGACTGCCGACGCGCTGGTGGCCAAGCTCATCCCGAAGGTGCGGGCGCTGAAGGTCGGGCCGGGCACGGACCCGGACTCGGAGATGGGCCCCCTCGTGACGAAGGTGCACCGCGACAAGGTGAGCGGCTACATCGATGCGGGCGTGGCGGAAGGCGCCGAGCTCCTCGTCGACGGGCGCGGCCTGAGCCTGCAGGGCTACGAGGGCGGCTACTTCCTCGGCGGCACCCTGTTCGACCGGGTCACCCCGGAGATGTCGATCTACCGTGAAGAGATCTTCGGGCCCGTCCTGGCGATCACCCGGGCGCCGGACTACGCCACGGCGGCCAAGCTCATCAACGAGCACGAGTTCGGCAACGGCACGGCGATCTTCACCCGCGACGGCGACGCGGCCCGCGAGTTCGCCCACGGGATCGAGGTCGGCATGGTGGGCATCAACGTGCCGATCCCGGTGCCGATGGCGTTCCACTCCTTCGGCGGCTGGAAGGCCTCGCTGTTCGGCGACCACCACATGCACGGCCCCGAGGGCGTCCGCTTCTACACGCGCCTGAAGACCATCACGACCCGCTGGCCCACCGGCATCCGCGCCGGCGCCGACTTCGTCATGCCCACCATGGAGTAGGCGCTCCGGCCGGTGACGCCTCCGGTTGGCAGGGCCGCCCGATCTTCGTTTCCGAGTGCCGGCGCGGCACGAACAGCCTGCCATCAGCGCGATCATCTCGCGCTGATGGGCAAAACCGCGTGTTCCGACGATCCGTCGCAGCACCGTGCGGGCAGTGTCCCCCGTCAGGCCAGAGCGACCATCGCGTCCGGGAACCCTGTCCCCGCCACAACCAGGGATCCTTGGTGCATGATCCCGGGATGCGCTGTGACGGATCGATCCTGAAGCGATGGGCTCTTTCGTACAGGCGTCGAGGATGAACTCGGTGGGTGTCGGACCATGCAGGGTCGTGCGCCTACGCGCAGGATCATAGGCACCTCCAAACCAGTGCAGGTGCGTTCGGCGCTGGTCACGGCTGTCCGAGTGAGAGCGCTTGACCGTCGCGTCCTCGATCGTGCGGTTCATCCGCTCGGCCCGTCCGCTGTGACGCCGAAAGGCGCCGATGATCGCCCCCTCCACGACGGTGAGCACCGCGGAGCGTGCCTCCTCGGGTCCCATCCGGGCATCCACTGTCCTCGCCCGTTAGCGCCACGCCTGCACCGTCGGGCCGACACCGGAGCGCCCGGCCAGCACCCCTACGCTCTCCTCACGGTACTGGGATCGCGCCACGGGCTGCCCCGTCGTTGTGGCACTTCAAAGAAGAACCCGACCCATTGCGCATCCCTCGCAGGATGGCGCTCGACCGTATCACCACACCGCGGGACCAAACACCGAATAGGGCTTTTCGCGATCGGCACACCAGCCAAGATTACCGACCATTTCGTCCTATGGAATGCGAATGCAGAGGTTCATGGAAAATGTTTTATGAGATTTGGCACAATATCTGCAATCAAAGCGACAGGCGATCACTTCAATGATCGCTCTTGGCATGAGCAGAGAGTTCGTTTACGCAATTTGTGATTTGCCGTGGATCTACAGATTCAGCCCTGCGCCTTTGGAGAAGGTCAGAAACGCTTTACACATCGTGTCTCGACTAAACACCTCACGACAGCAGGCATAATTCTGATAGATTTATTAGCTTACTGGCTCATGATGAAGCGCATCGCATCGATCCGATGAGTTCAAAGTGAATAATATTGCATGCACCACGTCGGATAAAGAGATCGGCCATCAATCCTACATCACCGGGATTGACGGGCTTCGCGCGATATCCGTTCTGTCGGTCGTTCTCTATCACTTGGATTCAAACATACTTCCTGGCGGATTCATCGGAGTTGATGTGTTCTTCGTAATCTCGGGTTTCGTTGTCGCCATGACAACGCGACGCGAACACACACGCAGCTTCCGCCAATTCCTTCTCGTCTTCTACCGTCGGCGCATCGTGCGCATTCTACCAGCCACACTTATCTTCCTTCTGCTGGCGCAGCTTTTCGTTGTGCTTTTCGTTCCGACAAAGGACAGAATTACTGTTCCGGACCTGACGGCAGCGGCCGCGGCCCTCGGAATGAGCAACTTCGTACTTTGGCTGAAGGCAGACGATTACTTTTCCCCAGAGGCCAATTTAAATCCGTTCCTACATACCTGGTCGCTCGCAATCGAAGAGCAGTTCTACCTCATTTTCCCTACCTTCGCTTTTTTATTTAATTATTACAGAGCCTCATCACGAATATTTTGGTGGCTGGCCACCGGATTGATAGGCTGCATTATTGCCTCTCTGACCGTTGCTGTATTGAGCACACATGTCAGCCGTCCTTTTGCTTTCTACATGCTTCCCTCGCGGTTCTGGGAACTCGCAACCGGCATCGCCCTGTTCATTCTGGTGGAGAAAATTTCAGGGCGTCCGACTGCAGGTCGCCCTTTTCAAATTCTCGTATTCGCGGCCGGCCTGTGTGGGCTGATCGCGATTGCAGCCGCATATGGATTCATAGACTCCGTCAATTTTCCATTCCCCTACTCCATTGTCCCAGCAATTTCTGCGTCACTCATGTTATACAATCTATACTTAGATCGGAACGGCCTCATATCGCGTATTTTCTCAATTAAAATACTTCAGTATATTGGCAAAATTTCTTTTTCGATATATCTTTGGCATTGGTTCGTCATTGTTTCCCTGCAGTGGACGATTGGATTAGAGACCTATCTACCGAAATTCGTCGCGCTCGCCGCGAGTTTTCTCCTAGCAGACTTATCTAACCGTCTGATCGAAAGACCGGCTCGAGTCAGCGGCCGAATCGGCGCTTGGTGTGACGGGCATGTCATCCTGTCTGGGCTTACAGCAATGGGCGTCGTCGGGGCCTCCATGGGCATCCTTGCAGCGGCACGACCCAGTCTGACCCTCTCCGTAACCGGCGATCGCGACGTTTGGCTGCCGTCGACACCTGGTCACGGCGGCAGGTGCCAAGCGCAGCGAGGCCGTCGGTCGTTTGCGGGCGGAACGATCCGGTACGATTTTGTCCCGCAGTCTTGCGAACAGGGGGCAGATCCTCGGCATCTCTATGTTCTTGGCGACTCGCACGCTGGGGCTTATCAGCGTCTTGTCGGGAATATTGTCCGACATGAGGGCCTGACGGCAACGATCTTTACAGGGACTGGCTGCGCCTGGTTGCCAATGATTGGCCAAACAAAAACCACATGCGCGCTTTTCATTGAAAACGGACTTACTGCTATAGCCCTGAGTGCAAAATCAGGTGATGTGATATTCTTCCCCGGCCTTCGCATTCGCCGGTATCAGACGTCCGATTCATCTGACAATGAAGCCGAGATACATTCAATTAATTACAGTGACGCTATGATTTCTCATGAAGCCAAGCGCCTAACGACTCTCATCGATCAGGGAATACGAGTCGTCTTGGAGGCACCTAAACCTGTCTATAAATATGAGCCGATGCGATGCTTCGACTGGTTCAATCAGGCCAATCCGAGATGCCGGGAAAAATCCGTTCCCTACACAGAATTACAGGAACGAAGAAAACAAGCCCTTGTCATCTACACAAAATTGAAAAACCTCGACCCGCGTATCGAAATCTGGGACCCCTTCCCCCTGCTTTGTCATGATGCGGCATGTCTAGCCGTGAAGGATGGTATGCCGTTAGTCTCGGACGGCGATCATCTGACGGGATATGCAAATGACTATCTGACTCCTTTCTTCGCAAACCTTCTAAAGGATCGTCAGTAGCTCGTTCGACTCGGACCTGTCCGGGATCAAGGCTCGACGCCTGCGTATGCCCCACCGTCGATCGGTATCCGGTGGGGGATCAAGGATGTGCCGCCCAACGAGACATGCAATTATCTTGATCCGTCTCGAACACG
>NZ_LMMK01000034.1:0-169 GCF_001422795.1 Methylobacterium sp. Leaf88 | reverse complement strand
CGTCCCCGGAGCGCCGGTGTGGGCTCGGCTCCGCCCGGGCCCGGGGCCGGGCCGACCCGGGGGCGGGGACGAACCAGCTCCCCCGGCGCCACACGGGAAGCTCGGCGTCACACGAGAAGAATGTCGTGGGCGTGCAGGTTGGTCTGCGGGGTTGCGAAGGTGGCCACCA
>NZ_LMMK01000033.1:0-1737 GCF_001422795.1 Methylobacterium sp. Leaf88 | reverse complement strand
CGTGGTGAAGCGGCCTACCGCGCACTAACTTTACCCTTGGACCACCGCGTGGGGGCCGATCAGGTGACGAGGATTGCCCTTCGTTGGCAGACACGGAGACCGGCCTCACACCGGGCGTTTGTCCACGACCCAAGTCCCGTTCCGCAGTCCCACCCTGGTTCCGTCGGCAGATTAACGATCGGGTCCGAGTCGGCCGCCGTCGGGCCGGACCCGGCTGCGTCTGCTGGGCTATTGTCGCGAACAACCGGTTGTCACCTTTCGTGCGGGGCACAGCCGTCCCGCTTCGAACGTGTGAGCGTCGCCCTCCGCGCGCTGCCGCCCTTCACGTGGCCGAAACGCTTTCACGAACCCGTTGCGCGGCGCCCTCGTATGGGCTACCAGGGCGGAACGGTCAGCACCCGTAGCTCAGCTGGATAGAGCGTTGCCCTCCGAAGGCTGAAGTCAAGGGTGCGGACGTAGAAGTGCAGGTCGAAAAATACAGATTGTACAAGTGCTTACAAGAAGGCGGATCGGGACTTCCCAGGCCAAGAAATTTCGCGTAAGCACTGCGTAAGCAATATGCACCCATAGCTCAGCTGGATAGAGCGTCGCCCTCCGAAGGCGAAGGCCTCAGGTTCGAATCCTGATGGGTGCGCCATTTCGGTACAGAACTGCGGACACCAAGACCCGCCGATCTACCGCTCGTAGCGGCGACGGAGGTTTGCAGCAGTACGGACTTCGATTCCATGATGCGGGCTCCGTCGGCAGCGGCCTCGATACGCTGCGCTCAGGTGTTCCTGCCGAAGCCGCCCCTCCCGGCCGTGCGCGGCCGTCGAGAGTGCGTCGATCATGGCCGGGGTGATCTCCCGACGGCCGGCGCTACCGAGGGTCGCCTGGACGCGTTCCGCATCAGCCGCAGCCTGGTCTCTCATCGCCTTCAACGTCTCGATCCGTTCCTTTAACTCGCATCGTCCAGAGCGGCGATCCCTCATTTGATCGCATCGTAAGGCCGATTGAGACGCTGATCGGCCTCCGCCTCCGTGATCCGCCGGTGCAGGTCTGCCAAGTGCTCGCGGCGACGTTCGCTGCGTTCCCCGCAGCGGTCGAGCAGGCATAGCAGCGGTACATCCCTCCGGCCCTGCCCTTGCCGGTGCGAACGTCATCGCACCCCGCACTTCGCGAAGAAGCAGAGGCCGGTGATGAGTGCTGGGCCGCTGCTGACGCGGGCTGGCGTCACTATCGGATGGCGGGCCTTGAGCCGTGTCTGCAACATCTCGAACGATTCGCGGTCGATCAGCGGCGGCACCGTGAGAGCGGGGGTAGCAAGGGGCGCGGGCGTCCGGGCCGGAAGGGGATCGCCCGATCTGCACAGAATAGCGGAACGACGTGGGTAAGGCCGGGGATACCGGCCCGTACGAGCGCCAGCGTTCCCTTGCCCCTCGCGTGGGGCAGCGCTCCCAACTCTTGTGCGCGTTAGCGATCGATGCCGTATGACGGAAACGCGCTTTGGCGTGGTTCCGGCGCAGCCAAGAGCGCGGCCAGAAGGGCAACGATACCGATCACTCGCTATACTTGCAAAGCCACCCTCAGAAATACAGACTGCGTCTAATGGGGGGAGCGCCAAAAAATGCCGACTTATGATCTGATCATAACAGATGTCACCTGCTACGGTGACCTCTTCTGCGTCGCGGGATGGTGATCGGCCCCCACGCGGTGGTCCAAGGGTAAAGTTAGTGCGCGGTAGGCCGCTTCACCACG
>NZ_LMMK01000032.1:0-1619 GCF_001422795.1 Methylobacterium sp. Leaf88 | reverse complement strand
CCTTCTCTATTGGGTGTTTCAGGTCAAGAGGGATTATCGCCAACCTGCTCTCGTCCGTGTTGGCGGATCAATTCGTTCAGGGCGTCTTCGTCGGATTCAAGGTCTTCCGTGCCTTTGAAGCGCGAGAACTCGACGTGACCATCCTCGAAGACATCGATCTCCAGGCGCTCGCCGACTACAGTGACGGTGATCATCACAGTGTCGTCGCGGTGCCGGTCCACCCGGAACCATAGCCCCTGCTCTTCGAGGAGCCGCAAGATTCGGTAGAGCGGATGGGTCAAGGAGACCTCCTGTCCTTCAGGGCGATCTTAGCTCGACTGTCCCACCAGGTCTCTGGCTTCTCTCCGAAGTCGGCACGCCGGCCGCTTCATGGTTGGGTCCGACAGGAGGTGGATCAAGTTTTTTCGGGAAGTCGCCCGAAGGCCCTTCAACCCGCCCGCGATCTCACCGACCTTCGGTCCCTGGAGGGACACCGCTCCGCCTCGCGGCGGATTTCTACGACAGGTCGATTACGCCATCGCCGCCTCGATGCGGAACGGCGTTCCATCGACCCACATCCGGTGGAGGATCACCGCCAGCCGCCGTGCCACCGCGACCATGGCCTTGGCCGTCCCGCGACGCTTGGCGAGCTTCAGGCCCCATGCCTTCAGCGGCGAAGGCTTCGAGCCCGGCCGCAGCAGCACCAGGGCTGCCTCGAACAGCGCGGCGCGTAGGGTCTCGTCGCCGTTCTTGGTGATGGGCCCGCGCCGGTCCAACTCGCCCGACTGGTGGGTTCGCGGCGCCAGTCCGAAGTGCGCGCCGACCGCGCGGGACTGGCGGAAGCGGGCCGGCTCGTCGACCGCCGCGCGATAGGTCAACGCGACGAACGGGCCGACACCGGGCGCACTCATCAGCAGGCGGCAGGGCTCGTCCGCGCGAGCCAGCGCCAGCATCCGCTTATGCAGGAGCACGTATTGCTCGCGCACCACGCGGCGCACGGTCAGCATCGGCTCGATCACGGCGATCAACCCGGCTCGGCCGTCCGTCAGTTCGCGGATGCGTTCCTCGTAGCGGGCGCGGGTCACGGTCCCGACCCTCAGGCCGAAGTTGCGCAGCAGCCCCCGGATGCTGTTCTCGATGTCCATGAGCTTGGCCTGCAAGGTCCGGCGCCCGCCGAGCAGGGCACGGATCTCCTGGCTGGCCAGGGTCTTCACGTGAACCGGCTTGTAGAGGCCGACCCGCATCATCTGGGCGATGCCGCGCGCGTCGTTGCGGTCGGTCTTGTTCACCTGGGCGCTCAGCACCGCCTTGGCGTGACGCGTCTCGATGCACACCACCGGCAGGCCCGCCTTCGCCAAGCCGGCATAGAGCCACTGGCAGAGCGGACCGGCCTCGATCCCGACCCGCCCGTAGGCCAGACCGCGACCGCCCAGAAACGCCACGATGGCTTCCGGCTCGCTCTCCACCTTGCCCTCGCGCACGACCTGACCGGACGCGCTCAGGATGCAGATGCTCGTGCTGCGCACCGAGACATCGAGGCCGACATAGTGGTCCATCGCTCATCTCCCTGATCCGCCTGGGCTAGATCGGAGAACCGTAAGTCCCACTCCGGTCACCGTCACACCCGCTGCGTCGGACAC
>NZ_LMMK01000031.1:0-1387 GCF_001422795.1 Methylobacterium sp. Leaf88 | reverse complement strand
CGGGCCGCCGGTCTCTCGCTCTCCACCGTCAAGCGCATGGAGGAGAACGTCGCGGCGATCGCGCAGCGCTCCCGCCACAGGGCCGTGGACACCCTGCGCGGCTTCGGCATCCGCTTCTCCCTGATGGAGGGTGGGATCATCGGCGTCGGCCTGCGCTGATCGGGCTTCGCGCACCCGGAGCGGTGCTTGGTTCGCCATGTCGGCGCGGCGCTCGCGCAAGGCCCGGATCCCCCATCCCGGAGGGATCGGACGGATCGGATGCGCGCCGGTCCGCCGGCCGAGGGGCGAGCCCGCCCTCGCTGAGCCCGGGGCCTCCACGACATCGGAGGTCAAGTCCCCGACGGCGTCCGGCCCGGCCCGCGACGAGCGCCGCACTATCGCGGCGAATTGCCCGCACATCGAGAAACATACCTTAGGTTATCAAGACACGGATCGGGTGCTGAACTCTAAGTTTTCATCCCTCGATTTCGCCATATGCCGAGCGGATACTATAAGGACGAGGCGGTTTTTGGTGTTGGGTGCCGGCGTCATACGGATGAATCTGGAAAGCCTCGAATTCGCGTCCCCGTATTTTTTGGACCTCATCGAGAGCCAGGGTGTCACCGGGACCTGGAGTTGGGGCTTCGCGGACAACCATCACGCCTGGTCGCCGGGCCTGTTCCGCGTGCTCGGCCTCGACCCCCAGACCACACGGCCGGGCTACGAGCGTCTCCTCGGACTGATCCATCCCCAGGACCGGGAGCGGGTGGAGACCCGCGCCGACCTGATCCAGGGCGTGACGTTCGGCCAGAAGACCGTCCGCCTGCTCCGCCCGGACGGCGCGATCCGCGTGCTGTCGGTCCGGTGCGAGATCTATCTCACGCCGGACGGGCGCCCCCGCGGGGCGGCCGGTGTCGTGCTCGACGTGACGGATCAGGAGCGGCTGCAGCAGGCACGCATGGCCGAGCAGCGGCGCTGGCGGGCTCTGTTCAACGAAAGGCGGACCCTGTTCTTCTCCAGTGATCTGGTTACCGGTCTCGATTTCACACAGGAATTCTGCGACCTCACGGGCCTCTCGGCCTCTGAGATCGCGACAGATGCTTTCCAGACGATCACGCATGAGGAGCGTGAGCACTGGCGTGCCCATGGCGGCGAAGCGTTCAGTGCGGGTCTCGCCTACCGAGCGACACCTCTCCTGCGCATCATGCGCCATGGACGGGAGCGTTTCGAGAGTTTCGTCGTCCCCATCCGAAGTTCGGGCGGGGAGATCCGGGAATGGGCCGGCATCACCCGGCCCATGGGCTCGATGACGTCGCCGGTCAGCGACCAGTTTCGCGAAGGCCTCGAGCAGGCGATCGACGGGCGCCACCTGCGCGCCGCCCGGGCCCTGCTGGACTGGTCGATGACG
>NZ_LMMK01000030.1:0-1317 GCF_001422795.1 Methylobacterium sp. Leaf88 | reverse complement strand
TGAACCGTTCCGGAATTCCCGGAGGCCATTTGGTTTGGGTTATGCGGCCCAGGCTTGCGCCTCGGTCTGGGCATAGTAGCGCGCTTCAGCTTCAGCGGGAGGCACGTTGCCGATCGGTTCGAGCAGCCGACGGTGATTGAACCAATTCACCCATTCGAGGGTAGCGAACTCGACGGCTTCGAACGACCGCCACGGGCCACGCCGATGGATGACCTCGGTCTTGAACAGTCCGATCACGGTCTCGGCAAGAGCATTATCGTACGAGTCGCCGACGCTGCCGACGGAGGGTTCGATGCCCGCTTCAGCAAGGCGCTCGGTGTATCGGATGCTGACGTATTGCGATCCGCGGTCGGAGTGACAGACGAGACCGCTGCCTGCGAAGGGGCGGCGCTCATGCAGAGCTTGCTCCAAGGCATCGAGCACGAAGTCCGCTCGCGCCGAGCGCGTCACGCGCCAGCCCACGATCCGGCGAGCGAAGACATCGATCACGAAAGCCGCATAGACGAAGCCGCCCCAGGTGGCGACGTAGGTGAAGTCCGCGACCCACAGCCTGTTCGGACACGCGGCCTTGAACTGCCGGTTGACCCGGTCGAGTGCGCACGCCGCGGCTGGATCAGGGATCGTCGTCCGGACTGTCTTGCCTCGTACGACGCCTTGCAGACCCATCGCTCGCATCAGCCGTGCGACGGTGCAACGAGCCGCCGTGATCCCCTCACGGTCGAGCTGCCACCAGATCTTGCGTACGCCGTAGACGCAGAAGTTCGCCTCGTACACGCGCCGGATCTCGGTCATCAGCACCGCATCCCGCCTGGATCGTGCTGGCAGCCTACTAGGATCGGCCCGGCGCGCGACATGGGCGTGATACGTCGACGGGGCGATCGGCAGCACGCGGCAGATCGGCTCGACCCCGTAGGCCCCGCGGTGATCGTCGATGAACGCGATCATCGCTTGAACGGGCGGTCGAGCTCCGCCTGGGCAAAATACGCCGATGCCTTTCTCAGGATCTCGTTGACCTGCCGGAGTTCGCGAACCTCCCGCTCCAGCGCCTTGATCCGCTCGCGCTCGTCCGTCGTCGGGCCGGCTCGTTGGCCCTGGTCGCGCTCGGCCTGGCGTACCCAATTCCGCAGCGTCTCGCCCGAGCAGCCGATCTTGGCGGCAATCGAGCGGATCGCACCGTATGAGAGTCGTGCTCGCCCTGGTGCTCCAACACCATCCGCACGGCGCGCTCGCGGACTTCAGGGGAAAAGGGTGGGGTTCGCTTGGTCATGGCTCCATCCTCGCAAGAGTTGGGGCCTCCGGGAAACCCGGCGCGGTTCA
>NZ_LMMK01000029.1:0-1276 GCF_001422795.1 Methylobacterium sp. Leaf88 | reverse complement strand
GCCATCGTCGCCGACACCACGGGCGGCGGAGCGGGCCGGCTCGTCTGGACCTGGAACGCGCCCGACAAGGCTCTGGACTTCCTCGCTGCCGGCCAGACCCTGGACCAGACCTACACGCTCACCCTCTCGGACGGGCAGGGCGGCCTAGTGCGCCAGGACGTGACCGTGACCCTGGTGGGCAGCGACGACCTGCCCACCATCACGGGCAGCGCCGGGGCCACCTGGTACGAGGGGGCGGCGGTCAACCACAGCCGGTCGGGCACCCTCGCCTTCGCGGATGCCGACCTGAGCGACCATCTCACCGTCTCGGTGGCCGGCCAGAGCCTGAGCTACGTCACCGCCGCGGGCGTCGACCTGAGCGCCAGCCTGACGCCCGACCAGATCGCCGCGCTCAAGGCCGCCTTCACGATGCCGACGGGGGACCTGGGCGCCAACAAGGGCAGCGCGACCTGGACCTACGCGATCGCCGACACGGCCCTCGACTTCATCGGGCAGAACGACGCGCTCAAGCTCGTCACCACGGTGGTGGCCGATGACGGGCACGGCGGCAGCGCCCAGCAGGCGGTGACGATCACCCTCAAGGGCGTCAACGACGCGCCGACGATCAAGGGCTACGCCCCCGGGGACGCGGCCATCGCCGGCACGGTGACGGAGAAGGCGGGCGTGTTCGGCGATGCGGGCCTGCAGCAGACGGGGGGCGCCTTCGCCTTCGCGGATGCCGACCTGTCGGACGCGCACAGCGTGCGCATCACCCCCAAGGCGGGCGGCTACCTCGGCACGCTGGCGGCCAGCGTGGTCTCGGACACGACCGGCGGCGGGACCGGCTCGGTGGGCTGGACGTTCCAGGTGGCCGACAAGGCCCTGGACGGCCTGGCCGCCGGCCAGAGCGTGACCCAGACCTACACGATGCAGGTCGGGGACGGGAAGTCGGGGGCGGCGAGCCAGGACGTGACGGTGACGCTGACGGGCAGCGCGGACCAGTTCGTGTTCCAGGGCCTGACCAAGAAGGCGCTGCCGAGCTTCGGCGCGGGCGACACCCTGTCGTTCCAGCACACGGCGCTGGGCGGGCACACCGAGGCGGGCGTGCTGCCGGACGACTACTTCGTGACCGGCACCGCCGCGACTCTGGCCGGCCATGGCCAGTTCCTCAACGACGTCGCTCACAAGCAGCTCCTGTGGGACGCCGACGGTACGGGGGCGGGCGCGGCCGTGGTGGTGGCCACCTTCGCAACCCCGCAGACCAACCTGCACGCCCACGACATTCTTCTCGTGTGAC
>NZ_LMMK01000028.1:0-1265 GCF_001422795.1 Methylobacterium sp. Leaf88 | reverse complement strand
TGATCCGCCCCCATTGAAGTGGTCCGCCCTTTGGTATGGCTTTTGAGCCTGGAGGACGGACGAGATGGCAAAGCACCCGAAACCTGAGGAGATCGTTGCCAAGTTGCGGCAGGCGGATGTGCTGATCTCACAGGGCCAGAGCGTGGCCGATGCAATCCGCGCGCTCGGCGTGAGTTCGGTGACGTACTACCGATGGCGGCGTGAGTTTGGCGGCCTGAAGTCGGATCAAGTTCGACGGATGAAGGACCTGGAGACCGAGAACGCTCGGCTGCGAAAGGCGATTGCGGATCTCACCCTCGACAAGTTGATCCTGCAGGAGGCGTCCCGGGGAAACTTTTGAGCCCCGCGCGCCGGCGCGCCTGTGTCGAGCACATCATGCGGACGATGACCGTCTCCGAGCGCCGCGCCTGTCGGGCGCTCGGACAACATCGCTCGACGCAGCGCAAGGTACCGCGGGGCCGCGACGACGAAGAGGCTCTGACGGCTGATCTCGTGGCGTTGGCCGAAAAGTACGGGCGTTACGGCTACCGCAAGATCAGCGCGTTGCTGAAGGCGGCCGGGTGGTTCGTCAACGACAAGCGCGTCGAACGCATTTGGCGGCGTGAGGGTCTGAAAGTGCCGGCCAAGCAGCCTAAGCGGGGGCGGATCTGGGACAACGCCGGCTCCTGTGTTCGTCTTCGCCCGGAACACCGCAATCACGTGTGGTCGTACGACTTCGTCGAGGCCCGCACGCACGATGGGCGCAAGATCCGGATGCTCAACGTGCTCGACGAGTTCACGCACGAATGCCTGGAGATCCGGGTCGCACGTAAGCTCAAGGGGATCGACGTCATCGACGTGCTCTCGGACCTGTTCATCCTGCGTGGCGTACCGGGCCATATTCGTTCGGATAATGGGCCGGAGTTCGTCGCCAAGGCTGTGCAAGCCTGGATCACCGCGGTCGGCAGCAAAACCGCCTACATCACGCCAGGCTCACCGTGGGAGAATGGGTACGTCGAGAGCTTCAACGCGCGTCTGCGCGACGAACTCCTGAATGGCGAGATCTTCTACACACTCAAGGAGGCGCAGATCGTGATCGAAAGCTGGAGGCGTCACTACAACACTGTGCGCCCACATGCATCGCTGGGATACCGGCCCCCGGCACCGGAGGTGTTCGTGCCAGCGTTCTCCGCTTGGCCGTCTGCGCTCGCCCGACCAGCTGCGCCGGCCAAGCTACCCGTGGTGAAGCGGCCTACCGCGCACTAACTTTACCCTTGGACCACCGC
>NZ_LMMK01000027.1:0-1190 GCF_001422795.1 Methylobacterium sp. Leaf88 | reverse complement strand
TACTCGTTGATGGCGGCGACGACGCCTGCGCCGACGGTGCGTCCGCCTTCACGGATGGCGAAGCGCAGCTTCTCTTCCATGGCCACCGGCACGATCAGGGTGACGTCCATGGTCACGCTGTCGCCGGGCATCACCATCTCGGTGCCCTCGGGCAGCACGCACACGCCGGTCACGTCCGTGGTGCGGAAGTAGAACTGCGGGCGGTAGTTGGTGAAGAACGGCGTGTGGCGGCCGCCCTCCTCCTTGGTGAGGATGTAGGCCTCGGCCTTGAACTTGGTGTGGGGCTTGACCGAGCCGGGCTTGCACACGACCTGGCCGCGCTCCACGTCCTCGCGCTTGGTCCCGCGCAGCAGCACGCCGACGTTGTCGCCCGCCTGGCCCTGGTCGAGCAGCTTGCGGAACATCTCGACGCCCGTGACCGTCGTGGTCTGGGTGTCGCGGATGCCCACGATCTCCACCGTCTCGCCGACCTTGACGATGCCGCGCTCCACGCGACCCGTCACCACCGTGCCGCGGCCCGAGATCGAGAACACGTCCTCGATGGGCATCAGGAACGGCTTGTCGATCGGACGCTCCGGCTGCGGGATGTAGGCGTCCACGCTCGCCATCAGCGCCAGCACGGCGTCGTGGCCGATCGCCTTGTCGCCGTTGTCCAGCGCCACCTTGGCCGAGCCCTTGGTGATCGGGATGTCGTCGCCGGGGAAGTCGTACTTGGAGAGGAGCTCGCGCACCTCCATCTCGACGAGCTCGAGGAGCTCGGCGTCGTCGACGAGGTCGACCTTGTTCAGGAACACCACCAGCGCCGGAACGCCGACCTGGCGGGCCAGAAGGATGTGCTCGCGCGTCTGCGGCATCGGGCCGTCGGCCGCCGACACCACCAGGATCGCGCCGTCCATCTGCGCCGCGCCCGTGATCATGTTCTTCACGTAGTCGGCGTGACCGGGGCAATCCACGTGCGCGTAGTGCCGGTTCGTGGTCTCGTACTCCACGTGCGCCGTCGAGATCGTGATCCCGCGCGCCTTCTCCTCCGGCGCCTTGTCGATCTGGTCGTAGGCCGTGAACGTCGCTCCGCCCGTCTCGGCCAGAACCTTCGTGATCGCCGCCGTCAACGACGTCTTGCCGTGATCCACGTGACCGATCGTGCCAATGTTGCAGTGCGGCTTCGTACGCGCGAATTTCTCTTTGGCCAT
>NZ_LMMK01000026.1:0-1175 GCF_001422795.1 Methylobacterium sp. Leaf88 | reverse complement strand
GTGCCAGTAGGAGACGCGCGCCAGGCTGGTGCGGGCGATGGTGGTTCCGTTGGCTAGGCACATAACCGGCACGAGTACGCCGCCTTGAGCCTCGGCATCGGCGCCGACGAGAACGGGATGCCCGGGGGAGAGGAAGAGGTCGCGCCTAGGCAGGCCGTGGCCGAAGGCGCCGGCCCGGATGCGGATGGGCGACTGGTCGGCGGGCAGCGGCCGCTCTGCCCCGAGATCACGATGGCCGGTCCAGGTGATCGTACGGTGGCGGCCGGAGGCGGTGACGGCGCGGTCGCCGACCTGCAGGTCCTCCACGGCGACCTCGCCCCGCGTCGTCAGGATGCGCGTGCCGGATCCGAAGCAGAGGGCGTAGGGATCCTGCTGGACGGTGATGGATTGCCCCGGCTCGTAAACATCGTTCGAGTAGAGGAGGTAGACGTACTCACCCCTGGCTGCTGAAAAGACGCGGGTGACGACGCCGCCCGAATCTCCGAGCTGGCCGACATACTCCCGATTGGTGAAAGTGGTCGATTGATCCCCGACGGTTTGGACGATCTGCATCTTGTCGGCCGGGGTGTCGCCCAGGATGTTCGGGTCGTCGGACCCGTCGGTCGACGGCAGATCGCTGAGCACGAACTGGCCCTCCGTCCCTCCCGATCTGCTGCCGATCGCGATCATGTCGTCGCCGTTCTTACTGTCGGCCGTTCCCAGCGAGTAGAAGCGGGAAAACGTCTGCGTCGATGCCATGGTGCGGACCTCTCATGGATTGGGTTGCGCGGGATGCCGTCCGACCGATTTACCGGAGACAAGGTCGTTCCGTGTGTGTCGCGCCGAGCGATTGCCATGATGGAGACCGCAACGGCGATGGATGCTGATCCACGTTCTTTGCCCGGCCGAAGCGGCTCGTCGAAATGCACAACTCGGTAGATTCTGACGGTCTCGTCGGGCGTAAGGACTGGGGGCGTGCTCTGGGTGTCGCGTAGGCGCCGGATCGTGGACGAACCGGCGCCTACTGGGCGGCGGAAGCGAAGTGGCGGGTGCCCGCATCCCAGTCGCAGTCCTCGGCGAGGATCCGGGCGAAGACGGCATCGAGGCGGGCGCGCTCCGCCTCGACGAGGGGGCCGTCGAGGGCGACCGGGCGGCACCGGGCCGACAGCCCCGGCGGCACGAAGTCCGGATGGTGC
>NZ_LMMK01000025.1:0-1080 GCF_001422795.1 Methylobacterium sp. Leaf88 | reverse complement strand
TCGCTTCTGCCTGCGGCCGGCCCGACGACGGGGGCGGTTGTGGAGGGGGCGGACGTGTCCACGAGCGAGGGGACGTTCGCCCGCTACGAGATCGTGGACCTGTCGGCGGCCACGATCGAGGCGCTGCGCGGGCGTGCGCTGGACAGCCTGCTGGCCTCCTTCGGGGACCGGCGCCCCTCCCTCGAGTCGGTGATCGGGGTGGGCGACTACGTGGCCGTCTCGGTCTGGGAGGCCGGCTCGGGCGGGTTGTTCTCCGGGCCCCTGGTGGCCGACCGCTTCTCGGCCGGCTCCAAGTCCGCCCTCATCCCCGAGCAGGTGGTGCCCCGCGACGGGGCCATCAGCGTGCCCTATGCCGGGCGCATCCAGGTGGCCGGGCGCCGGCCCCAGGACGTACAGGCCCTGATCGAGACCGAGCTCGCCGGCAAGGCGATCCAGCCCCAGGTGCTGGTCTCGGTCACCAAGGCGGTGTCCCAGACGGTGACCGTCACCGGCGAGGTCGTGGCCGGGGCCCGGGTGCCGCTCTCGGGCAAGGGGGACCGCCTGCTCGACGTGGTCGCCACCGCCGGGGGCGTGCGCGCGCCGGTCAACGAGACCTTCGTGCGGCTCTCGCGGGGCCAGCAGACCGCCACGGTGCCGCTGACCACGGTGGTGTCGAACCCGGTCGAGAACATCTTCCTGCGCCCGGGCGACACCCTGACCCTGGTGCGCGATCCCCAGACCTTCCTGGCGGTGGGCGCGCTGGGCAACTCCACCGAGATCCCGTTCCAGGCCGAGGGCATCACCCTGGCCCAGGCGCTGGCCAAGGCGCGCGGCCTGTCCGATTTCCAGGCCGATCCCTCGGGCACCTTCATCTTCCGCTTCGAGCCGGCCGCGGTGGTGCGGCGCCTGAAGCCGGGCAGCCCCCTGCTGGGCACGCCCCTGGTCCCGGTGGTCTACCGGATCAACATGCGCGACCCCAACAGCCTGTTCCTGACCCAGGCCTTCCGCATGCGCAACCGCGACCTCGTCTACGTCTCCAACGCCCCCTTCACCGAGGTCCAGAAGGTCCTCTCCGTCTTCTCAACCGTCACCGCACCGGTC